>JAZRAG010000092.1:0-32914 GCA_045634445.1 Candidatus Spyradenecus sp. | reverse complement strand
GGGGTGTTTGGAGGATGGTTTGGAAGAGGTCGCGCATTTCACTATGGAGTGAGAGGGTGGCAACATTTCGGAAGCGCGAGGGGTGGTGTTCGCAGATGGCGCGGCCTTCTTGGATGGAGAAGGTGATGAAGTCGGTGTCTGTGCATTGGGCGCAGGGGGTGAAGTCGGGGGCTACGCCGAGGAGCTGGAGGAGGGTGCATTCGTACCAGAGCAACGCAAGTGCGGCTTCGTGGCGTGTGCAGTGTTGGAGGGTTTCGAGGAGGAGGGTGAGGGTGATGTAGAGGGGTTCATTGACCTGCTCGCCTTGTGCGGTGCGCAGGGTGAGGTCGCAGGCGTAGCTGGCGGCTGTGGCGCGGTGCCAACCGGTGCGGAGCGTTTCTCGAAAGTTGAGGGGGGTGCATTCACGGATGTGGTGCACGCCATTGCGGCCATTGGCGTAGAAGATGAGTTCGCAGGTGTAGCCGATGTCGTATTTACCCAAGAAGGCGCTTTTGGGGCGTTGGGCGCCTTTGACGGGGGTGGTTAAGCATCCATTGGAACGGGTGAGCCAGGTCACCATGTGCGACGTCTTTGAGAAGGGGCGCACATTGAGACAGATGGCTTCAGTTTTAATGAGTGCGATCGACATGTTACTGTTTGGCAAACCATTCGTGGTAGAGCTTGACCCATTCTTCAAAGGCGAGGTCTAAGTATTCTGGCGCAAAGGCTGATGCGTGGGGCATGAGGTAGCATCGGGGTGTTTTGCGCAAAAGGCCATCTGCGGGGTAGGGTTCTTGTGGGGCGACATCAAGAAATGCGCCGTAGAGTTTGTTTGCGGTGAGGGCTTCTGCGAGTGCTTTCTCATTAATCGCATTGCCGCGGCCAACATTGATAATGACGGCGTGGGGCGGCAGGCAGGCGAGCTCTGCTGCGTCGATGATATGGGTGGTTTCTGGCGTGCCAGGGAGGGCTAAGAAGAGCGCGTCGGCGTCTTTGAGGTAGTCCTTGAGGTGGGCCAGATTTTTGCGCGTGACGCCAATGGCGGTGACACCAAGCGCGGCGAGTTTTTCGTCAATCGCTTTACCGATATTGCCATAGCCTAAGATGACGGCTTTACTGCCCGCAATCATGCGTCGGCCAACCATGTGTTCGGGCCAGAGGTCTTCGTCGGTGCAGAGGCCTACGCCTGGCACGAGGCCGCGTCGGAGGGCTAAGAGCATGCCGATGGCGGATTCGGCCATAATGGCGCCGTGGAAGGTGCCAAAGGTGACCTTTAGGCGGTCGGGGAAGGATTCGCCGAGGAGTTCGCGTCCTGCCGCAGGGGTGGAGATCCACTTGGCGCGGTAGGTGAGGGCCAACCAAGCTTCGCAGAAGTGGTAGCACATGATGTAGGTGGCTCGGGAGAGATTGCGAATAAAGTCTTCTTGCGTGGTGACGCGCAGAAATTCCAGTTCTGGCAGACGCGCTTGCCAACGCGCCACCTGTTCTTCGGTGGCCGAGAATTCAGCCACACCACGTAGGGTTAACCAAACTAATACGATGGGCTTTTCCATAGGGGACCTCACAATTTTGCTCGGCGTTCTCGTGTGGAGGGGATGCCGAGTTGCTCGCGATATTTTGCGACCGTGCGTCGCGCCAAAAGAATGTGTTGTGCAGCCAATGCTTCCATGAGGGCTTGGTCTGAGAGGGGGTGTTTGCGATCTTCTGCATCGATCAACGCTTTGAGCGCAGATTTGGCTTGTTGCTCAGAAATGGCGTCTGTTGCGGTGTTTGCAGATGTCGGAAGGGCGTGCGTAAAGAAGGATTTGAGCGGGAGCAATTTCTGGGAGCCGCTGACGCGTACAACCTTTTCCTTTACAGCGCGTGAGATGGTGCTCTCGTCATAACCGATGACTTCGGCGATGTCGCGTTGTAAGAGCGGTTTGAGGGTGGCTGGGTCTCCGCCACTCTCTAAGAAGGGGGGTTGTCGGTCAAAGACTAATTGTGCGACGCGGCGGAGGGTTTCATTGCGTTCGCGATAGGCTTCGGTCCAAAGGCGTGCCTGCATTTCGTATTCGGTAATGCATTCGCGGTCATCTTTTGACTTAGCGTGTGCTTTCGCTGAAGCTACGGCCTCTTCGTTCATGCGAAACAGGGGGAGGTCTTCTTCATTGCACTGGGCTACCCAATGGCCATCTGCGTGGCGAACTGCGACGATTTCGGGCGGCTCGGGGGGCGGTTCTTTGGCAAATCCGCGCCCAGGGAAGGGATTGAGGGTGCGAATATACGCTAAGGCGTCACTTAACTGCGCAGGGTCACATTGTAAGGTCTTGGCCAACTGCGTAGGGCTGTCGGTGAGCAACGCGTTGAGGCGTTGGCAGAGTTTGAGGCGGAGGGTGCGCTCGGTGGAGTAGGTGGTGTCGGCACGCACCTGCAATTCAAGGCATTCAGAGAGGGAGCGCGCACCAACGCCCGGGGGGTCGAGTTGCTGCACTTCTGCAATGGTGTGGAGGATGTCTTGCTCTTCTGATAGTGCCGGTGGGCGCCCATGGTGTAACTCCCACCAATCGGATAGGAGCTCATAGGGCGTTCTGCGGAGGTAGCCATTCTGATCCAGGGCATCGCAAATGAGGAGCATCTGTTCGCGCAGCGGACCAGGGGCGTACTGCTGGAGAACTTGTTGCTCAAGATGTTGGTACAGCGTGGGCTTCTCCGTAAGAGAGGCGATTAAAAAGTCGTGGCGAGCGGCACGCTCGGCGGTTTCTGCGGGGGAACGTTGGTCACCAAAGCCTTCAAATCCCGAAAAGAGGTAGTCATTATTGCCTTCCTGCTCCATATCTGCGGCGGCATCTTCGTGGTATGAACCGATTGAAATCTCGCGAATCGGGGGCTCGAAGGTAATAAAGGGATTTTGCTCTGCGCGTTGGCGTAAGGCGGTAGAAAGGCGCTCCACTTGCATCCCCAAGAGCTCAAGCCGCTGCTGTGCACGCAACGACAACTGCAACTCCTGTGATTGGCGTTGCTGCTGTTGCAATCCGCTTGATTGCTGGAGCGTGAGAGAGGGTTGAGCCATGGAGATTGAGGGTGACTGCTAATGAAGGTTAGGCGTCAATGAGGGCGGCCTTAAAGACGTCTGCAGAGACGCCAGGCGTGACCGCGTCAAGAATCGCGCGAGAGAAGTCGGTAAAGCAACCCGGGCCCGCGCCCGTAATGAGATTGCCATCGGTGTGCGCCTTCGCGGCGAGGTAATGATCGCCCAGCGCTTCAATAAATTCAGGCGCAGGATAACAGGTGACCTTACGGGTGCCAATGACCTCTGCTGCCGTTAAGACCAATGCTGGCGCTGCACAAATTGCGCAGACCCACTTCCCTTGGGCATTGTATTCCTTCAGCAATTCAAGGACGCCGTGGGTGGCGGCTAAAGCCTGCGAACCACCCATGCCGCCAGGCAGGATAACGCCGTCAAACTGCGTAGAATCTAACTCTGTCAAGCAGAGTTCTGCCTCAACGGCAATGCCGTGCGCACCTAAGGTCAAGGGCGTCTGATTCAAGGTGCATGTCGTCACTTCAAGATTGCCACGACGTAAAAGGTCTAATGTGCCCAAGGCTTCAATTTCTTCAAACCCATTCGCTAAGAGTAACAACAACTTCATACCATCCTCCATTTCTAAAACATGCTTATGCAAGTAGTATACCAAAATGCGCGTGAGGTGGATTATAAATCTGCTTTTGTGTAAATAAAATGAGCACAGTGCACAACAATCCCTAAACGCAATGCGCATATCCCTCAAAAAAAGGTGTTTGTGAAATAAAAGGGATAAAGAAAAGGCGCCACTCGTTTGAGTAGCGCCTTTGATTGGCAACAGAAGGCTTACTTGTTGTCCTGCGGCGGGTAGTCGGGATTACGACGAAGGACGCCGAGCTCTTCAAGCTTCTGGATGATCTGGCCCATTGCTTCGTAGGTGCGCAAGAAACCCTGGGGGTTCATGATTACGCGTTCAAAGGGGCGAGGGATGGGGTTGTTACCTTCAGGATTGGGTTGCAAACGCATCAAGTCGAGGCGGATGGTCTGTTCCAACATGTGAATCTGATAGACGCCGTCGGCGTACACTTCGTTTTCAATAGCCATGGTCTTTTTCCTTTTATCCATTTGTTTGTTCAAATTCTCTCATAAATGCGGCCAATTTGTCTACTCCGCTTTCAGGCATTGCGTTATAGAGCGAGGCGCGGATGCCACCGACGGCGCGGTGTCCCTTTAATGCGATGAGGCCCTCGGTGGCTGCACGTGCTAAGAAGCGTTCTTCCAAGTCTGCGGTGGGCAAACGGAAGGTGACATTGGTGCGGGAGCGTTCATTTTTGGGTGCCAATGGGCGCCAAAATGCGGAACGGTCAAGTTCTGCGTAGAGCTTTTCGGCTTTGCGGCGATTGGCTTCCCAAACGTTTTCGATTCCTGTTTTGAGGAGGTAATCGGTGAGGTGGCCGAGGACATTGACGGCAAAAGCATTGGGCGTGTGGTAGAGGCCGTTTGCTTTGGCGTGTTCAAGATAGCAAAATGCCGCAGGAAGGTTACGTCGTGCGTGCGACAGAAATTCCTTTTCTGCTACGACCACGGCTAACCCTGCCACGCCGAGGTTCTTTTGTGCGCCAGCGTAGAAGAGGGCGTATTTGCTGTAATCGCGCGGACAGGAGAGGATGTCGCTACTCATGTCTGCACACAAGGGGACGGAGGGCGTGGGGAAGTCTTCGGGCAATGCCGTGCCAGCGATGGTTTCATTGGTAGTGACATGGGCATAAATGGCGTGGTCATTCCAGCCCTCTGTCCATGTATTCATTCGACGTGCACGTGCCACGCGACTGGCTTGTTGAACTGCTTTTTCGCCCCAGTAACCTCGCACGAGGTAGTCTGCGGCGTCGCCCTCGCGTAAGAAATTGTAGGGCAACATTGCGAATTGGCCAGAGGCACCTCCTTGAAGAAGGAGAATCGTGTAGCGGTTGTCAAGGCCGAAGAGCTTGAGGAGATTGGCCTCAACGCGTTCTTTGAGGGCGGTGTATGCGGCACTGCGGTGGGAGACTTCAAGGACGCTACAGGGGAGGTCGCCCCACTGCAGGAGATCTTCGCGTGCGGCAGCAAGGACTTCGGGTGGCAACATGCCAGGACCTGCGCAGAAATTATAGACATTTTCCATAGCGTATCCTCCTTAGTTCGCCTGATTCGCCCATGGGGGAAGTGCGGGTAAGACCTTTTCAAATTCGGCAATCAGTTCAGCTTCTGCCTCAACAGAGTAGGTGCCGGTAGCAAAGGCTTCGTAGATGCCATCGTTGAAGCGTTGCCACGATTCTTCTTCGCGGCCAGGGAGAATGGGGAAGAAGCGACATCCAAAGGCGCGCGCGGCCTCTAAATCGCCGGGAGCATCGCCAATCATAATGACCTTTTCACGCGGATAACGGCCATCGGTAAGTGCGGTTAATTGCGCGACTTTGAGTCCAACTTCTTGCCCAGCGACGTGTTGTACGTAGTCCAACAACCCTTGACGGCCCCAATCTTCGCGCAAAACAGCTTCAGGCGATTGGGATACGATGCCTGTTTCGCTGCGGCCTTGCATTTGTTGGAGTGCTTTTCGTGCGCCTTCGTAGGCGGGGAAGGTGGCACCAGAGGTGACGATGGCGTCGTTCACTGCGAGACTCCACCCCAAGATCTGCTCCAAAAAGGGCGAGGGGTGCTCAGTAAGCCATTGGGTGAGGGCAGGATTGCCGAGGGGGAGGCCGCTCTCCACAAAGGCTTTAAGCGCGTCTGTGGGGATTAGGGGCAATCCCAAATGCTTGACATCAGGATGGCTATTGTAGGTCTCAAAGTTGAGTAAAATCGCCTTAAAGCGTGAGATGCCACGGGTAATAGAATAGAGATTCACATAGTCCGCGCAGGCGAGGTAAATGCGTTCTGCGTCACCGGTAAGACTGAGCGCCTTCACCATGAGGGGTTGCAAAAAGCCATGTTGCTTTGCAGCCATGGTATCAACAACGCACCCGTCAGAGTCGAGGGCGACAAATGTGGTGGGAGTGGGGAGCGTACTCATGCTTTTGCCTCCGCTTTAACGGCGTCCCAAATGGCGTCGAGTTCTTCTAAGGTGAGCGACTTCATCTCTTTGCCGCTAGCTTTTACGCGTGCTTCAACAGCGCGAAAGCGCTTTGAGAACTTCGTGGTAGCGGCGCGTAAGGCGCTCTCGGCATCAACATTGATAAAACGGGCGAGATTGACAAAGGAGAAGAGGACGTCACCGTATTCATCTGCAATGGCTTCGGTATCACCGCTTTTAATGGCGGCGCGCAATTCTGCGATTTCTTCATCCAATTTGGCATTTGGGCCGTCGGCATCTTTCCAATCAAAGCCCACCTTCGCGGCCTTGTGTTGGGTACGCTGTGCCTTTAAGAGGGCAGGTAGGGCTTCAGGAACGCCATCCAAGGCCGAAGTCTTGATGGTCTTGTGTTCTGTCTGCTTGATTTGCTCCCAATTGCGCAAAACGGCTTCGGTATCCTTGGCATCGACTTCGCCAAAGACGTGCGGGTGGCGGCGAATTAACTTGTCTGCCAAGGTGTTGACCACTTCATCAAAGGTGAAGTCACCTTGGTCTTCGCGGATGTCAGCCTGGAAAAGCACTTGTAACAATACGTCACCGAGCTCTTCCTTGTGATTGGCTAAATCGTCGCTAACCATTGCCGAGAGCAATTCATAGCACTCTTCTTGCAAGCAGGGTTGAATCGTCTGCAAGGTTTGCTCACGATCCCACGGGCATCCATCGGGAGCACGAAGGGCTTTGAGCACCCATCTTAAACGTTCGAAAGGAGAGGGAAAATCTGTTGGGATGGTCTTCATAAAAGGGGCCTTCTTTCAAATGATGTTAGGGGTAAACATCAGATACCTTATAAAAATCGCGAACAAAGGGTTAAAAAGACGAAGAAGATGACGTTTAGGATCGTAAAGTGCCAAAGATAACGTAAGGGCTTGGCATCGTCTTCTTTGAGATAGAAACCAAACGAAATTAAGCTCGCCAGTGAGGCAATCGGTGTGCCAAAACCACCAATGTCTGCGCCCCAAAGGAGGGATTTCCAATCTGCGGTAAAGGGTTCTAATAAGATGGCTGCGGGGACATTGGAGAGGAATTGGCTAACCACTGCGGCGGTGGCCTGTGCGTGATGTTCAAGAAGGCCTGCAAAGAAGGTGCGAATGCCTTCAATTTGCGCGAGGTTTCCAGAGAAGATGAAGAAGCAGATAAAGGTCAGGAGCAGCCCATAATCGACCTTACGCACGGCTTTTCCACCGCAACACAACGCTCCAAGTGTCACAATGACAAAGGTAATCCACCCTGGTACAAAACGGAAGACTGAAGCCAAGCAGAGCGCAAAAAGCGTGCCATATGCCCAAATTTTGCGCGGCATAGGGGTTAATTGTGGTGCCGCAACCGTATTGAGCGGTGCATCTTTCACACAGTGTGTGGTGATTGCAAGGAGTACGGCGCCAGCAACCGTTATGGGCAACATCGCTGCAAAGAAATCGCCAGGCGTTACGGAATAGGCCGTGTAAAGGAAGAGATTCTGCGGATTTCCAACAGGCGTAGCCATGGAACCAAGGTTGGCGGCAATTGTTTGCAGAATAATCAGGCCAGGGATGCGGTCGCGCAGATTGAGTTTGTTAAGCAAGTAAATCGCGAAGGGCGTGAGTGCGATGAGCGCGACATCATTGGTGATGAGCATTGACAAGAGAAAGGTCAATTGTACAAGCGCGTGCGCAAGGGTGCGGTAGCGTTGTTGCCCCTTCAAAAGCGTGGCGGCTAACGTTCGGAAAAGTGCGCATTCACGCATGCCAGCCACAACGACCATCAGGCAGAAAAGGAGGTTGAGCGTGGTCCAATCGATGGCCTGCCACCACTTTATTACGGGGGAAAAACAGAAGGAGAGCGCCGCAGCAAAAAAGGAGACAAACGTCACGATGTGTACACGCACAAAACGCTTCACCTGTTCGCGCTTTGAGAGCACGGGTGAATCGGTTTGAGAGAGAGGCGTCGGCGTGTTTGTCATAATGTCCTTAGTTAAGCGAGAGGTCTCCAAAGAGCTTCCAACCATGTAAATCTTCGGCTACTTTGAGTTCGCGGTCAGGGAAGGCTTCGGGTAAACGCTTTTGTAAGGTTTCCACCATGAACGTTTCGCATGTTTTACGAAATGCGGGATCAACGTTTGAAAGGGTCGAAATGCGCAAGTCGAGCGTGTAGCCAGGCCCATACTTTGAACCAATGCCTGCAGAGAAATTGGGCACGATTGAGAAAAGGCCATCGTACTGCGGATTCGCTGTTGTGCCATGTGGAGGGCGTGCGGGATGACGAGAAAGCGTTGCGCCAAATTGCGCTTCAAGGGCGAGGTCAATCTCGCGCAACAACGCAATTAACGTGTCTTCAAACGCTTCTAAACGTTCATTTCGCATCGGCGGCTCCGACAGCAGGATGGAGGTAGTAGGGCTTCGGGTCTGCGGTTAAGGCATCACCTAAACGCATTACCACGGATTCCAACAGAGCGGGTTCAATCGTAACGGCGCGTAAGTTGAATTCCGACAAACGTGCTGCATCGGGCGAAACGGCATTTGCATCTGGCACGAAGGTTTCACGTTTGCGTAATTCAAAACCGCCAATTTGCTCAATGCGCGTCTCGGTAATGCGATAACGCACAGTCCAGAGTGTGTTGCGGCGCGCATCGCCCACAACCATCACCTCAGGCAACCCCGAAGCTGCAGCTAAAACGGCCGCAGAGGGAAAGCCAACGGGTTGCAATTGCCATGCGATGCCGAGGCCTTGCAAGGACGCAATTGCCGCGCGAATACCCGCGAAGGAGCCTGGACCTAAGCCAACAGCGAGTGCTTCGGGGATTTCGCCGTTTAGAAAGTCGCGCATTTTTGCGACCCAAGTATCGTCGCGCCCATCAAGGGTGCACGTTTGGCCGTTGTAGGCCATGTGCGTAAAGGCGGAAGAACGGTCTAAAATGAGCGTACGCATTAGAAGCACCTCTTAATCAAACTCAAAATACCTTGTTTCCATGGCACGCGGTGGGTTTTGCCACTTTTGCCACGGAATTGTTCTAAATTCGCGATGTACCATGCATAATTACGCAAAAGCGCGTCACGGTCTGAGTAGCGGGGACGCCATCCCAATTGCGTGCGAATCTTTTCCACGCTCACAAAACTGTCCTGCGCGGCCGTTTCGTAGACCCACGCATAAAGCGGCGAAAGGTGAAGTTTTTCCAATACCTTCAGGACGGGAATCACCAACCATGCAGGCGTGGTACGAATCTTTTTGCCGTATCCGGCCGCATCTAAGACCGCCTGCCACTCTTCACGCATGGTGACGAATTCGGCTGCACCCACATTGTAAGTGTCGCGCACGACGGTTAGATTGGGGTGTGTTAGCCCAAGGCCAATTGCTTCGCAGAGATCGGCCACATCGAGCAATTGATAGCGATTTTTTCCATTGCCAATCATTGGGAAGCCGTGACCCGTGTAAGCCCAGTCATACAACAACGCAAAGACGCCGAGGCGTTCGGGGCCTACGAAACTCTTTGGGCGTAAAATGCACACAGGAAAGGCGTTGGAGTCCAATGCGCGGACAATTCCCTCAGCGATAATTTTACTACGACCATAAGGGCCGACACCCTCTAAGCGGTCGCCCTCGACTAAGGGATGATGGTCTGGAATGCCGTACACCGCCGTGGAGGAGATGTAGATAAAACGTTTGACACCAGCAGCAACTGCCGCCTCAGCCACAATGCGCGCGCCATCTACATCGGTGGAAACAATCTCCTCCTCGCTACAGAGCGGCAATGCCGCGGCACAGTGTACCACCGCCTTGCAACCTTCCATGATTGCAGCAACAGCCTTGGGATCACGTACATCGCCAATCACTGTGTGCACGCGGGAATCGGTTGCTTCGGGGTAGGAGAAGGGCTCCAAATCAAGCGAGCGGATATCCTTTACCCCTTGCGCGAGTAACCAGCGAATAAGGTTGATGCCCAAGAACCCACTTCCGCCCGTAACCAAAATCGGCTCGGGTACGGAAAAAGCACCGCCGGTGCCATTAACGGCATCCGGCAGAGAGTGAAAAGCAGCGGGATCTGCAATTGGCATAAAGCCCTCACGCTTAAGCATTACGTTCGGCAAGTGGTGCGTATGTGGCGACATCGCCCGTTAAAGCCTTGAAGGCAGGGCGTACAATCGGGCCGCCATTGACGAGTTCTTCCAAACGGTGTGCACACCAGCCGACCACACGCGAAATAGCGAAAAGCGGCGTATAGAGGTCCATCGGGATGTTGAGCATGTCATAGACGAAGCCCGAATAGAAGTCCACGTTTGCACAGAGTTCCTTATGCTTTTCGCGACCTTCATTGAAGACCATCGGTCCCAAACGTTCGATCGCTTCGTAAAGGTAGAATTCCTCCATGCGATCCTTGCTCTGAGCCAACTCCTTCGCCTTTTCCTTGAGCAACTGTGCACGCGGGTCAGAGAGCGTATACACCGCGTGGCCCAAGCCGTAAATAAGGCCCGAACCATCGCCCGCTTCCTTACGGAGAATCTTGCGGAGATAATTGGCGATAGCCTCTTCGTCACCCCAATCAGGTAAAGCATCGCGGATCTCATCCATCTGGTGGCACACACGCAAATTCGCACCACCGTGACGAGGACCCTTCAAAGAAAGCGTAGCAGCTGCGATGGCCGAATAGGTATCCGTGGCTGCAGACGTAATCACATGCGTCGTGAATGCAGAGTTGTTACCACCACCATGTTCAGCATGAAGCACCAAGCAGAGGTCAAGCAACTCCGCCTCAAGCGGCGTATAAGAAGCATCCTCACGCATCATCATCAAGAAGTTCTCAGCCGTCGACTTACCCGGCATCGGGTTACGCACAAAAAGCGATTCGCCATGATAATAATGCATCTTCGCCTGATAAGCATAAGCCGCCATCGCCGAATAACGCGCCACCAATTCAATGCTCTGGCGCAAAACCGACGTAATATTCACAGCATCTGGTGTCTCATCATCGTTGTACGCAGCCAAAACCGAACGCGCCAAAGAATTCATAATATCACGGCTCGGTTCACGAATGATCTTTTCCAACAAAGGATAGGGCAGAGCACGCTTCGAATCCAAAACGCCATTCCACTCCTCAAGTTCCTCACGCGTCGGCAAACGGCCAAAAAGCAAAAGATATGCCGTTTCTTCAAACCCAGGACGCGACTCCTTCTGGAAACCATGCACCAAATCCTGGACATTAATGCCGCGGAACAACTGTTCGCCCTGCACCGGCACGATTTCATTTTCAGAAACCACATAACCATGTACCGAGCCCACGCGCGTCAAACCCACCAAAACGCCCGAGCCATCCTCATTACGCAAGCCACGCTTCACGTTAAACTTACGATACAACTGCGGATCAATGCGCGCACACTCCTGCGCCATCGCTTCATAACGAGACAACAAATCAGCATTCAAAACCGAGCCCGTAACCATCATCGGCTCATCTTTTTTATTACGCGTTACCATTCAAACTTCCTTACCTTCAAAATACTAAAATCGTTATTTACTCAACCAACTTCTATATTATAGAAATAAAAAGGACTGACATTCTACCACAAAATCCCCGCCGATACAAGACACTTCACACACATGCGCCAGGCCCAAAATAACACCCACCCCCAAAAAAGCCAAATTTCGAACCTCAAGACAACCCATTCCCCAAATGAAGGGAAAAAGCCCCCAAAAATCAATTGAGAAATCCCCACAAAAATGGTATGATTAAGGTACTAGTTGCAGAAGCAATTATGATGTGGATTAAACTCTATTGTAAGTTCAAATTATGGCAATTCAACGTGAATATGATTTAGTACTGCCGATGGGGATGAACTGTATTCCTGCGATGCAACTTAAGAAACGTGGCTTGCGTCAAGCCTCATACCCCTTTGACTGGTTGTTAACAACGAGAGATGAAGGCTGTGAAATTATGAGCTCATTAGTTGTTACACATTTCAAAGATTTCTTAAAACGTGAGCATTTGATGTTTGATAATCGTCAGGCAGCAGGACGATATGTTGTTGTTGACCAAGTGCAAAAAATAACCTTTTGGCATGATTTCTTCTCACCCTCGTTTGATAATGGTGCCTTAGACGCGGTACAAAAGAAATATTGGCGTCGAATTGATCGTTTTTACCAAACGATGCAAACAGCGACAAAAGTTTGTGTCGTAATGGCTGCAGACGCGAATACATTAGATGTCAACCGCTTGAAGATATTTCATGATACAATCGCGCGTCATTTTCCAAATCTTGACACATTAGATTTATTTGCGGTTATTTATGAAGACAATACGGTGGGAATGGAAGAAGTTTCTGTGGCACGCGGATGTATTCATGTAAACCATTTAATGCGTTCAAGGTTAGAATACGATATCGCGGGAAAAGTACATGAGTTTATGTGGCTAGATGGCATAGGTTTAACAAAAATGTTTGCAGCCGAACGCTCCAAAAGCAAAGTCGCTCGTAAGAAGTCTACTTGGGAACGCCTTCATTACAAAATCTACCGTCATACTCACAAATGGCTCGAACGCCGTGGCCTCTTAAAAACAGATTACGACATGTAACAATAATGTGTAATTTTCTCAGGATTGTGCATGTTAAGCGTATTTTTAGGATTTTAGGAGCGGTGACGTTTGTGGTTTTCTTGGTATTGTAGAATATTTTATTTGACATTTTCTTCCTAAAGTATGTTAGACTGTAGGTGAGCATAGGCTTACAAGGAGTGTATGTTTGACTTATAGGTTTCTTTTGAGTTTTGTGCATTAATGACGTGATGTCATAATGACTGGTAAAAGAGGCTAGAATTATTAGTCTAAAATAGTTTGAGAATGATTTATTGAATTTATCATGGGATATGCAAGCAAGGATTGGTAAAATGAAACACGTTAGCTCCTCTACCCCCCCCCCACCTGTAGCGAGCTCGAATGAGCAGTGTGCTAAGAGTGAGTTACACTTGATTGTTTTATGGGCGAATGCGCGCTATCAAGAAGAGAAAATATTGGCAGATGTAAAGGATTATGTAAAAATTAGAGATGTATATGAGATACATTGGACAAAAGGACTTGTAGCGGATAATTTTTCTCGCTTTTATGGTCAAAAGCTTCCAAGTAAATCTTCAAAAGAGAAGGAATGTGGCACGGGAGCATTACTGTGTTTAGTTGTAGAAGATTTAAATCCAACATATAAAATTTTAGAAACTTCAAGGGGGCATGAGCTTGTTAACATAACAATTTTTGGATTAAAACAAAAATATCGTTCTTGGACAAGGGGCGGGCATAAAATTCATACGACGAATAGCGTAGATGAAACAAATCACGATGCTACTCTATTATTAGGCTTAAATTATAAGGATTTATGGAAGAGTGTCCCTAATATTTGGAATGGGGAAGTGAAGAAATGTTTCCGAGATACTACTGGAGCTAAAGGGTGGAAAAGTTTAGAGGAATTTTTCTATACTCTTAATGCTACCGTAGATTATGTTGTCCAACGAGGGTTTGAAGATATTGAAAAAACGCTTCAAAGTAATGAACATGGTGACATTGATATAATGGTAAGAGATTATGGTGAGGCCGCCTTAGTTGTAGGGGGAGAGGTGCACTTTGCTAAAACACGGCCGCATTATTTAATTTCAATCAATGGAGCAAAGGTCTTTATTGATTTATGGGATGTCAATAATAAGTATCGTGATTTAAAATGGGATAATAATATTTTTGACACAAGTTATCTTTACAAAAATCTAATTCGAGTGCCAAGCGCTGAAAATTATTTTTATATGATGGTATACCATGCGTTGATCCATAAGCGGGAGGTCGCATCGGATTACTATCCTTTAGTTCGGGATTTGTTTGAAAAGTTAGGGTTAGATAAAGTACACGATATCGCATCTTATGCTTCGCCGTTTGATTTGTACTTTGAATTATTAGAATCGTTTATGTTAAAACGAGGTTATCAAATCACAGAGCCAAAAGATTCTCATATTTTCTTCTCAAAAAACATATTGGATTTGGAGCGATTGAAAGATTATTTAAGAAGAAAATGTAATCTAAAGGACATTAAAGAAGTTCATGTTGATGCAATCGCCAAAGCGTATAATACTTTTTTCACTGCAACGACGGCTACTGGCATCCGTGTATTTGTGAAGATGGGTGAAGCCAAGGGGATGTATGAAAATGAGTATCATCGTGCTCGTGAACTCTATGAGATTGATCCCGTTCATTTTATTGAGCCGTTGTGTTATCGCGATAATACTGATAATAAGTTTATTCAATTTCGTTTGACTCAAGGGAAGAGTTTAGATGTGTATTTGAATAACAATGTTCCTCCAACAGTAAAGAAACGTTTTATTGAGGATATTGTATCAATTTTTGAAGCATTGAAAAAATCCGATGTCGTGCATCGAGATATTAATCCTAAGAATTTAATGGTTGTAAACAATCGATTGGTGTTAATAGATTTTCAATGTGCAGTGTCAAAGTCTAAGTATCGAGAGTTGTCTTACTTAAAACGACGTCCTGGTCTTTTGGTTGGATTAGGTCGCGATTATGTTTTAAAACGTCGTGTTTGGGATGATAATTATTCATTGCTAAAAGTGTTAGAGTTTATCGGACGAGATGATACGTATGCTAGCTTATATGACAATGCGTATGAAAGAATTTCAAGTGAAATTGGGAAAAATAAGATTGAATTCTTAAAGCCAAAAGAATTAAGAATTGCAAAACTGAAGTATATTGGATATTCTCTAATGAGTTGTATTGTATTTTCTAAAGCTCAAAGAACAAAAACTCGTCAAAAACGAAAGTATATTAAAGATATCCTAAAAGGGTGTAAAAAGTAAGGCGATTTCTTGTTTTAGTGTTTGTCTAAATGCGGTAAATTTGCCGCATTTAGTTTTTTCTTGTGGAGTGCAGGTGACGAGAGTCCCCGAAGAAAGTTCTATGGATTTAGCATTGAGACTCACCCCATTAATTGAGGAGTGTTAAAAATAGATAGTGACCACTTTTTTATATTTCTTCATTAAGACCATAAGAAATGATAGGCGGCTTTTGTGTTGCTGCTAGAGCGTAGCGGCCATTTATTTTCCATGTTCTTTTTGGGGAATTCTTTTCGTTTTAGGGAACTACTTATATTTTGTAATATTCATCTGCAGGCTTTCTTTAATGATGTAGGCTTGACGTCTTAAGGGTTAAGGTGTATACTTTGTTTATCGTCGGTGGGTAGTGCAAAAGATGACTCGTAATAGACATTGAAATACTAAGACATGGATTGCCATGAGTTTGGGCATTGTTTCGGGTTTGATTGCATAACTGAAAGGGATGTTTATGAAAAAGCTTCTTCTAGTATTGGTGATAAGTGTAATAACCTCTGTCGTTTCTGCTGCAACAGAGATGGTTAATGGAATTCGTTGGAGATATGAGATTCGCGATGGCGGGGCGTATCTTCATTGTGACTACGAATATGATGAGGATTCGGATGAGTGCACAGAATATCCGGCTGTCCCATACACCACATCTGGTGCGCTCACTATTCCTTCCACCCTTGGAGGATTTCCTGTGAAAGGAATTGGAGGGAGTGCGTTTTCGGAGTGTAAGAGGTTGACTTCGGTGACGATTCCTGAGGGTGTTCAAAAGATTGAGAATTGGGCTTTTTGGGATTGTACTAGTCTAAAGTCGGTTATAATTCCTGCGTCAGTTGAATTTATTGGTGAGGGAGCTTTTGAGTATTGTCATGATTTGAAGGTTACGGTCTCAAGTGAGAATGCGACCTATGCCTCTCAAGGTGGAGCGTTGTTTAATAAGGAAATGACGCATTTATTACGTGGGCCTGGGGCCACGAAGGAATATGTCATTCCGGACGGAGTGACACATATTGGGGATTGGGCGTTTTCTGGAAGTGAACGCTTGGAATGGGTTACAATTTCAAAATCGGTTGAATGGATATCATCCGAATGCTCGTCGTTTGCAGATTGTTCATATTTACGGATTAAGGTTGAAAAGGGAAATGCATTTTATACGGCTTCATCTGAGGGCGTATTATTCAATAAGGAGATGACGTTATTGATTCGTGGACCAGGAAAGACCGCGCATTATAAAATTCCAGATGGGGTTGAGACGATTGGAGCAGAATCGTTTTCTTGGCTTGATTTGAAAACTGTTGAAATCCCAGAGAGTGTGACAACAATCGGAGATGGTGCGTTTGATTGTTGTTGGAAGTTAACATCGGTTTCGCTTCCTTCAAATTTGCAGACTATAGGGAATTCTGCGTTTGACAGTTGTGAACAATTAAAAAGTCTGACCATTCCTGCGAGTGTGACTTCAATAGGATCAACCTTTGTGAGTGGCGATTGTTATAAATTGACTGCTCTTTACTTTGAAGGAAGACCTCCACAAGATGACTATGGTTATTACTGGTGGTCGTATGACAATTTTGGTGGGAGTCCTTGGAAAGTGATAGGCTACTATTCTCCTGCTTACGCTGAGGAGTGGGAGGCCATTATTGATGAAGAGGGGTACATTAACGATCTGAAGATGCGCGTTTTGTCAAAAGCGGTTACTGTAACTTTTGATACAAATGGAGGCTATGATAATCTTGGTAAGATTGGAAAAATCTCTAAAACGACGACATTTGGTTCAGCATTGATAGCACCCGAATTAACGCGTCAGCATTATACATTTGCTGGATGGTTGCCATCGATGCCAAATACGGCTCCTGCTAAAAATACAACTTATGTGGCGCAATGGAGCCCAAATGTTGAAGTCGATGGTGATGTCGCATTTGGAAATATTAGTTATACAATTAAGAACAAGCAAGCCACGATTACAGGTTGTATTGATGAAATTTCGGGCTGGTTAGATATTCCAATGATGATTGGTGATGCGGTTGTCACAACGATTGCAGCGAATGCATTTAGGGGACAGGCGGGATTAACGAAAGTAACCTTGCCTGAAACAATTACTACAATTGGCGCAGGAGCTTTTAAGGATTGTATTAATTTGGATGTGAGTGCAATTGAAATGCCTGCAGGGTTAAAGACATTGGGTAAGGGTGCATTTACAGGCTGTTTGGCTGAGGAAGTTGAATTGCTACTTGGCGAAGCGTGGACGTTTGTAGGCTTGAGGGACTATAAACTCACGACAACGGCGACAGGTGTTAAACTGAATGCCAAGACGGGTGTATTGACTGCGACCTTTAAAAAGCCAGGCAATTATGAAGTCGTTTTATTAAAGGCGGGTGAAGCATTAAAGGTAATTTCGTTTGTGGCACGGTTTGAAGTAGAAGAGGTCTTGGCAGATCTTAATATGGAGATGATTTCACTACGAGTGGGAGATCAGATTGATGCCACGGTTTACTTTGATGCTCCTTCTGGAATTAAGTCGGTGAAAACGACTAATTTACCGAAAGGCTTGAAGATTGGTAAGTTGGATGATGGTATTGTGCCGATTTTGGGTATGCCGACGAAGGCAGGGTGTTATGCAACAATATTCACTGTTACAACAAATACGGGATATGTTGAGAGTTTTACAACGACGATTGATGTTGGGGAGGAAATCGTTGCGCTAAACAATTTAGAAGCATTAGAAAAGGTTGCCTTCCAAGAGGGGCAAGCGCTCAATGATGTTGTTCTTGATATTGAGGTAACATCGAATGTGAAGTCTGTTAAAACGTCGAAGTTGCCAGCAGGAGTTAAACTTCAGCAAGTTAATGGAGAATGGCAGCTCGTTGGTACACCGAAGGTTGCGGGCTCTTATCCTGTGACGTTGACCGTGACCACCCAGGCGGGGACGACGCATTCTGTGACGGTAACTTTGACAGTTGCCTGTTTACCAGACTGGGCATGCGCGACCTTTGAGGGTCCGATTGAATGGAATGAAATTTTTGGAGAAACGATAACAGGTGTGGCAAGTCTGAGTATTTCGGATTTGGCAACATTGACTGGGTTTATTTATGTTGAAGGTATGGCTCATGCAATGATTATTGACGCGCCTGCTAAGACGCTTGAATTTACGAATAACAAGATTCGTTTACAAGTGACAGTGCCTTGGTATGATGCTTATAATCGACTGATGGGCAAGGTCAATATGGAGCTTTCTCTTAGAAAGGATGGAGAAAATGTTGTCTTAGAGTGTTTCAGTCAATCTGATGACGCTCTCGTCTTTGGGATATTAGGTGTTAAAGAATAATCTCTTTTTAAAGCGCCACTTCGGTGGCGCTTATTTTCTATTTGGGAGAGGTGTTTCGTATATACAATGAAGGCCTAACAACTTACAAAAGTGTTGACATGGAGGGGGGGCTTATGGGAGAATGTCTGTGAAAGTAGGGTCGTTGAAATGCAACGATATCGTATTGTGTAAGTTTTGGTTTTTATGATTCCATAAATGGTTTTTCGGAGTGAGAATTGTTTTTGTACGGAAGGTCGCGAGGTGTAATATGAAAAATGCAATCAAGTTTGTATTACGTTATTTTATCGTGGTGCTATCATTGATGGTTTCGTTTTCTTGTCGTTTGGCAAGTGCTACGGAGGTTGTAGGTGACGATCAAGAGGCAACGAATGTAGCGCTATCGAAAAATCCTGCGCCGGAATTAACACAGGCCGATTTAGATGGTGCATCGTCAACAGTATCACTCTTCGGTCTTAAGGAAGATAATAGGGTAGAGACGTATTATTACAGTGCCTATGGGGATTTGAGTACATATAGTAGTGGGGAGGATATTACGCTTTATTTTGAAGTGACAGATTTTTTTACAGAAGTCAAATCTGCACGAATTGTATTAAATGCGTATGATGTGGATTATCCATCTGCGACAGAAGCAGATATTACCTATCTGAATGGAAGTTCGTTAGGGTGGAGGCTTCAAGGCGGGAATGAAGAGTGGAATGTTAACAATATTCCAATTAAAAACCTCAATCTCTTAAAAACACCTGCAACTGTTAACGAAACGGCTCGGAATATATTTTTTGTAGACGTTGATGCAACGAATGAGGGGTGGGTTACTTGTATTTCTAAGGCAATTCTTGTGATAGAAGGGGAAGTAGGAATTAAGGTTGATGCGAGTGACGGTACGGAACCGGACGGGATTCTCATTGAGTGGACAGAGGTGCCTAATGCGATTTATTCTTTATGGCGGAACGAAGAGGGAACCGAAGAATTTGAGCAGGTTTATTGTGGTAGCGACGCAAGTTTTTTAGATAAAAATGTAGAATCTTTAGTTACGTATAACTATGTGGTAAATGTGTCATTGGGTACAGTAACGCTTTCAGGTGAAGATGATGGGTATTATTTGGAAATAATGCCAAAAATTGAAAAAGTTGAGTTGCCAGAGTTTTGGTTAGAAGATAGAGCTCCACTTGCAATAACTTGGAATAATTTTGATGATGAGAAGTTTCGAGTAGGATCATGCATGGTTCTTGTTCAGGGGACAGTTAATCGTAAACTAAACATAGAGAAGGAGAAGTTAGAAGAAATGAAACCTAGGGCGCGTGTTGACTTTGACACGGCAGAGGAAACGAAGTATTCCGATGGGGATTTTGGTGTTAACAAAATTCAGGTGTCTTGGACTGTTGACAAATTGAAAAATGGGCAATGGACATCTTTGATGTCTGAGATGACGACTGAAACGAAAGATATCAAAATTTTCTTTAATAAATATGAGGGCGGGGATATACAAAATTGGTACAAATTTTGGCCTAAAACGGGCGCAATCACAAAGGGATATATTGGTGATGGGGGAAAATTTAAGTACAGTGATAATCCAGAGCTACGTGGATGCGCTAGACCTTTGAAATACGAAAATCCTATTGGTGTACCGCCAAAAGGTTTCCCTGAGATTCATAAAGGTGCTAAATATGACGTAGAATATCAGATAACACAGTATGCTACATGTAAGAAAACAAAACTGAAAGTAGATACTAACAAAACAGAAATAGTTGAAAAAGGCGAAAGTTTAGGATTAGAAACACTTCAGTTAGTACTCTCTCATGAGTTAACGCATGGGGCATCATTTGAGCCTTACTTTAATTTGACAAACGACTATGTTCGTATTGGTACACTAAAGAAAAATAGTGGTTATGAGCGTTTAGCTGATCTTTTTACCGAGATAATAGAAATTGGAAATTCTGGCAAAGTATTTTCTGATGATGAGGATGAATGGCTCGATGCTCTTGGGAAAGCATGGAGAGATGGGAAATATGTATGTGATTTGGATGGAGATGTTGTTCTGGACAACGAGGAAGCCGCGTTTGGATTCAAAGTTAGGAATCCAGACACATATAATATCGCCAAAACCAAAAAGTCTGCGGATTATGCTACGTATGGCGACAATGAATGTCTAGCAATTATGGGAGAGGAAAATCCATGGGTAACAATCGATAAATCGAAGGATTGGGCATTTCCTGGGAGTCAAAAATGTCATGAACAGAGTGGCGATTATAAGGTTAAAGTGGTTAAAGTGAATGGCAAGGATAAAGTGGTAGCTGAAAAGACTCCTAAACAAATGTGGGATGCGTCAAAAGCAAAAGAGACAGAATTAGAAACATTTAATAAATTTGGTGGTTATCCGCGAGGGGGGAGTTCGGTAGCCTTGAAGTCAACGTCTTCTGTAAATGAGTCACAGCCGAAGAACGCAACAAATTTGATAAATAGTCTTCAAACTGGTGGCGATCTCGTTTCATTGCCGATGCAATTTGAAACAGAAGATGGCCTACTTAGTATTGCGAGTGAACTTGTTGACCAAACACAAAATTATGCAGTGATGAGCGGATACACATCTCTAGCGATATCGCTTAGCATTGCAAACGAAGGAGAGTCGTATAATGACACAGAAATTTCTGCATATTTGGTTGACATGAATGGAGCACCTGTTGCATTTGCTCGAACTATTTGTGATATACCAACAGGAACCCATGAGGTTGAACTGAAGTTTCCGGCTACATCTCTTCGTCGGATGAAGACGAATTTCTATCGTTTAGCCTTTGTTGAAGTAAGAAATGCAAATTCAGAATTCGGTGAGTTGATTTTTTCTACAGCACAACTAAAGAATAATACGTTTGCATATAGCAATGCGCAATTTGTAGGATTGAGTGCGAACTTTTTGTATAACACATTTAGTGAAGTAAAGTCTCAAGAACAACTTACAGTTAATGTGAATGCACTTGTCTCTACGTCAGGTAATTATCAAATTGAAGCGCGCCTCGAAAATTCAAAGGGTGAATGTATCTCTCATATTACGAAGGATGTTGAATTTGAATCTGGAGAAGTGACAACCTCATTTGATTTCTCGGGTGAGGATATCTATCTTTCACATGTAGATGGGCCCTATCAGATTTGCTTTGTGCGTATAAGTCAGAATGGTGTAACGATTGATGAACGTCGTGTGCCGTACTCGACAAAAGAATATAAGTATACAGATTTTACACCTGCAAATGTGTGTTTAACGATTGACGAGGACTCTTTTAAGCGTGAAGCGGATCTTGTAGGAGATGATGGACTAATTTCTAATTTGTCATTCTCCTTTGAAGTTAATTATCACAGAGAGGGCGAAGTAACATGTCAAGGGCGGCTTTCTCTTTACGGGAAGAATGATACGATTGTTGCCGTTTCCCAAGAGACATTTTCACTTGTGAAGGGGGAAAATACACTTACTTTCCAAGTGGATGGCTCCCAAATTCAACGGAGTGGCGTTAATGGTCCTTACTATGTGAAAGGAGTTTTGTTAGAACCTCAGAATGGTGCTGCAGAATGTTTCACGCCAAAGATGGCTCCAATTGAGTTGAATCCAGAAGATTTTGGTGCGTATCCATTTAAGTTAACGGGAACGGTCTCGTTTAATGAGTACAATGGAGGATATGAGCTATTTGTTCCAATTGAAATTTTACGAGCGAATACGATAACGTTGAGAGCTCTGCTTGTAGATGCGAATGGACAAGCAGTGACAACATCAATAACAACAAAGGCGTACACAGGTGTTTGTACAGACAATCTTTGTCTTACTTTTACAGAAGCGGAGATTAATGCTTCTGAACGTAAGGGACCGTATACGGTTCGATTCATTCAGATTAAAACGGACATTCCCGGAATTGCGCCAGTGGACATTCCAGTGCCAGAGACAGCCAAAGAGATAACTAAGGCGTATACGCGTTACGTGGACTGTTTGAATGAGAGTGACGTTTGTGATGGGTACACATGGGAGACTGCATTTAGAACAATTCAGGAAGCGGTTGATATTGCAGATCCAGGAGATGTGATCCTTGTCGCAGATGGTGTATATGAGCCATTTGTGACAGAGAATAAAGCGATTTCAATTGTTTCGCTCAATGGTTATACGCGGACATTCATTGATGGCGCGGGATATGCCCGTTGTGCGACATTAGGTTACGAGGCATCACATCAAGACACTATCCTTGACGGCTTTACGTTATTTGATGGTAATGCAAGTACTAGCGCGGTTTCGGTTCTTTGGAATTGCGGTGGCGGCGTGTGCTGCGGAACAGTATTAAATTGTCGAGTTGTAAATTGTATAGCAGAAAAAGGTGGCGCTGCTTATTACGGCTTTTTGGAAAATTGTCTACTGGATTGGAACGAAGCAACGAATGCTGGCGGTGGTTCGTATTATGGTATACGCCTAAATTGTACAATTGTGGACAATTATGCAAAGAATTCAGGTGGTGGCACCTATGAGGGGGATACGTATAACTCAATCGTTTGGGGAAATGTTCGCGGGACTTCTTCGTATGTCCTTGAGAATTATTACGGTGGAGAGTTTTATTTCTCAAATACTACACCAGCCGTTTCTGGGGATGGGAATATCTCCCAATATCCTTGTTTTAGAGATTGGGAAAATCGGGATTATCGCTTGGCATTGGATTCTCCTTGTGAAGATGTCGGCTATACGTTCTCATTTGCAGAAGCGATTGATCTTCTGGGGAATCCACGCGTGCGTGGCGATAGTGTTGATATGGGTGCTTACGAGACCTATAGAAGCTATTATCAAGACGGTTTTTGCGATTTTGTAGAGGAGGAGATTACAACTACAGAAAAGACATCGGTCACACCAGTGTCTATTTTGGGCGGCCGAGAAGGTCAAGCGTGTAGTGTACAACTGAATCTTACGCATAATACAACTGCCGCTGCAGATATACTAAACGTTATGTGTGAATCTGCAGACGGAAGGCTTGAGACTGTTTCCAAGTTCCCATATACCGTGAACTGGGACGTCGGAGAGGTTGAGAAAAAATCAATTAAAATTTTCATCAAGGATGATGCTTTAATTGAGGATGACGAGTTTTTTACATTGCAACTCGCTAATCCTGTTGGAATGGAATTAGGGGAATTTCGCACTTGTACTGTTAAGGTGTATGATGAGGATGCGCCGCAGTCTTTAGCAAATGCTATTCAAAATGCATCATTAAAACCTACAACAAAGGGTGATGGTAAGTGGAGCGTTGAAAATGGCAATCGATCGTATGTCAAAGACGACACCTATGATCTCTATGCCATCTCTCCGTTGATGACTTCTGGCCAACAGTCTACGCTCTCGCTTGCGTCAGTAACAGGACCTGGCACACTTTATTTTTCGCTAAAGTTTGTTGGCGTTGAAGAGGGCACACTTCCTTCTAAACTTGTTGTTTACAATGGCCAAAAAGAGGTCGGAAGTCTTACTCCTGCCAATCAAGATGACGATTGGGGGGAATGGATTGTGACGGTGAATGAAGAGGGGAAACAAGCGCTTTCCTTTAAGTTTATTCAAGGAGAAAAATCTTCTGTTCAGGCGCGAATTACAAGGGTTTATTGGATCCCTGCAAATTCACGCGTAGATCGTATCCCTCTTATTTTGAAAACGAGTCCAGTAGAGGGGGGATATACAAGCGGAAGCGGTGTTTACCCAAGAGGTGAAAAGATGCCTTTGGTTGCGACGCCACGGCCAGGCTGGGAATTCGTTGGCTGGTATTTACAGTCAGGAGAATTATTTGATACTAATCCGAAGCAGAATCTCTACTTTAACGCAAGTGCAAGTGGCGCAGTAACACTTATTGCGCAATTCAAGAAAACACCGTATATTCGTGCATTAGCAGACACTCCTGAAGGCGGAAAGGTCTCAGGAAGTGGTTACTGTACGTCAGGGAAGAAAGTGACGCTAAAAGCAACTGCAAACAAGGGATTTAAATTTAAGGGATGGTATGCGACACGGATGGGGAGTTCTGTACTTTTTGATGCCACGCAGTGCGTAGCGACAACGCCGACGCTCGTGATTGATCGTACGGCAAAGCCTGCCGCAACAACGGATAAGTCCACGACGATTACGGATGTGGTGGGGGATACGACCTATTTCGCCTACTTTGAAGGTGAACCGCGCATGGTGGTGTCTCGTAATTCCGATGAGGCAGGTAAGGTCACAGGGGCGGGTCGTTATGCACCAGGGACTAAGGTCACTTTAAAGGCTACAGCAAATAAAGGTTATGTCTTTGCTGGTTGGTACAAGGATGCCGAGTTTATGACGCCATGCGATTCGAGCTCGGTAGACTATCGTGCACCAACGTATTCTTTGGTAATGGGAGAATGTGAGCAAGAATTGTTTGCTCGATTTGTCCCTGTGGCAGAAGACGTGGTGCTTGATTTGACGATTGACGGGAAGCATCTTCCTGTGGATGAGGCTCTACAATTTGAAGGGGAAATTCGCTTAGGATGTGAGGTAGAGTCTTATTCTCTGCCTAAGATAACAGTGGCAGGGCTGCCCACTGGGATGAAGTTTACAAGTGTACCAGTGACCTTGAAGGCTACGGCAAATACTCCTGCAACTGTTGTGCCGAGGAATACCATTTATGGAACGCCGACGATGCCGGGCATGTATACAGTTAAAGTCTCTTTGACGAATGCAAGCATTAAAAAGGCTATCGTTAAGACGTTTGATGTTTATGTGCCGAATTTAACGGATGATGCAATTCCTTTAGCAGATTCGTATGGACCTTTTACGCCAGGCGTTACATATACAGTGACAATTGATGGCGCGGCTGGATGCTCTGTAACAGGCTTGCCAAAGGGGATGAAGTGGACGGCGACGGATATTGTTGATAAGAAGACAATGTCTGTGACAGTGCCCGCAAACGCTGCTTATGGTGTGCCCACAACGCCTGGAAATTATACTGCGACATTCACAAAAACGATTAACGGCGTGAAGCATGTGGCGACCGCGACGTTTACGGTTGGCGCGCTTCCAAAGTTGATTGTGGATGTAAGCGAATATGGTAAGGTGACTGGGGCTGGAGCCTTTATTGCAAATAAGAGCGTTACGTTAACGGCAAAGGCAAACAAGGGCTACGTGTTTGCAGGGTGGTATAAGGACGCTGAGTTCACAACGCCATGCGATTCAACTTTGGTGGATTATCGTAATCCAAAGTATTCATACACGATGGATGTCGTTGATACACGACTCTATCCTCGATTTGTAACAGTAGAGGAAGAGGCTAATTATGCGATGGATGTAAATCTATTCTTATTAGAAGAACCTCTGCTTTTTGAAACGATGGCATATGAATATGCGGTTAATGAAGCGGTAATTCCGCTAACAGTTGTGGTAGATTCGCTAACATTGCCGAAGATTTTTGTTGTTGGTTTGCCTAAGGGAATGATTTATAATTCAAAAACATGTGTGATTTCTGGCAAACCGACTAAAATAGGTGAGTCAATATTTCTAATTATGGTACAGAATGCTTCTCAAACAGCTGCAATAATGAAGGAATTCCCGATAATTATCTATTCTTCAGAGGGGGCAACTCCATAAGAAAAGTTCTAATACCGCGACTCGTCATCTGTCATTTTATGAGGTGGCGAGTCGCGGTATATGGCGAGTCGCGGTATATAAGTTGTTTTAATTAATCAGAGGATCTCACCCTGCCGCCGCCCCCCGAGGGCGTAGAGATGTCTCCCTCCATTTTCCTTGCCTGTTGAACTATCTTCTTTGACTTCACCTTTTTACCTGCGCAAATACATTGTGCACTTTTCAATAAGTGCATGGAATACGAAAAGGCTTGACGGAGCGGGGGTAAAGAGGGTATAATGTGTGGCAGTTTTCTATTTGTAGTAGAAGCGTGGGCGCTGAGCTCGCGCTTTTTTTGATATTAAAAAGGAGTCAGAGCGATGGCAGCAAGTGCAGATTTTGCAGCAGTGGTGAATTACCTTGAGCGTGAGCGCGGGGTTGACCGTGAGACGGTGTTGCAGGCCATTGAGAGTTCGGTTGAGCAGGCTGCGCGTAAGAATACGCGTGTGTCGGCGGACTTTACGGTGCGTATTGATCGTAAGACGCTTGAAATTAAGGCGTGGGACGTTTATGCTGTTTCTGACTCGGAACATGGTTTTGGCATTGTGACGGTGGAGCAGGCTCGCCGTTTTGATCCGTCTGTGAATGATGGTGACACGGTGAAGATTCCGATGCCGGCGTCGAAGTTGGGCCGTATTGCTGCGCAGACGGCTAAGCAGACGATTATGCAGAAGATTCGTGATGCTGAGCGTTCTAATATTTATAATGAATATAAGGATCGCGTGGGCGACATTGTTTCTGGTTCTGTGAAGTTGGTGGCTCGCAAGGATGTGTTTGTTGAGCTCGGCAAGACGGAAGCTGTGATGTTGGCTAAGGAACGTATTCCTACTGAAGATTACAATGTGGGTGATATTGTTCGTGCGTATGTTTTGCGTGTGCAGAATGAATCTTCGGGTCCTGCTGTGACGCTTTCTCGTGCTTGCCCTGATTTTGTGAAGGCGCTTTTCCGCCAGGAAGTTTCTGAAGTGGCTGAAGGTGTGGTGGAAATTATGTCGGTGGCGCGTGATCCGGGTCGTCGCTCAAAGGTGGCGGTGCGTTCTTTGGATGCGCGTGTGGATCCGGCAAGTGCTTGTATCGGTACGCGTGGTACTCGTGTGCGTGCGATTGTTCAGGAACTCAATAATGAAAAGATTGACATCGTGAAGTACAGCGATGATCCTGAAATTTACGTAGCTGAAGCTTTGAAGCCGGCTGAAATTTCTACGATTTATGTGAATGATGATGATCACACGGTGGAAGTGACGGTTCCGCGTGATAAGCTTTCGCTCGCAATTGGTCGTAATGGTCAGAATGTGCGTCTTGCTTCTGCATTGACGGGCTGGAAGATTACGATTACGCCTGATGATGAAGTGGATATGGATCAGTCTGAAGCATTGGCAGCTGAAAATAAGCGCGCTGATATGATTGATGCGCTTGCTACTGAATTGAATATTCCGTTAGGGCTTGCTGAGCAGCTCTTTGAAAATGGTTTCCACACGCCCGAGGGCATCCTCTATGCTGAGCCGGCGTATTTGAAGAGCCTTATTGATGTGTCCGACATGATGTTGCAGGACATTTATGATCGTGCTCGCATTGTGGTTGATGCCAAGGGAGAATAATTCGAATGAGATTAACAGAATTTGCAAAAACGCTTGGTTTGCCAGCAGGTATTTTGTTGGCAAAGGCTAAAAAACTCGAATTAGAGGTTTCCTCGACGCTTTCGTCTTTGGATGAAGATGATATTGCGGCATTGCGCGGTTGGGTGGATTCACTTTCTGCCGATGATCGTGCGCAGATGCTTGCGGATCATGAGGCTTCTCGCAAGGCGCGTAAGGCGAAGGGTGAAGAGGTTCGCTTGGATGATGTGCGTAAGAATCGCGAAGCGGTGGAAGCGCATCGTCGCATTGCGCTTGAGGCAGAGGCTGGTAAGCCTGTGAAGCCTGTAAATGCAAAAGCAGTTGAATTGCCGACTGAAAAGGCTTCTTCTGCACCTGCAGTTGAGGTTGAATTGCCGACCGAAAAGGCTTCTTCTGCTGAAGAGGTGAAGCCTGTGGTGGTGGAAAAGCCTGCCGAAAAGCCTGCTCCTGCACCTAAAAAGCCTGTTGAAAAGGTTGAGAAGCCCGCTGAAAAGCCCGCTCCTGCACCTGCTCCTAAGGCAGAAAAGCCTGCCGAACAGCCTGCTTTGAAGGCTACGCTTGCGCCTACGGTTGCTAAGCCTGCACAGAAGCCGACTTTGGCTCCGACGAAGTCTGAACCTTCTCGCCCTGTTTCTTTGGGCCTTTCTCCTACGAAGGGTCCGGCTCAGCGTGGTAAGGATGGTCAGCGAGGCGATCGCAATGCTCAGCGTAATGACCGTAATGGCGGCCGTAATGAACGTGGCGAACGCGGTGAACGTAATGACCGCAATAATCGTCGCCAGGGTCAGGAAGAGCGTAAGGGTGCTCAGCCGAATCGCGGTGCAAATGACCGTAACAATCGTAAGGGCCAGAATGCAATTCCGCCGCGTATGAGCGCACCCACGGCTTCGGCTCCAGCTGCAAGCGTGGACGGTAAGTCGATTCAGCTTCAGGGCCCCGTGACGGTGAAGGACCTCGCCGAATTGCTCGGTACGCGTCCGAACATCTTGATTACTGATTTGATGAAGTTGAACGTCTTGGCTTCGATTAACCAGACGTTGGAACTTGGCATTGTGCAGAAAATCGCCGAAAAGTATGGCTTTGCTGTGGAAACGGCAGAACGTACAAAGCAGCGCTCTGCAGAACGTAAGCCGCAGTTGAAGAGCGAAGACGCAGATGACGATATCCCGGAAGATCAGCCCGAAGATATGATGTTGCGTCCGCCGGTGGTGACCTTCTTGGGTCACGTTGACCACGGTAAGACGACGTTGATGGACTACATCCGTAACGCTCACGTGGCCGCTGGTGAAGCAGGGGGTATTACGCAGCACATCGCCGCATATACGATTGAATTGGATCAGCGCGATGACAATGGTAACCGCCGCTTGATTACCTTTGTGGATACGCCTGGTCACTCGGCATTTGAGTCAATGCGTGCACGTGGTGCAAACATCACCGATATCGCAGTGATTATCGTGGCCGCAGATGACGGCGTGATGCCGCAGACGCGTGAAGCTATTAAACATGCGCGTAATGCAGGCGTGCAGATGTTGGTCGCTGTGACGAAGTGCGATAAGCCTGAAGCAAATCCGATGCGCGTGTATCAGATGTTGCAGGCAGAAGGCCTTACGCCGAGCACTTGGGGCGGTGATATTGAATGCTGCGAAGTCTCCGGCACCACTGGCGCTGGCGTGGAAGACCTCCTTGAAACCATTTTGATCCAGGCAGACGTGTTGGAACTCCAGGCCAATCCGAATCGCCGTGCAAATGGCGCTGTGATTGAATCTCAGTTGGAACAGGGCCTTGGCCCCACGGCGACCTTCCTCGTTCAGGGCGGTACGCTCAATGTGGGCGATGTGGTGCTCTGCGGTGAATACTACGGTAAGGTGCGAACGTTGATTGACGAACGCGGCAAGTCCGTGAAGTCCGCTGGCCCCTCCATTGCAGTGAAGTGCACAGGTCTCTCTGGCGTGCCCGAAGCAGGCTCTGAATTCCGCGTGATGTTGAATGAAAAGCGTGCACGTGCATTGGCTGAAAAGACAGCTGAAATGAACAAGTTGGAATCGCTCTCTGCAGCTCAGTCCGCCTCTATGGCAGATTGGTCGAAGAAGCTCGGCACCAACGAAACGGCAGAATTGAACGTCATCGTGAAGGCTGATACGCAGGGTACCGCTGAAGCAGTGGTGGAATGCTTGAAGTCGATTGAGTCCCAGAAGGTCTCGCTCAAGGTGCTTTACTCTGGCGTGGGTTCCGTGACCGCTGCAGATGTGCAGCGCGCAAAGGGCGCCACAATCGTGGGCTTCGGCGTGAACTGCGAACCTGGCGTGCAGAGCATGGCACGTCAAAATGGCGTGCGCATCAACACCTTCCGTATCATTTACGAATTGATTGAACACGTGAAGCGTTGCATGCTTGAGCTCATCCCGCCGGAATACAAGGAAGTTGTCCGCGGTCACGCAGAAATCCGTCAGATCTTCGACATCAGCAAGTTGGGTAAAATTGCCGGCTGTCAGATGTTGGACGGTACATTGCGCTACAAGGGCCGTTTCCGTATCTTCCGTGGCCGTCAGCAGCTTTTCGATGGCGCAGTAGAAACGATGAAGCACTTCAAGGAAGACGTCAAGGAAATCGCACCCGCGCAAGAATGCGGTCTCGGGTTTGGCTCCTTCGAAGCATTCCAAGAAGGCGATATCGTCGAATGCTACGAAATGGAAGAATTGCCGAAGACGCTCTAAGGATTTTGCCACATGTCAGTTAATCGCCTTGATCGCGTAAATGCGTTATTGTTGCGAGAAATCGCAGACGATCTCTTCCGGGTTCTGCAATCAGACCCGGAAGTAGACGTGGCCGGCATTACCGTCACAAAGGTGGAATGCGCACCCAATTTGCGTTCGGCAAACGTTTGGGTCTCCATTATGGATGCTGCAGAACACCCCACGTGGTTGCGTCGCCTTTCAAAGCATGCGAAGGAAATTCAAACGATGATCAACCGCAATATGACGCTACACTACACGCCAAAATTGCGTTTCCGTTTGGATACTGGCATCGCAAAGGGTGACCGCGTGTTGGACATCTTGAATCACTTAGAGATGCCGCAAGAAGCCGAATCGGAAGAGTAATCGGCTCGCTCACTCGGAGCGTTCGGCGTTAAAAAGTAAAACCGAATCATGAAACGGGGAAATGCGCCACCTAACGCTGCTCCCCGTTTTTCATATTGCAACAGATTTTCAGAAAAGGTGCGTGTATTGTGATTGAAGTTTTTGAAGATCCAGATGGTATTCTACCTGTGGATAAGCCTGCAGGTATGCCATCGCATGTGATTGTAACAACGCTTCGACGGAAGTTTGGATTCGCAAAAGTTGGCCACGGTGGCACATTAGATCCTGATGCCACAGGACTCCTCTTGATTCTTTTAGGAAAAGGTACCAAAATCTCCGACCGTGTTATGGGAGGCGATAAAACCTATACTGGTACAATTCGTTTTGGCGCTGCCACAACCACGCAAGACCGCCTTGGCGAAATCACAGAAGAACATTCTACCGCTGATTTGACTGAAGAAGCAGTCTTGAAGGCGATTAAAGAAGAATTCATCGGCGATCTTTTCCAGAAACCACCGATGTATTCTGCTGTCAAAATTGCAGGACAACCGCTCTATAAACTTGCCGTTCGTGGAGAAGAGTGTGAACGTGAAGAACGCTTTATTCACGTTTATAAATTTGCAATCACAGCCTTTCGCCCAGGTGCAGAACGTGCAGAAGCAGATTTTGAAGTGCGCTGTACCAAGGGGACCTATATTCGTACATTAGCTCACGATTTGGGGCAAATGTTAGGTGTAGGCGCGCATCTTTGTGCCTTACGCCGAACGGGTTCTGGTAAAGTGACGCTTGACCATGCTACCCCCTTTGCAGAACTCTTGGAGATGCCACGTGCAGCAATTGAGCGCCGTGTTATTCCTTGTATGAACTATTTGGAAGGCCTCTTTTAAGGCTTGATATGGTTACTAAGGTTTATCATTCGCTTGCAGATTTGCCCCCTTCCACGGCTTTAGCTGTGGGGAATTTTGATGGTGTTCACCAAGGCCATCAAGCAATCCTTGCGCGAATGTTAACCTTCGCAAAGCAAACGGGACGCGCGCCGTGGATTCTCTCTTTTGAAGGTTCTCCAAAGGGGGGGCTGGATATCACAACTGCTCCAGAACGTATCTATGACCTTGAAACGCAGACCCGCTATTTGCTTGAAACTGGGGCCACATTAATTCGTCAACCCTTTACCTCGGCATTTGCGAACCTCACAGCAACGGATTTTCTTACTCAACTCAATGGTGCTGAGATTTTTTGTGGAGAAGATTGGCGCTTTGGCAAGGGCGCGCAAGGAAATGTCGCATTCTTAACTGAAAGTGGAGCGCCTGCACACGTTGTGCCATACATTCTGTATGAAGATGCGCGGATTTCCTCCACGCGCATTCGTGCAGCGCTTGCAGATGGAGCCATGGATCTCGCGGCAGCAATGTTGGGGCGCGTGTGGGAGTTCACGGGTGTTGTTCAGCATGGTCGTGGACTTGCTGGAAAGACTTTTGGTGTACCGACCTTGAATTTGCCCTATTGTGGAAGTGCGGGGGAGCGTTTAGTTACTTTAGCCCACGGCGTTTATCACGGTGTTGCAACAGTTAAACGCATAGACGGCAATGTAGAAACATTTAACGCGCTAATCAATTTTGGCACAGCTCCAAGCGTGAAAGGGCTAACCGAACCGCTTTTTGAGGTTCATTTGTTAGATGCATGCGGGGATTTTTACGGTTGTGAAGTCACGCTCCGCATCGCAAAGGCACGCATTCGTGCAGAACGTAAATTTGACTCCTTAGAAGCGTTACATGTGCAGATTCTCGAAGATTTAACGTATTGCCGAGAAAGTGTGTGAGAATGAAGATTCCTTTTTTGCGTAATCTTTCTGCCTTTATTCATGGGATGTATGCCGGCATTCCTATTGGGTTAGGATACTTCGCTGTCTCCTTTGCCTTTGGCATCCAGGCGCGTGCCGCAGGCCTTTCTGCGCTTCAAGCCTTTTGCCTCTCAGGCTCCAATTTAACCAGTGCGGGGCAATTCGCTGGGCTCGCAGTGATTGAAAGTGCAGGCGCTTTAGCCACGCTCGCATTGACGCAAGTAATTATTAATTTGCGCTATTGTCTAATGTCTTGTGCGCTCTCGCAGAAACTTTCTAGCGAAACGCCATTTTTTCATCGCTTTTTGATGGCCTGTGGCGTCACCGACGAGATTTTTGGCGTCAGCGTCAGCGTGAAAGGGTGGTTATCTCCCTATTACCACTACGGCCAAACCGTTGTCGCATGGCCAGGCTGGGCTTTCGGCACACTCTGTGGCGCGCTTGCGGGCAATATCTTACCCGATTCCGTGACCGCTGCCCTCGGAATGGCGCTTTACGGAATGTTTGTGGC
>JAZRAG010000091.1:0-27871 GCA_045634445.1 Candidatus Spyradenecus sp. | reverse complement strand
AGACTCGGCGTTGTCGGCTTCTTCTGCGTATAAGCTGGTGGTTTTGGTGGATTGTTATCGTCCGCCGAAGTCGGTGGTGAATGCAGTGCAGCAACAGTTGGCGCGTGGGTCGCGTTTTGTGGTGTGTTACTCGGCTTCGCCAGAGCTGGCCGCGCTCTTTGGCTTAAAGCCTGAAACGTATAAGCGTGATGATAGCGGTAAGTGGAGTTCAATGGTGTTTGGTGCGCAGAAGCCCAATGGCGCACCGATGTCTGTTTTGCAGACGAGTACAAACCTCTTTACCGTGACGGGTGCTCGCGCAGATACAAAACCGCTGGCATGGTGGTGTGATCGTGCAGGGAAACGCACTGATGTTGCGTGGTGGCGCACAGCGCGTGGGTCGTATTGGATGACGCATGTGCTTTCGGGTGATGGGGATGAGGCTGGTAAGCAACGTCTCTTACTTGCGATTGCTGCAGAGTCTGACCCAAATGTGTGGAATCAAGCCGCACGTTATCTTTACGCAGACGTTTTAAAGCCGTTGAATGACGGCTCATTGCAGAAGCGCTATCGGGCATTACCGAAGACCTCTGCGCGCCGTAAGCAGATTGATGATGCGTTTGTTTACTTGCGAAAGTTGCAGACGATGGCGCAGGCAGCGTTGGAAAAGAAATCGGGCTATACTGCATATCAAACGGTGTGCGATTTGCGTGATTGCGTCAATCGAACCTACGGCATGACCTATTGGGCGCGTCCTGGTGAAATTAAGGGCGTATGGGATCACACAGGACGTGGACTCTATCCCGGGAATTGGGAGCGTACTGCGCAGTTGCTTGCACAGGCAGGCATTACGGATGTGTATGTGAATGTGGCGGGCGCAGCCTTTGCGCTGTATCCCTCGCGCGTGTTGCCGCCGCGTTCTGCTACGAATGAATTGAAAAACGCGATTCAAGCGTGTCACAAGTATGGCCTCCGCGTGCATGCATGGATCTTGTGCTACTCGTGCACCAATGCCGCGAGTGGCGCGATTGACAACTTTAAGCGCAAAGGTTGGACACTGCAAGATGCGAAAGGAAAGGATCTCAATTGGTTAGACCCTACGCATCCCGAAGTGCGTCAATACCTTTGTAATGCCGCAGAAGAATTAGCAAAGTCGGGTGTGGATGGCGTGCACTTGGACTTTATCCGTTTCCAAGATCTACCTTCTTCGTTAGGCCCGCGCACAAAAGCACGCTTTGAAGCGGCGTGTGGCAAGGCTCCCAATTGGCCAGAATGCGTGACAAATGCTAAGGGCGCACGTCGAAAAGCCTTCTTAGATTGGCGCGAAGCACAAGTTTCAAGAACAGTGGTGGACATTCGTACGCGCCTTCGTGCACGCGCACCTGGCGTGGAACTCTCTGCAGCCGTATTTGGAAAGTATCCTGCATGCGTGGACAGTGTTGGCCAAGACTGGATTTCGTGGTTACGCACGGGATTGATTGACTATGCGTTGCCGATGAATTACACGGTCAATTTGGATGCTTTGAAAGACTGGCTTGGTACGCAGACCGCAGATTCACGGATTGCTTCAAAGATTATCAGTGGTATTGGTGTGACAGCGGCAGAAAGCCGTTTGGACGCGATTGACGTCTTACGCCAAATCGAAATCATTCGTAAGATGAATTGTAAGGGATTTGTACTCTTTGACTTAGATGAAAACCTCCGTCAAAAAGTGCTCCCGATTCTCTCAGAAGGGGTCACCAAAAAATGAGTGCCGAAGTGAATCTTACAGCCGCACGTGAAGTCGCAGAAACGTGGTTAAAGGCCTGCCAACACTTTGAAGTCTTTGCGGATGCTCCCGACTATCTTGCCTGGACGTATGTGCGTGATGCGCGACATGCTGGCACACTTGAATTGATTGATGACCCCGAAATCACGCAAGGTCGCCAACGTTTTGCCCTTTCTGTAGCCTTAGAATTGCCGCCAGTGCAAGGCGCAGAAGATGCACTTGCATTGTTTAACCTCGCAGATTGGTTGGATAACATCACGGTGATTTGTAAGGAATTTGGTGTAGAGGGCGGCTTGATGTTGCAAATCAAAGGCCCCTTGGACGCCTTCTCTGAGGCGACATTGATTGAAGCAAGTCGCAAACTCTCTGAAGCGAAGGCCTTCTTTGAAGATTTGTAATGGATTGATTTTCGCTAAGCGAAATTACAAACACTGAATTTAAAACAAAAGCGCCACCTGAAAAGGCGGCGCTTTTTGTTTTCTAATTACAAGTGTGATTAGAGTGCTAACATGCGTTCAACGCTTGCACGTGCATCCAAAACGCGTTCATCTGGCACAACGACGCGGCACGCTTCATCCCACGTTTGCAAAACGTTTAAGATTTGTTCAGGCGTGGTAAGGCCCATATCATTACAGATAATCGGACGCAACGAAACAACCTTGGGCTCTTTACGTTGTGCCAAACGCTTCACCAAGTGCTCTTCAGTGCCCACAATAAAGGTCTGATGCGGTTCTGCGCGCGTAATGATGTCAATGATGCCCTTTGTCGAACCCGTGTGATCTGCTAACGCAGCCACTGGAGCTGGAGCTTCAGGATGAATGAGCAATTCTGCGCCAGGATTTGCAGCACGCGCTGCAGCGACATCGCCAATGGTGTAACTCGCGTGAATCGGGCAGCAACCATCCCATGCGATGAGGCGGGCCTTACGAATCTGTTCATCCGTTAAGCCGCCATTGGGGAGGCTACGATGCCAAACCGCCACGGCTTCGGGGGGATAACCCAATTCGCGCATGATATTCGTGCAGAGATGTTGGTCTGGCGCAAAGAGAATGCGATGCCCCTGCTTTAAGAAGTGCTTGACCACGCGCTTGCCATTGCCAGATGTGCATGCAGAACCGCCGTGCTTTCCGCAAACAGCCTTCACTTCTGCAGAAGAATTGACGTACACAATCGGTGTTAGAGGGCAGTCGGTAGCCACCTTAGAGAGGTATTCCCACGCAGCCTCTAAGGTCGGGCCATCAGCCATGTCAGCCATAGGACACCCAGCCGTTGGGGCGGGTTGCCAAACGCTACGACCGCACGACTTGCCAGCCTCATCACGAATCAAAATGTCAGCGGTTTCTGCCATGAAGCGAACACCGCAAAAGATGATGCGTTCAGCATCAGATTCGGCGGCTAAACGCGAAAGTTCAAGCGAATCGCCAACGGCATCGCAACACGCCACAACGCTAGAGTCTTGGTAGTGATGCCCTAAGATGAGAAGGCGTTTTCCCCAAGTCTTTCGAATTTGATCAATTTGTTCGTACACAGTTGAGGTGCTCATCGTAATTGTTCCTTCAACAATTCTGCATGACGCGTATTGTCTGCATTTGTTGTTAGATTTAAACGAAGACGTTGCGGCACTTCTAAATCAAGGACTTCCTGCGCTTTTTCAGGCCATTCAATGGCGAGGCGCGCGCCCATTTCAAGTGCGTCTTCAAACCCCAAATCGTAAAGTCCCGAAGCGGAGGCTAAACGATAAAGATCGTAATGCACCAATTTGCCACCCGAAGGTATCGGGTATTCATTGGCTAATGTAAAGGTGGGACTCGTGACCGTGCGCGTGATTCCAAATGTTCTCGCCAGGGCTTGAACAAAGGTTGTCTTCCCTGCACCAAGGTCACCCGTCAGGAGTAGTACATCGCCAGGAGTCAACACTTTCGCGACCTCTGCAGCAAGTGCGGCAGTGTCTTCCAGTGTTTTGAGATCTCGTACAAGCAGAGTGTCCATCATTACATCACACATCCAATTAGACATGCGCATTCAGAGAGGAATGGCATGTCTAATTGTGCGCTATGTTACATCACGCGTTCAACGGTGATTTCGGGGTCGATTTCTTCGCGCAACACGCGTTCCACGCCGCTCTTGAGCGTCATCATGGCGTGTGGGCAGCAACCGCATGCACCGCGCAAACGCAAGTGCACCGTCTTGTTTTCAATATCTACGAGTTCCAAGTCACCACCGTCAGCCTGAAGCATCCCACGGAGGGTTTCGAGACGTGCGGCAATCTGTTCATTTAAAGTAGGCATTTTCTTTTTCCTTTCAATAACGCTAAAAGTATAACAAACACGCGGAGAGTTTTGTGTTTGGAAATTGTTTTTATTCTGTTAATGGATTGTTTTTTATGCACCTTTTTACTACAAAATCACATAAGCGTATGATTTGAAGTTGAAAGGCGAGTCTCTTTCCCAAAAATGAAGCAGATTTTCCAAGAAAAAGGATTGCGCGTTTTGAAGAAATAGAAAGGTCTTCTTATGAAAAGAATTAGCTTTTTTTAAAAGAATAAGGATGGAGAAATCTATCGGAAAAGTGCGGTTTTCAAAGAAACAATGTAGATTTTTTTGAAGAAAAGGTGAGAGGCGACTATAAAAAAGAAACGCACACATTGTAGCGTGCGTCTCTTTTAGACAAGTGTTAAAACTGCTTTTGAAACGGTTTAAAACACTTATTCGATGATACCAATTTCAGCCATTGAAGCGAATTCCTGACCGTTCTGTTCGCTCAAGCCAGTGAAACGCACATAACGGACGTTTGCTTCAGGAGCAGGGAAGAGGACGGTCTGCTGGTCGCCCGTATTCTTGAGCGAGCCCTTGATGACTTCCTTCCAAGTCTTACGATCAGCAGAAACTTCGACCTTGAAGTCCTTCACGCGACCATTGACGCCATCCTGACGGCCCAAGCAGGTGATACCCTTAATCGTGCGAACCTTGTTGAGGTCCATCGCAACGCTGTGCGGGTACTTGCCGAGGGTGACGCCATACTGGGTGTGCCACATGGTCATCGGGTCGCCATCGCAAGCCTTACCACCTTCGTTGCCGGGTTCCTGAGAGGAGCATTCCACGGCGATAAAGGTTTCGGGCGGAGGCGGCATGGTTTCGTCTACGGCCACAACGGCTTCACGCACAGGGAGAAGTTCGCCAGCAGCGGTAGGACGGAAGGCCAAGTTCAAGCGATAGGGCACGTTCGAACGCGGGATATCGCGATCCAAGGGACCAGGACCGCAGCTCGCGCCACCAAGACCACGATTGGTGCAGAGGAGCGTGAGGACGGTCTTATCACTGGAGGGCAATTCCTGCGGGTGACGCGCTTCGCAGAGTTCCGTAGCGGTGTAGGGCAATGCGGAGAAGGCGAAGTCGCCATCGTTGAGGGCTGCAATGGTGAGACCCTGCTGAGCCTTTGCATTCGGATAGAGGCTGAGGGCGAGGGTGTTTTCGCGGTTACCCATGTCGTTCGGGCGAGCGTAATTGACGACCATATTCTTCACTGCGTCAGTGTAACGTGCCAAGAAGGCGCCGCTCTTACGGTCAGGGTAGTTTTCGAAGGGACCACGACCGAGGTAGGAGACGGTGTCCATATCGTCTGCGAAGGTCAAGGTGTAACCCAAACGCGGCAATTCAATCACGCGGCCACGCGGCAAGATTGCGGACTGCATGGTGATGGTGCCGTCGGGATAGACGCGCCAAGCGGCATTAACCACAAAGTGCGTGTTCTTTTCCGTTACAGGCGAATTGAAGGGACGGAAGTAGGTCTTGTGCGTCATGCCATTGTCGAAGTCAACCAACTGTTCAAGCGCAGCGCCCATCACAGTGGTAGAGGTGACAAAGGAGACCGAGCCATCCTGCTGTTCAGCGATGTCGGTGATTTCGCCCTGAACGGGGACGAGATTACGCAAGCCTTGTTGCGACCAAACGTTGCCCATCGGCACTTCGTTAGAGGAGGGACAACGGAATGCATCCACGGTCAAGGGCTTCTTGAGGAGGTCCTTGCCATTGAGTGCGTACTGGGTGAGGGTGGCATCCTTCTTGGAGAAGGTGATTTCAAAGCCCTTACCCTTCACGACGACAGCGTCCTTGTCATTGGCCACCTTGACCTTGCCTTCTGCCACGACGGGGAGGGGCTGGGCCTTCTGGAGCTCAAGGCTGTCGGAGGCCACAATGAAGCCCTTCTTCATCAACTGTTCGTCCTGCTTGAGGGCGAGTTCAATGCGAAGGTCATAACCATTCAAGTCGCGAGGCACACGCACGGGGAGGGGGCAGATACCGCGCTGCATCGGAGCGATATTGGCCACATCAATGGTGCCCTTCTGTTCGGTGGGCTGACCATTCTTGTAGAGTGTCCAAGTAGCGGTCACGTAGTCCAAGGGACGGAAATAGTTCTTGTTGAAGATTTCTACCTGACCATTCTTGAGCGTCGCCTTGATGTTCTGGTAGACGTGTGCTACTTCGTAGTAGCCAGGTTCTGGGGTGTGGTCTGCGAGGATGGTACCGTTACAGACGAACTGACCCGAGTTCGGATGGTCATCCCAGTCACCACCATAAGCGAGAATGCGCTTGCCAGAGTGAGGAGAGTCATACCAAAGAGCCTGGTCAACCCAGTCCCAAATAGCGCCACCCATAATGACGTCGGAGCTTTCAATTGCGTCCTGATAGTCTGCGAAGTTGCCCAAAGCATTCATCATGTTGTGAGCGTATTCGGAGATGTAGAAGGGCTTGTCTGCTTCCACATGAGAAGCCTTCCACTGTACCCAACCCACGGAAGGATACTGGTTCGAACCCATGTCTACGATATCGTTGTTGCGTTCGTAGTGGGTGGGGCGGGTGAAGTCGCGAGCCTTGATGGTGCGTTCTGCCACAGCGAAGTTACGGCCAGGGCCTGCTTCGTTACCGAGCGACCAAATGACCACGCAGGGCATGTTCTTGTTACGTTCCACCATCGTCATGATGCGGTCAACGTGTGCATCCATCCATTCCACAGGGTGGGAGAGGGATTCCTTACCATAGTAGTAGCCGTGCGATTCGATGTTCGCTTCGTCTTCCACGTAGATACCATACTTGTTGCAGAGGTAGTAGAAGTAAGGATCTGCAGGATAGTGGGAGCAACGCACATGGTTGATGTTGGCTTCCTTCATCAAGCGGATTTCTTCTTCGCACCATGCTTCAGGGATGGTGTGACCGAGGTAGGGATTGGCTTCGTGACGGTTCACGCCTTTGAGCTTAATCTTCTGACCATTCACCCAGAAACGCTTCTTGGCATCGCCATTACGTGCAGCCACTTCCACCTTGCGGAAGCCCAACTGCGTGGGCACGGCTTCAATGAGTTGGCCTGCGTCGTCGCGGAGTTCCAAAACGAGCGTGTAGAGGTTCGGGCATTCAGCGGACCACAATGCCGGCGCGTCAAAACGCATCAAGAGCCCCGTCTTCCAGAGCTTCTGACCCGTGACGTCTACCTTCTTCGTGGAGATGCCATCCCAAGGAGCATCCACAGGCTTCACAGGAGCCACTTCCTTGCCATTTGCATCATAGAGCTTAGCAGAAAGCGTCGCCTTAGCTGCGGTGAGATCGGTGTAATGATTCTTCAATTCCACGTCCACCACGACTTCCCAACGGCCACCCTGCATGGGCTGCCCCGGAAGCGGTTCAGTCGTAGCAAAGAAGTCGCGGATGTGCATCTTCGGCACGGAGTAGAGCTGCACCGTACGGAAAATACCCGAAAGGCGCGTCATGTCCTGACATTCCAAGTAGGCCGCATCGCTGTGACGATAAACTTCAGCTGCCACCACATTCTTGCCCTTCTTCAAATAAGGGGTGATGCGGAAGGAAGCGGGGTCACGCGAGTTCTTCGAGAAGCCCACATACGTGCCGTTGATCCAAAGATAGAAGAAGGAGTCCACTCCATCAAACTGCATGTACACTTCTTCACCAGCCCAAGCGGCAGGCACTTCGAAATCACGACGATAGCAACCCACCGGATTGCGTTCTTCATAGTTGGTGTAGTGCTTCGGAGGCGTGGTCATCACACGCGGCCAATCGCGTGCAAAGGGATAGGGCTGATTGCTGTAAAGTGCAGTGCCCCAGCCCTTCTTGCCTTCTGGGTGAGCACCGATAGCCTGCCAGTTTGCTGGCACAACAATCGTTTCCCAGTCCGAAACATCAAAGTCGGGATTCTGGAAGCCAACAGGGCGCGAGGCGGGATCCTTGCTCCACTTGAATTTCCATTCAGTCTTGGAGTCTAAGGAACGCCAACGAGCGCTGTAGCGCGGCAGGATTTGCTTTGCAGCTTCCGTATCGGTAAAGCTGAAAGCCCATGCGCGAGCAGGCTCCTTATTGAGGGAGAGATTTTGCTCTTGTTCCCATTCAAGTCCGGTCGGGGCAGGGACGTTGCCAAAATTGGCCACGGCCAAACCCATTGTCGCCAGACAGCAAATGCCACTGAGCAATACGGTTTCTTTAATCATGTTATCTTCCTCTTTTAATTATAGAAAGGGTAAATCGTAAGCATAGTTTCTCATTTTTAGGGGGTAAAAGTCAATCATTTATCCCTCTGAAAAGTTTGATGCCGTCTCACGAACGCACGAAAAGATTGATTTTAAAATAGAATATGCCACATCTTTCCCAAAAGATTTTTTCGCATTCGTTTGTTAAAAAACACGTTTAATGTAAAACTGCGCACCCATAAAGGTGCTTTTTACGAGTGATTGACGTGTATAAAAAGGGCGAGAAGACCATTTAAATTTCTTTGAAAAATGGAGCGAGTTTACACGCAATTTCTTTTCTCAAAATATGGTACACAAATGAGGCGCTTTGAATTGCGATAAATGTGAATTAAAACGAGTCCAAAAATCATCTTCATTTTAAAGGCGAATAACCGCTATTTTAAAAACAAAGTTTTTAATTAGGAACTTTCCCCCCTTTTTTAAAAGTTCCGTTAATCTTCTGCTTAAACACTATCAGTTTTAATTCAAAGATGGACACTTTTGGTTTTAAATCCTATTAGCTTTTTTCCAAGGATTATTAACCCTGATTTTTGGCACTGCTAACCTCATTTTTCAATAAGGCTTGTTTTCATCTTCAAAACAACCTGTTTTCAAATTCAAAAAGGCTTGTTTTGACATTGAAAACAACCTCTTTTCATTTTCAAGGCAAAACGTCCCTTTTGAGGGATATTTTGCCTATTTTAGGGGTGCACTGTTTGCAGGGGGGTAGGATTGTATACAGAACATTAATTATTAAAAGAAATTCAATGCGGGTGTGCACGCGAGGCGTTTTTTGGTATAATAACCGACCTATGCAAATTCAGACTCAGTGGACGCTGTTTAAGATTTTTGGGATTCCTGTCAAGCTTAACCTCTCGGTTTTGCTTTTGGCGGGTTATCTCGTTTGGTCTTTTTGGCATCCGAGTTACCCGCTTGCTTCAGTTGGAACAGGGTTCTTTATTTGCGGGGTGTTGTTGGTGTCCATTTTGTTGCACGAATTGACCCATAGTGTGGTCGCGATGGCCTTTGGAGGGCGTGTACGCGACATCAGTTTTCAGTTGCTGGGTGGCTGCGCGTCAATTACGCGAATGCCATCGAAGCCGTGGCATGAGTTTTTGATGGCTTTTGCTGGGCCAGTGTGTTCGCTCGTGATTGCAGTGATTGCGGCATTTTGTACGGTGTGGTTTGGGGAAAAGGTTTCTGGTTGGACAGCTGATGGTCGATATGTGACTGCTTTCCAGCCGAATGTCTGGTGGAGCACAGTGGCAATGATGAACATGGGTTTAGCCTGTTTTAACTTGCAGCCGGCATTTCCGATGGATGGCGGGCGTATGTTGCGCTCGGCATTGCAAGCATTTGGAAAGTCGAAGGTGGCGGCCACCGAGATTGCAGTCGTGGTGGGACGCGTTTTTGCGGGGATTTGGGTGGTGTCGTGTGCGCTGGATTTCTTGTTTGGGGTGCAGATTCCGTGTCCTACGACTTTCCCGGTATGGGCAGAATATCTGTGGGATATTGTTTTTGGTAGTGGCAGCGTCATTCGTCTGCTAATTGCGATTATGATTTGGAATGCTGGTCAGCGCGAATTGGATTATGTGCGCGCTGAAGCAGAATACTATGGAGGATGGCGATGAGCCTAGCTGTTGGTATTGTTGGCTTGCCGAATGTGGGCAAATCAACGTTGTTTAATGCTTTAACCCGCGCGCAGAATGCTGAAGCGGCCAATTATCCTTTCTGTACGATTGAGCCGAATAAGGCAACGGTGCCCGTAGCAGATGATCGTTTGGAAAAGCTCGCTGCAGTGTGTAAGAGTGGTCGTATTCTTCACGCAACGGTGGACTTTACGGATATTGCAGGTTTGGTGCGTGGCGCATCAAAGGGCGAAGGTTTGGGTAACCAGTTCCTTGGAAACATTCGAGAATGCGATGCAATTCTTCAGGTGGTGCGTTGCTTTGACAATGATGACGTGGTGCACGTGGAAGGTTCTGTGGATCCCATTCGTGACATTGGCATCATTGAAACGGAATTGATTCTTGCAGACTTGCAGAGCTTGGAAAAGCGCTTGGATCGTTTGGGCCGTCAGGCACGCGCAGACAAGTCGCTCGCAAAGGAAGTGGAAGCGATGAAGGCGCTCCAGCAACACCTCGATGCGGGTGAACCCGTTCGTACGTTTGTGTGCGATGATCCTGATGCAATCGCCCCCTGCCGTCGCGATCTTCACTTCTTGACCGACAAGCCAGTGATTTACGTGGCAAACGTTGGTGAAAATGACCTTGGCGCAGATGACAATGATCACGTAAAGGCATTGAAGGCCTATGCGACTGAACGTCAGTGCGACACGGTGGTGATTTGCGCCTCGATGGAAGCAGACCTCGTTGGCCTTTCTGAAGAAGAACAGCAGGACTTCCTCTCTTCTTACGGCTTGACGCAGTCGGGCTTGGATACCACGATTCGTATGGCCTATCACACGCTCGGTTTGCAGAGTTACTTCACGGTGGGCCCGATGGAAGCACGCGCTTGGACGATTCGTCAAGGCTGGACCGCACCGAAGGCCGCAGGCGTGATTCACTCCGACTTTGAACGCGGCTTCATCCGCGCAGAAGTGGTTTCCTACGAAGACTACGTGGCTTTAGGTGGTGAAGCGCATGCCCGTGAAAAGGGTTTGTTGCGCGTAGAAGGTAAAGAATACGTCATGCGCGAAGGTGACGTGGTACACTTCCTCTTTAATGTGTAAAGGTTGATTATGGCTAGTAAATACACTCTTCCTAACGGTGGTGCCTCTCCGCTTTTCATGCGAAACTTGGTTATTTGGGGTCTCCCGTTGCTTGGTTGGATAATTCTCATTGCTGCGTGGATGGCATTCTCCGGTAAGGATGAAGATCCGAAGAAGCCCGAAGCTGAAAAGACGATGCAGCAAGAAGCTCACGCCGCGCAGAATCCGTCTGCTCCTCAGCAGTCCCAACCGACGACAGAGCAGGGCGGCGCACCTCAGACGCCCGCTACACCCGCAGGGACTGCGCCCACGCAGACGCCCACCACACCTCAAGTGGTGCAGCCTGTGATTAAGGCGCCTTACGACTTCAAGACTGCCGTTTCGCGCATTGGCTTGGCAAAGGAAATCGCCTGCCAGACGGGTATTTTGGTGGATGCAAATTCGCGTAAAGTCTTGTGGGCAAAGGGTTCTGACCGTGCAGTGCCGATCGCGTCCATGACAAAGATGATGACGTTGTTGCTCATCGAAGAAGCAATTGCACAGGGTAAATTGTCGCGTAGTACGGTTATCCCCGTGACGAAAGCCGCTTACGAAATTGGCGGTTCTCAGGTGTGGTTGGATCCGCGCGAATCCTTCCCCTTGCAAGAATTGCTCAAGGCTATCGCAATCAAGTCTGCAAATGACGCAGCTTACTTGGTGGGTGAATACCTCTGCGAGGGCGATATCAACACCTTCGTAGAACGCATGAATAAGCGTGCTCGCGAATTGGGCATGAATCGTTCGACCTTCTATGATGCGCATGGGTTAGGGGATAAGCAGAAGCGCAATAACCTCTCCTCTGCACACGATATGATTATCCTTGCAGAACGCCTCTTGGATTATCCTGAAGTCATGAAGCTCGCTTCCACGCGTTCGGATACTTTCCGTAACGGTAAGTTGGAATTGATTAACCACAACAACCTCGTGCGTTATGGTACGCCAGGTGTGGATGGTTTGAAGACGGGTTACACGCGTGCAAGTGGTTTCTGCGTGACTTTTACTTGCTTGCGCGGAGGTCGTCGTTTGATTGGCTGTGTGACAGGCTTTAAGTCTGCAAAGGACCGCGATGCATTCTGCCGCTCTTTGTTGGACTGGGGCTATTCTCAGAAGTAAACCTCAAAGAGAGGAGGCGAACAGATGCGTAATCAAAAGCAGAGCATGAAGACGCAAAAAGTCTTGTGGCTCGTATTGTTGACTGGCATTTTGTGCTGCACAGGATGTGCTGCCAATACGATTGCATCGCGCATTGAAAGTCGCCAAGAAATCTTTGACGCCTACGATGTGAAGACGCAGGCACGCTTGCAGCGTGGTCAGATTCGTATCGGTGATGACGCAGATGCGGTGTGGATTGTCTACGGCAATCCTTCGCAGAAAATCCGCCGAACTGATGCGAGTGGGCAACACGAAATCTGGATTTATAAAATCTTGGGTTACTCCGAAAGAAGCATAACGCACGGTGTGCGTCCGGTGTATCAAGATGTAGGAGGCCGCGTCCGCGGAAGTTACTACATTGATGACACGCCAGAGTATGAGTGGAAGGAAGTGTTACGCATTGAATTTTCGCGTGGACTTGTTTCTGCAGTACAGTTTAGCGAGTAATCTTCAAGGATTTAGAAAGATGAAACCAATAGCCCATGTGTTATTGGTTTCATTTTTTGTGAATAATGTAGTGCACAGCGCGGAAAGTCACGTTAAAAGAGTAGCCAAAACCTCAGAGTGTGATATACTATAAGTAATAATTGAGGATACTATGGATAAATTGCACTTTACTCTTCCGACAGAAGTTTTCTCAGGGCGTGGCTGTGTCGCAAAGCAGGCACAACGTTGGATTTTAGGACGCAGAGCGCTGATTGTCACGGGCAAAACGAGTGCGCGTCTCTCAGGTGCATTGGATGACGTGTATGCTTGTTTAGATGCGCGTCAGGTTTCGTATGTGCTTTATGATGGCATTTCTGCAAATCCAGACGTTGATCAAGTCTATGCTGGGGTGATGGTCGCGAAGTCGCGTGGTTGTGACTTTGTTATCGCTATTGGCGGAGGGTCTGCATTGGATGCCGCGAAGAGCATTGCGTGGGCAGTGGCGAATGATGTGCCGAAAGCCGACTTCTTCAATGGCGTTTCAGAACAAGACCCCGTCCTTCCAATTGTGGCGATTCCGTTGACTTGTGGCACGGGTAGTGAAGTCACGCAGTACTCGATCATTACAGACCACGCAGAGAAGACGAAGAAGAATATCTCCTCCTCAAAATTCTTCCCACGTATTGCGCTCTTAGATGCGCACTATTTGACGAGTTTACCGAAGGATGTCTTGTGTGACACGGCATTAGATGCGTTGTCACACGCCATTGAAGGCATGTACTCATTGAAGGCAGATCCGCTTTCGCGTACGCTTGCTGAAACGGCAATCTCCATCTTAATGCCCGAATTAGTGCGTCTTGCACACGGTGCTTTTGTAAACTTGGCACAATTGCAGTATGGCTCAATGTTGGCAGGCATGGTGATTGCTCAGACAGGAACTGGACTAGTACACGCGATGGGTTATCCTTTGACGTACTACAAGGGGATGCCACACGGTCGCGCGAATGGCGTCTTGCTCGCAGGCTATTTGAACTTCATGCAGCCGACTTGCGCCACCTTGACAGAACGCATCCTTTCTTCGGCAGGGATTTCGCTGCCTGAAGAATTGCAGGCTCTCGTGGACGCCCTTTTAGATGTGCAGGGATGTCATTGTGAAGCTCCGACCGAAGAGGAACTCGAACGCTTTACGGTAGATCCGCTTCGCCTTGAAGTGGTGCGTCGTTATCGTACATTGCCTTCTCCAGAAGAGGTGAAGGACTTGTATCGTATGGGATTTTAAAGTTATTTGAAGTTGACAAAACGAAGGATTAACGTAATGGAAAAAGTTAAAGGTGTTTTGAAGCGTGAAAATGCTTTTCGCGAAATGAATGACGCAGATGCCGCCGCATGTGAAGCATATGCAAAGGATTACTTGGGCTATCTCGGCATTGCAAAGACTGAACGTCGCGCCTACGATGAAGCAGTCCGTCGCATTGAAGCGCTTGGCTTTAAGGAATTGAACAGCTACGAAACGTTGAAGCCAGGTGATAAGGTTTATCGAGGTTATCACGGTAAGACGTTGATGGCTGCAATCATCGGCGAAAAGCCTGTGGCTGAAGGTATTAATGTGATTGGCGGTCACACAGACGCTCCTCGCATTGATATCAAGCCGATTCCGGTCTGCGAAAAGGGCGGCTTGGCTTACTTTGATACGCACTATTACGGTGGCATCAAGAAGTTCCAGTGGGTAACTCATCCGCTCGCCCTTTATGGGGTGGTGATTAAGCCTGATGGAACCAAGGTAGAAATCGCAATTGGCGATAAGCCCGAAGATCCTGTCTTCCAGATTACGGACGTATTGCCGCACTTCGGAGGCGAACAGGCTAGTAAGAAGTTGGGCGAAGCCTTTGATCCTGAAGACATGGACATTCTCGTGGGTTCGCTCCCAGTTGCTAAGGATGAAGATGACGAAGATGTGAAGGAAAAGGTGAAGCTCAACATCCTTCGTATCCTTGAAAAGACCTATGGTATTACGGAAGAAGATTTGGTTTCTGCCGAATTGGAACTCGTGCCTGCAGGAATGCCGCGCGAACTCGGTTTCGATCGTTCGATGATTGCAGGTTATGGTCATGACGACCGCGTCTGCGCTTACGCAGGTCTTCGCGCATTGATGGATTTGCCTGCAGTGCCTCCGCGCACAGGCATGGTCTTACTCTGCGATAAGGAAGAGATCGGCTCTGTGGGCGCCACAGGCATGGACTCCACCTTCTTCGAAAATTCTGTCGCAGAATTAATCGTACGTCAGAATCCTACCGCAGGCGACATCGTTGTGCGTCGCGCACTTGAAGCAAGCCGTATGCTCTCCGCAGACGTCTGCGCAGCAAGCGACCCGCACTTCCCCTCTGCAGATTCGCCGAATAATATGGCAAAGATGAATGCCGGCGGTTGCATGATTAAGTATACGGGCGCACGCGGTAAGGGTGGCGCATCGGATGCTCGTGCAGAATTCATCGCGGACCTCCGCCGCATCTTCGCCGACAAGAACGTCGTTTGGCAGGCAGGCGAATTGGGTCGTTGCGAAAAGGGTGGCGGTGGCACTATCGCGCTCTACATGGCACGTTATGGTATGGATGTAATCGACTTCGGCGTGCCGTTGTTCAACATGCATGCACCGTGGGAAACCGCAACGAAGTTTGACTGCTACATGACCTATCGCGCCTACAAGGCCTTCTTGGAAGACTAAGCGCTAAAGCAAAAGAAATGCGCTCTGCTGAGCGCATTTCTTTTACTGTTTCCTTAAAACTAAAGAGAGAATAGAAAGCAATACGTCCAATGGCACAGAAGCTTCTTTTAGTAGACGATGACCCAAATATCCGTATGATGTTGGGGGACTTTTTGATTGCGTCTGGCTACGAAGTGACGACTGCGGAGTCTGGCGAGCGCGCCTTACAATTAATGACTGCGTCTCTCCCAGACATTATTATTCTTGATATGGGCATGCCAGGAATGGGTGGAACTGGTTTTCTTGAACGCATCACCGACAAACGTGGCCGCACACGCGCCCCCGTGTTGGTCTTGACGGCCCGTAGCGATATGGCTGAATTCTTCGCTGACAAGAAAATCGGAGGCTTTCTAACAAAGCCCACAGATCCCGATGAGCTCTTGGCAGAAGTTCAGCGCATTTTATTTGTAGAAAGCGATTTGCCAGAAAATGATACGCAGATAGTTGGTAGCGATGTGCGCCGATTAGTTGTGCTTGCAGAAGCCAATGCCATTCTTGCAAATGCACTTTGCGAATCTCTTAGCAATGTAGGTTACTCAGTGGAAGTCGTGCATACAGGCGCGGAAGCCGTAGAATCTGTCATTGCACGACGCCCCGCAGGACTCATCCTACCATTGGATACCGTAGAAATTCCTGCAGATGGCGTTCTGGAAATCCTACGTAAACTGCCAAGTGGCAAACAGATTCCCGTGGTGGTGTACGCAGCAGAAACGAAACCACATATTTGGTCATTTATTGACCCGCGAAATGTGGCACGTGTGCAAGGGCGAAAAGGGCAGGATATTGCCCAAGCTGCCATTGATCTAATCCATTAATTGAGGAAGCCTGTCTATGCGTTGCCCAAAGTGTGGAAAAGATAATGACTGCGTGATTGATAGTCGTGCCAATTTAGATCGCACTGCGACACGCCGCCGCCGCGAATGTCTCATCTGTGGCGCGCGTTATACCACTTACGAGTACATAGAGCACAAACTGCCGCGCGTTATCAAACGAGACGGATGTCGCGAACTCTTTGACCGTTCAAAGATGGAGCGTGGATTACTCTCTGCTTGTCAGAAACGCAAAATCCCAAGTACAGCCATTACACGCTTAATTGACGAGGTTATTTTTGAATTAGAACATGCCAATGAAGCAGAAGTCTCTACTGAATTGATTGGTAAACTCATTATGGAACGCCTCCGTGAGTTAGACGCTGTAGCCTACGTACGCTTTGCTTCCGTTTATTCTGCCTTTGACGACGTGCAACAATTCATGGCGGCCGTGAATGATGTCGGTGGCATTCATTCCAACTCTGACGAAAAACCACCCCGCCGTAAAGTCAAGAAAACAAGCGGGAAAGTGACATCCATAGATGCATGATTACATCTGAGTACCATTAAATGCATAACTGTGTAAACGGCGCTTCTAAAACGGAAGCGCCGTTTGATTGTAAAGACCATGCGCATATCGCGTTAAAAGGGAGTCCTCTTAGACGAAATAGAAACATCCATCCAAAGAGCTCCGAGTTATCCATTCTACGCGACAAGATTACGATCCATGCCGCGGTCTTCAACCCCTCTTCAAGAACAAAAAGCCTTCTCTGAGTAGAGAATGTCATTGACATTCACTTTGATTCTCATTGACATTTAAATAGAATGTCATTGACATTCACTTTGATTCTCATTGATATTCTCCTTTAAGACAGCCCTTTTTGATTCTCAAAACAGCCATTCTTCCAGGAAAGCTGCGCCCACACTTAAAACCATTAAGCGAAACTGAGCACCTTGCGCACTATGCGCCGACAACATATTTACACCAATTATAGATAGAATTAGGGCGTAAGACTTGTTATTGATTCAAAAATAGCGTATACTATAAGTACATAGTTTGAGCTGCGGCGAAGACGTGATGCGTCCTCTCACCACCTCTCAGACGCTAAAAAGTGATGCGTCAACGCATACTTTTCGTTCACGAGAAATTCGCACCTTCACGACCAGAACGAAACGTATTCGCGGAGATAGCGTCTAGGAACTATTCCTAGGCGTGTTTTCGTGTGTATTGTTTTCTGGTCAGGCCGTGCGAAGCCTCTCGTGAGAATGATTCACATGGAGGCACGCCTTTTTTATGTCGGCAGACGATAGCCAGCCAAAGATTATTGATAATATTTCGTCATTTTTACGTGATGACTTGGCTGACGTGTTGACTTCAAAATCTGTGGTAAAGATTGCGGCATCGTGTTTTTCAATTTATGCTTTCAAAGCGCTACGAGAAAAACTACTTAAGGTTAATCGTCTCCAATTCCTGTTTACGGCTCCCACATTTGTTTTAGACGCACCTGAAAAGGATGCACGTGAGTTTTATATCCCTCAAGCAACGCGTGAACAAAGCCTCTATGGTACAGAATTTGAAGTGCGTCTGCGAAATGTTTTAGAGCAAAAAGCAATTGCGAAAGAGTGTGCTGATTGGATTCGTGAAAAGGCGGAATTCAAATCTAATATTACGAATCAGATCGTTCCAGGGTTTATTCATGTGGATGAACCTTCATCATCCTATTCTTATCTCCCGTTTAATGCCTTTACAACGACTGACTTGGGGTGTGAACGAGGGAATTATGCGTATAACTTTGTACAACGTCTCTCGGGGCAACTAAGTAGCCAATACGCGACGTTATTTAATCAATTATGGAATAATTCAGACTCTTTCCGCACAGTCACTGAGCAAGTGATCGAACATGTCGCGACGATTTATAATGAAAATGCGCCAGAAGAGATTTACTTTTTGACGCTATATCACGTCTTCAATGAGTTTTTAAAGGATTTATCTGAAGATTTACTTCCAAACGAAGCGACAGGTTTTAAAGCGAGTAAGATTTGGAATTTACTGTATGATTTTCAGCGTGATGCTGTTTTGGCGATTATTAACAAGTTGGAGCAGTATAACGGGTGTATTTTAGCGGACTCTGTCGGTTTAGGTAAGACGTTTACGGCGTTGGCGGTGGTTAAATACTACGAAAATCGCAATAAAAACGTTTTGGTATTGTGTCCAAAGAAGTTGGCGGCAAACTGGAATACGTACAAAGACAACTACGTTAATAATCCTATTGCAAGTGACCGCTTACGTTATGATGTGCTCTTCCATACGGACCTTTCACGTGAGTCTGGCCTCTCTAATGGTCTTGACTTGGATCGTTTGAATTGGGGTAATTATGATCTTGTTGTAATTGATGAATCACATAACTTCCGTAATGGTGGTGTGCTTTCAGGAGAGGATAAGAAGGAGAATCGTTATCTTCGCTTGATGAATAAGGTGATTAAGGCTGGGGTTAAGACAAAAGTGCTTATGCTTTCGGCAACACCTGTTAATAATCGCTTTTATGACTTACGCAATCAGCTCCAACTCGCTTATGAGGGAAGTGCTGACGAGATTAATCAAAAGTTAAATACGAGCAAGACGATTGATGAAATCTTTCGTCAAGCTCAAGGTGCCTTTAATGTGTGGAGTAAACAACCCGCACAAGCACGAACAACCGATAATTTACTCAAGAGCCTTGATTTTGACTTCTTTGAGGTTTTGGATAGTGTTACGATTGCGCGTTCACGTAAACATATTGAGAAATATTACAATACGGCGCAAATTGGGAAATTCCCAGAGCGCCTAAAGCCGCTTTCGGTACGTCCGCCTTTGACAGATTTAAAGGGCGCAATTAACTATAACGAGATTTACGAACAGCTTATGATGTTAGGGCTGGAGATTTATACGCCATCAGCTTATTTGTTTGACTCAAAACGCGAGAAATATCAGAAATTGATGAATGATAAGGGCTCTGGCTTGACGCAACGTGGTCGAGAAGAGGGAATTCGTCGATTGATGAGCGTGAATCTCTTAAAGCGCTTGGAAAGTTCAGTTCACTCCTTTGCATTGACATTAGCCCGTATTAAGACGCAGATTGAAAAGACGATTTCTGCGATTGACCTCTTTGAGCGTAAGAAATCGGCTCCCGATGGCATTTTGGAAGTTCATGAAATTGGTGATGTCGCCGATTGGGATGTGGATGACCAGAATACCGACTTCTTCTCTGTGGGTAAGAAGGTAAAAATTGACCTTGCAGATATGGACTATGTCTCTTGGCGCGTTGCATTACGGCGAGATGTTGAGACCTTAACTCTGCTGACGGCAATGGTGGCAGACATCACGCCTGAACACGATTCGAAGTTACAGGCGTTGTTGCAATTGGTCTCAACGAAGATTGAACACCCGCTCAATGGTAATAATCGTAAAATTCTCATTTTCTCGGCCTTCTCTGATACTGCGGAATATCTCTATCGTCAGGTAAGTGGATTTGTCAAAGAGAAGTACGGATTAAATACTGCGCTTATTACAGGTACGATTGATGGCCAAACGACCTTAAAGGGTGTGCGTGGTACGTTGAACAACATCTTAACCTGTTTTTCGCCCATCTCAAAGAATCGTGATGTCTTGATGCCGCAACAGAGGGAAGAGATTGATATTCTCATTGCAACTGACTGTATTTCAGAAGGTCAGAACTTGCAAGACTGCGATTATTTAGTGAACTATGATATTCACTGGAATCCAGTGCGCATCATTCAGCGCTTTGGGCGTGTGGATCGTATCGGAAGTAAAAATGCCTACATCCAATTGGTCAACTTTTGGCCTGACATGGATTTAGACGAGTATATCAATCTCAAGACACGCGTAGAAACGCGTATGAAAATCTCGGTGATGACCTCTACAGGTGATGACAACATCATCAGTCCAGAGGAAAAGGGAGAGTTGGAATACCGCACTTTACAGCTAAAGAAGTTGCAGGAAGAGGTTGTTGATATTGAAGAGATGTCGGGTGGCGTTTCCATTATGGACTTGGGGCTAAATGAATTCCGCTTGGACCTGCTTGAATACATTAAAACGCATGAAGCGTTAAAGAAGAAACCGCTTGGCTTACATGCCGTCGTTCCTGCAAGCGAAGATTTACAAGAAGGTGTCATTTTTGTTTTAAAGAATCGCAATGATGGTGTTAATATTGACCATCTCAATCGAGTTCATCCCTTTTACATGGTCTACATTGGAGATGACGGCTCAATTCTCTGCGACTATCTCAACCCAAAGCAATTACTAGATACCATGCGTCTTGCCTGTAAGGGAAAAACGGAACCGATTAAGGCCATTTGTCAAAAGTTTAATGTAGAAACAAAAGATGGGCGTGATATGGCGGAAGTCTCCTCACTTCTCTCTGAGGCGATTTCTTCCATTATTGCAACAAAGGATGAGAGTGATATTGATAGCCTCTTTAGTGCCGGCGGCACAACAGCACTTCTTTCTACTGTTTCGGGTTGGGATGATTTTGAATTGATTTGTTTCTTGGTGGTTAAGTCGGAGGAGAGATGAAAGCGTTATTAGATTTTGTAAAATTGCCAGCACATATCTTGGGTGCGCTTGCTCTTGCGAGTGGATTCTTACTTATTGTTTCAGATGACGTAATTCAAACGCTTCGTATGGGGGCGTTTATGTCCCAATATGGGTTTTGGGTCGGAGTGGTTTTCCTTGTTTCTGTTGCGATTTTGTTACTGTTGCCTATTAAATCATTAGGGGGTTTTGTCTGCAGACTTTTCAAAGAGTATGTAGAGAAAAAGAAATATGTTAAGCTTCTTAATGGTTTAGAAGAAAATGAAGTTGAGTTGATTAATCGTTTTCTTAAAGAACCTACAAATACACTAGAACTTTCTATGAACAATGGAATAGTTTCAGGTTTATACAATCAGAATGTAATCTCTTTGACAGGGCTATCACAAGTCACATCTGCGATATGTCCCATGGCTAAATATTTTCTTCAGCCATGGGTGAGAAACTTAATCAAAGAGAATAAGCAACTTCAAAAGAAATTTGCATTGAATGTTACAGGAGACGCTAAATGATTGGTCTTCCGAAGACAACCATTGTTGATAAGCGTATTCCTAAAGAGAAGTTCTATGGGAAGTTGGATGTTCGTGCTGATGTCAAACGTGCGTTTGTGGACCAAGTGAAGTCGATTACGTGGCGAAACAAAATTGCATCCTCAACGATGAATCTTGCGCCAGGGAAAGAGGTTGTCGAGATTGAAGTCTTTGAGATCCAGCTGAAAACAGGCGTGTTAGATGAGGTCGTGTTACGTCTCATCGACCAAGGCATTCCCTATCACATTCTCTTTCTCTTGGAATTTGACGAGAAAGTTCAAGTATGGACAGCTTATAAAGAGATCGAGGGTAAAAAGGTCACGATTAAGCCGAATGCCTATTACCACACAGAATGGATGACGTTAGACACACTTCCATTAGCGGTTGAAGGCTTGGATTTAGACGCGGTTTACGAACACTTAGTGTATCAAATTGCAGGTGAAGCGTTGCAAGAAAAAGAGGGTGAAAGCCTTCAAGAGTCTGTTGAACGTGCGGAACAACGGAAGAACCTGCTGCAGCAGATTGCCACGCTACAGAACAAAATTCGCAAAGAAAAACAGTTGAACATTCAGGTCAAACTGAATCAAGAATTGAAACAGCTTAAGAAGACTTTGGAGCAGATGTGATGGAAAAACACGAAGAGTATGTTCGTAAAATACTTGAAAATAGAAGTCCTACTGGAATTTTAAAAAGTCGAGAAAGTAGTTCGATTGAGTTTAAAGAGTCGTATAACAAAAGTAATATGGCTAAATACATAAAGACAATGGCTGCGTATGCTAACAACAAAGGAGGATATATTATTTTTGGAGTGAAGGATAATCCTCGTACAGTCGTAGGATTAAAAAACAACACTTTTGATAGTTTAAATCAAGAACAGTTTTCAGAAACGATAAATTCATTTTTTATGCCTGCAATTGAATGGGAAAGTGGCTTTTTCATGATTGAGGTAGATAATCCTTTAGGTGATAAGGTTGAATGTAAAATTGGATGGATTTATACATCGCAAGCAGAGTATAAACCTGTAATTGCTCAAAAAGAAGGAGATAAAATAGCGAGTGGAGATGTTTTTTATCGATATCGTGCAAGAACGGAAAAAATAAAGTATGCCGAGATGAGTTGCCTAATTAATGAACGTGTGACAAAAGAAAGAGAGAAGCTTCTTAGGTTAATTGAAGTAATTCGAGATAGTAATACTGCGAATTTAGGAATTGTAAATTACACGAACGGAAAATTAACAACTCCGTATGGTGTTGATGTTGCATTTGATCGAAAACTTGTGACAAAGGTGTTACAAAAGGCCAAATTTATTAAAGAGGGGTCTTTTCATGAAACAGAAGGGATTCCTGTTATTAAGGTCACAGGAAATATTGATTTGGCAGAAGAAGTTCCAGTTCCAGAAGGAAATCCAGATGAAACGCATCCATATATTCAGAAACAACTTGCAGAAAAGTTAGAAATTAAAGCTCAAGATTTATATGCTTTGATTTGGTACTACAAGTTGAAAGAAGCGAAAAAGTATCATCTTGAAATCACAACTTCAAAAAATGGAAAAATTCATAAATTTTCGGAGTTCGCGCTTCAATTTTTAAAAGAAAAACTTAAAGAGTTTAATACTAACCAGGATGAATTTTCAAGAATTCGTGTCGCATATAAAACCCGAGACAAAATTAAAGAGGTAAAGTAATGGAAAAGATGCGTATGGAATCGTTGGATATGACCGCTTGCAACATTGAGAAAATTGGTGCATTGTTTCCCAATTGCGTTACGGAGACCATTGGTAAAGACGGTAAGCCCAAGAAAGCGATTAACTTTGAAATCTTAAAGCAGATGCTTTCAAGTGATGTTCTTGAGGGAAGTGAAGCTTATGAATTTACATGGGTGGGCAAGAAAGCTGCGATGGTAGAAGTGAATAAGCCCATTCGCAAAACCTTGCGCCCTTGCAAAGAAGAGAGCGTCAATTGGGATACAACAGAGAACCTTTACATTGAGGGGGATAACCTCGAAGTTTTAAAACTGCTCCAAGAGAGTTATCTTGGCAAGGTGAAGATGATTTACATCGACCCTCCGTATAACACGGGCAATGACTTTATCTATCGCGATGATTTTAAACAAGATATGGAGGATTACAACGAAGATTTGGGGCTGTTTGATGAAGATGGCAATCGAATGTTTAAGAATACGGAAAGTAATGGAAGATACCATTCTGATTGGTGTTCAATGATTTATTCTCGTTTAACATTAGCGAGAAACCTTTTATCGAACGATGGAGCGATTTTTATTTCCATTGATGATAACGAACAAGAAAACCTTAAAAAAATATGTGATGAAGTTTTTGGTGGTAGCAATTTTATTGCACAGGTTATTTGGGAACGTGCATATGCTCCTGTAAATCTCAAAAAGCATTTTTCTGAAAGCCATGACTACATCATCTGCTATGCGAAAAACATAGAGACTGCTATCTGTAACGGTCTTCCTAAAACAAGTGAAGCACTTGATAGATACAAAAACCCTGATAATGACCCTCGTGGAGTTTGGAAAGCTGCAGATGCTACCGTTGGACCTGCTATACCAGATAAAGTATATCCTTTTACTCTTCCTAGTGGTCGTGTTGTTGAACCTTCATCAGGTAGATGTTGGTTATATAGCAAAGAGAAATTCCAAGAACTAATTAAGGATAACCGAGTTTGGTTCGGTCCTGATGGTAATAGTGCGCCTTCTATTAAAAAATTTGCATCAGAAGTAAAATCTACAATGACCCCTATGACAATATGGAAATATACAGAAGTAGGTCATTCGCAAGATGCGGCAAAGAAATTGATGCAATTATTTGATGGTAAATCATATTTTGATTATCCTAAATCTGTGGATTTACTTAAACGTTGCTTACAATTATATAGCAAGGATGAATGCATTGTTTTAGATTTCTTTTCTGGTTCTGCTACCACTGCACACGCAGTAATGCAGTTGAATACAGAGGATGGGGGCAACCGCAAGTTTATTATGGTTCAGTTGCCAGAAGAAACGGATGAAAAGTCTGAAGCATACAAGGCTGGATATAAAAATATTTGTGAAATTGGTAAGGAACGTATTCGCCGCGCAGGAAAGAATATCCTATCCAAAAATCCTAATGCATCAATTGATGTTGGCTTCCGTGTGCTGAAGCTTGATTCTACCAATATGAACGATGTGTATTACGCTGCGGATGAGTATTCACAGGATTTGTTGTCACGGATGGAGTCTAATGTTAAGGCGGAGCGCACAGATTTAGACTTGCTCTTTGGATGTTTGCTTGAATGGGGTTTGCCACTTTCTATGCCGTATACGTCTGAAACTATTGAAGGATATACTGTTCATACTTATAACGAGGGAGACTTAATCGCTTGTTTTGATGAGAATATCCCAGAGAGTGTGATTAAGACAATCGCTAAACGTCAGCCGCTCCGTGCAGTCTTCCGTGATAGCAGCTTCGCTAATAGTCCTGCAAAAATTAACGTGGGTGAAATCTTTAAGTTACTTGCTCCCGATACACGTGTAAAGGTGCTGTAAGGTTGTTTATTATGAAGCTTCAATTTAAGCAGCAAAAGTTCCAGGCGGATGCGGCGAAGGCGGTGGTTGATGTTTTCGCAGGGCAACCTTATGCAACGCAGTCGTATATGATTGACCGTGGTGATGGTATTTATCAGGCGAGTTTGACTGACGATGATTTTACCGGATGGTCAAATGCGAAGATTGTGCCTGAATTGACAGATAGTGTGATTTTAGAGCGCATTCAGAAGATTCAGCGTGCGCATCTGTTGGCGCCCTCTTCACGGTTAGAGGGGCGCTATAATCTCACGATTGAGATGGAGACGGGGGTCGGTAAGACCTATACTTACATTAAGACGATGTATGAACTGAATAAGCAGTATGGCTGGAGTAAGTTTATTATCGTTGTGCCGAGTGTGGCGATTCGTGAGGGTGTGTATAAGTCGTTTCAGGTAACGCAAGAGCACTTTGCGGAATTGTATGGGAAGAAGATTCGCTTCTTTATTTACAACTCTGCGCGCTTAACGGAAATTCATGGTTTTGTCTCTGATAGTGCGTTAAATGTGATGATTATCAACTCGCAAGCGTTCAATGCGAAGGGCAAGGACGCTCGTCGCATTCATATGAAGTTGGATGAGTTTCGGTCGCGTAAACCGATTGATATTATTGCGAAGACGAATCCTATTGTGATTATTGACGAACCACAGTCTGTAGAGGGCACTCAAACAAAAGACCGCCTGAAAGAGTTCAATCCCTTAATGACGCTTCGTTATTCTGCTACGCATAAGTCGGATAGCATTTATAACATGATTTATCGGTTAGATGCGATGGATGCGTACAACAAGCGGTTGGTGAAGAAGATTGCCGTAAAGGGAATTACAGAGAGTGGAAGTACGGCAACGGAGAGCTATGTCTATTTAGAAAGTATTAATCTTTCGAAGGCAGATCCAACGGCGACATTGCATTTCGACTTTAGAGGTGCAACAGGGATTCGGAAGAAATCTGCAAAGGTGTGGATAGGCTTTAACTTGTATGAACAGTCTGGGCAACTGGATGAGTACAAACATGGTTTTGTGGTTAAGTCGATCGATGGGCGCGATGATTCGGTTGAGTTTATCAATGGGATTAAGCTTTATGCCGGCGATGTCATTGGTAAGGTGAGCGAAGAGCAGTTGCGTCGTATTCAGATTCGTGAAACGATTTTGTCGCATTTGCAGCGTGAGCGCGAACTCTTTCATCGCGGGATTAAGGTGCTCTCGCTCTTCTTCATTGATGAGGTGGCAAAATATAAGGTCTATGATGCGGCAGGGCAGGCGTGCAATGGGCGTTATGCAGAAATCTTTGAGGAAGAGTATACGGACATTCTTAATACCATGCAACGCGAACTTGGGGATGATTTGTATAACGCATACTTAAATGCGATAGCGCCAAACGCAACGCATGCAGGTTACTTTTCTGTTGATAAGAAAGGTAAGATGATTGATTCTAAGGTCAGTAAGAAAGAGACTTCCTCGGATGATATTGATGCCTATGATTTGATTATGAAGAACAAGGAGCTATTATTGGATAGAAGTCCAAAGCGCTCTCCTGTTCGTTTTATTTTTTCTCACTCTGCGCTTCGAGAAGGTTGGGATAATCCTAATGTGTTTCAGATTTGCACGTTGAAGCAGAGTGGCAGTGATGTGCGAAAGCGTCAAGAGGTCGGGCGTGGGCTTCGTTTGTGCGTGAATCAGGAAGGTGAACGCATGGATTCGCACGTGCTTGGCAATGACGTTCACAATGTGAATATATTGACGGTTATTGCAAGTGAAAGTTATGAGAGCTTTGCAAAGGGATTGCAGAGCGAATTGGCAGATGCGATTGGAAATCGTCCCAAGGCTGTAACTATCTCACTCTTTAAGGGAAGAGAGGTCACAGATGCCAATGGAAATGTAGATGTCATTACAGAAGAAATAGCAACAGAGATTGTCTTTGGGTTGCGTAGTGCAGGCTACATTGACAAGCAAGGAGCCTTGACGGATAAGTATTATGCGGATAAGAAGAATCAGGCGATTGTCTTACCTACAGAATTGGTTCTGTTTGAGTCTGCAATTTTGAATATTGTGGATTGCGTTTATGATGGTAAACCGATTCAACCTGAAAATGCACGCAGTAATAATGTTGAGGTAAAGGTTAACCCTAATAAATTGGCGATGCCTGAGTTTAAGGCGTTGTGGAGTCGGATTAATTCAAAATCTGTATATGTGGTTAATTTCGATACGGATGAATTGGTAAAGAAGTCAATTGCGACCTTAGATGCTCATTTGCGAGTGCCTAAGATTTACTTTACAGTGAAATCGGGAACGCTTGAGAATATTACCTCTAAGGCCGATTTAGAAGCTGGGACGGGTTTTAAGGTTTCTGAATCAGAAAGTCATAAGCGTCAAATCGCCGTAAATAGTGGAGTGAAATATGACTTGGTGGGTAAATTAGTTGAGGCAACGGGATTAACGCGTAAAACAGTGATTCAAATTTTAACAGGGATTCAGAAGACGGTCTTTGATCAGTTCAAAGATAATCCAGAAGAATTTATTGTTAAAGCTGGCGCGTTGATTAATGACGAGAAGGCAACAGCAATCATTGAGCATATTACATACAACGTACTTGATGAAAAGTATGATACGGATATTTTCACGGAGCCAACGATTAAAGGTCGATTGGATGTGAACGCTGTTAAATCAACGAAACATCTTTTTGATCATTTGGTTTATGATTCTGATGGAGAACGTAAGTTTGCAGAACGATTAGATGCTGCAGCTGAAGTTGCAGTCTATGTAAAGTTGCCGAATGGGTTCCGTATTTCTACACCCGTGGGCAATTACAATCCAGACTGGGCGATTGCGTTCTATGAAAAGAATGTAAAGCATATTTACTTTATTGCTGAAACAAAAGGTTCGATGAACTCGCTTCAATTACGTCCAATTGAAGCCTCTAAAATTCACTGTGCACGCGAACATTTCAAGGCAATTAGTACAGATAAGGTTGTATTTGACGTCGTTGACGACTACAAAGCATTGCTTGAAAAAGTGATGCG
>JAZRAG010000090.1:0-1151 GCA_045634445.1 Candidatus Spyradenecus sp. | reverse complement strand
TGGGTTATGTTTGTAAAAAACGACCGTGAAAAGCGCTTCTATAATGGTATGATTGGCACGGTTGTAGAGATTGATGACAACGGTATAACGGTGTGTCCCACAGATAGTAAGGAAGAAATTAAGGTTACTTCTGACGTGTGGCAAAACTGTAAGTACGTGCTCGACGAGGAAACGAAAGAAATTTCGGAGCAAGTCATCGGTACGTTTTCCCAAATCCCGATGCGCCTGGCGTGGGCAATCACGATTCATAAGAGTCAGGGCTTGACCTTTGAGCGTGCTATAATCAATGCCAAGCAAGCCTTTGCCGCAGGGCAAACCTACGTGGCGCTGAGCCGCTGTAAGACGTTTGAGGGACTCGTACTGAGCGACCCCATTCCTGCCCACGCAATCATCACAGATTATAACGTGCGCACTTACACGCAGCAGATGGCGGAGCGCGAACCCTCTGAAAATCAGATTCAAGAGCAACAGCGCAACTTCCTTTACACCACGCTGGAAGAACTCTATAACTTCACGCCCGTTCTCTATGCCTATGCCGATGTGGTGCGCGTAATGGAAGAGCATTTCTCTAAACTTTACCCCGAACAGATAGCACGCTTCAAGTCCTTAGATCCCGACTTAAAAAACGCTGTTGAGACGGTGGCAAAAAAGTTTGGCACGCAGTTGGATTACCTCATACGCACGGAGGAAAATCCTGCCGAGTCACAGACGCTTCAAGAGCGTATCGCCGCGGCTACTGCTTACTTCTTGGAAAAACTCGCCCCCCTCATTGCGCAGACAAGTGACCTCTCGCTACCCACGGATAGCAAGCGTATAAAGGAGCGTGCTGAAAATTCGATTGACACCCTCAAAGAAACCCTGCGTATTAAGACACAATTGCTTAATTATGTGAAAAACAAGGGTTTCTCGCTGAGTGCATACCTCCGCCGTAAGGCAGATATTATGCTTGATGCTTCAGACGACGCAGAACCAGAAGCAGTTGAAAAGCGCCCAAAGACTACCCGTAAGAAGGTTGAGAAGGAAGAGAAAATTACCGATGTCCCCCAAGACATTCTGCATCCTCGCCCCTTCAACGTGCTTCGCGCTTGGCGTGCTGAGCGTGCGCGTGAACTTTCATTGCCGGCTTACGTTGTCTTCTCGCAACGCGCGCT
>JAZRAG010000089.1:0-8407 GCA_045634445.1 Candidatus Spyradenecus sp. | reverse complement strand
CCGAGGTGGCAGATTTGTAAGACCTTGCGTTCTTGCGCATTCTCGTAGCACCATCCTGGCCGTCCTACGGGCTCTGCCCGCCCAGCCCCGAAGGGGCGGCAGACACGCCTTCGTTGTGCTTGCGGAGCAGGTTCTGCCGTCTGCGCGTTGCGCAGACATCCTTCGCTATTCTCCACGAGTCGCACGAATCTTACCCGCTGCTCGAAATGGGCACATCTCCATTTCTCGACAGGCTACGCCATGCGAGCAGCGGCTCGCGCATGATCTCTTAGCGGCTCGCGCATGATCTCTGAGCGGCTCGCGCATGAGCGTTGAGGGGCGCGTCTGATGCCCTCATTTTGAAAACAAGCCTTTTTGACCTTTAAGACAAGCCTTATTGGTTTTGAAAACAACCCATTTTGCGGTGCACAACAAGTGCTTTTGAGGAGAGCCGCTATAGTGTCCGTTTTAGGGGCTCATTTTGCAGGGGTAAGGCGTGCAATTGGACGCGGGCCCTGAGTTTTGGGGAGGATGGTGAGGGTGCACATCTCAATGCGGTTGCGCGCGATGGCGCGAAGGGTATAGGTGCCAGGGGTAAGGGAGAGTGTGGGCGAGGTGACAGCGGCGCCATTGAGAAACCATTGGGTGATGCTTTCGCTTGAAACGAGTGGGAGGGTGACTGTGTCGCCGCAGTAGGTGGCCGTGATAGGAGAGAGCATAAGGGGCGCTGTCGCGAGGGGTTTGCTGGCACAGTTGCAGAGTTGGAGCGGGATTTGCGAATGAACGAAGCCCGTGAAACGTTCGTGACACTGGGCACTCGCGCGGAGGCCAGTGGTTTTGCAAAGGTGCTGTTGCGCGGCGGGTGCGTTCCAGAAGGGTGGGGTGCGTTGGGCATAGAGGAGATTAAAGAGGTCGCCCACAACGGGTGCGGCGGCATCGATGCCCACAAGGGCTTCACTTCTGCGTCCGCTTTTATTGCCAAACCAAACCCCTACCACATAATCGGGAGTCCATCCTACGCACCAAGCGTCGGTATTGTTGTTGGCGGTGCCGGTTTTCCACGCTACGTCTAAGGTCGTATGCGGCAGCGGCCGACGCAACATCTCTGCGAGCAATACCTCGGTTTCTGGGGAGAAGACTTCAGGTAGGCGATGGTAGGCGTGGACGAGTTGCAAGAGCGATGTGCCGCCCGTACCAAGGGCAAAGGTGAGTCCAGGTTGTTTCCCTAAGGGCAATTGGAGGGCTTCAAAGGTGGCGGTGACGCGTTCTTCGCCCAAGGCGCTCATCAAGCGAATCACGGGTGTATTGAGCGAGTCGGCGAGGGCCTCCTGGGCGCTCACCCATCCGCGATAGGAGCCGTCATAATTCGTGGGCGCGTAATGTTGATAACGAAGCGGCGCATCGAGGAGTTGGGTCGCAGGTGCTAAGCGTCCGCTTTGAATGGCGGCGGCATAGAAGAAGGGTTTGAGGACACTTCCTGCGCTGCGGGAAGCCTTTGCGGCGTCAACTTGACCTGCATGGGGATGGTCAAAGTGAAGCGTGCCAATGTAGACAATCGGCTTTTCGGGTGCATGTCGGTCCAGAATCACACAGGCGCCATCATTGACATTGATAAGGCGCGCTTGCTGTTGGCGTAGACGCATGAGGGCGTGTTCTTGCCACGTGAGGCGAATGGGATAGCCAGCTTTGAGGGCGTGGAGGTTTTCGTCAGGCTTGGAGAGTCGTTGGAAGTCGGCGGGTTGGCTATAATCACGGCGACGCACCCCTGCGGCTTGGAAGATCTCGTCGGCTTGTGTTTCGGTGAGAAAGCCACGGCGCACCATCATCTTGAGGAGGCGTTGCTGACGCGTACGCGCGGCTTCAAAGTGACGGTCGAGGCGAAAGGCGTTGGGGCGTTGGGGGAGGCCGCAGAGGAGCGTGGCTTCGGCGAAGGTGAGTTCGCGTGCGGAGGTATTGAAGTAGTAACGCGCGGCCGCCTCAATACCTGTGATTTTACCGCCATAGGGTGCGTGGTTGAGATAGGCGGTGAGAATCGCCTCTTTCGAATGCAGACGCTCCATCTTGCGGGCGCGCGCCGCTTGCAAGAACTTGTGCCAAACCGAACGTTTGCGCCCCGTGGCCAGAGAGGCGACTTGCATGCTAATCGTGGAGGCGCCAGAGACAACCTTTAAGGCCGTGAGGTTTTGCCAAAAGGCGCGCGCAAAGGCCGCGTAATCCACACCTGAATGGTCGTAGAAGTGCGCGTCTTCTGCAATCAGTGTGGCGCGAATGGCATCTTCGGAGATCGCTGCTAACGTCACATCAAAGCGCCACTGCGCATCATAGCCAGCCTGTGCGTAAAGCGGAGCGCCATTCGCATCGGTGTAAAGTTGGGCAGCGGGGCGTTGGAGGAGCGTGGCTAAAGGGTCTTCAACGCAATAGGGCGCCACCTCCCACGCACAGAGCGCGAGGAGGCAAACACCACCGATGGCGATGACACTTCGCCACAACCATCGGTGATTACGTTTGAAGTCGCGGAAGATCATTGAATGGTTAAGGTTTCAACGGGGTCGTGGCCGCCATTGTAGGAGGGAACATACATGTCTTCAATCAATGCCGCGGGAATGGCAAAGGTGCCCTTCGTGGTTGCGCGAACTGGGTAAACGTGCGTAAAGGAGAGCATAACGTCAGAACCAAAGAAGCGTATCTGCGCACCTGTGTTTTCCTGAGATTGAAGGTTAAAGGCCGTCAACTGTTGGGCCCACTGGGGAAGTTCAACGCTTTCACGTGTGGCAAGATTGGCATCTTCATACTCCAATCCACCTGGTAAGCGGTCACAGAGAATCAAGTTGTCGCACTTCCGCGGGTGCTGCACCTGAATCTTCACAAAGGCGAGTTCACCGTGCTTTAAGGTGGTAATGGGATTACCCTCGCGGTCAACGATTTGCTTGGTCACGCGAATCTGCGCATCGTTCTGAAGACGCGTCGTGGGAACGGCCTGACGATAGCGCGTTTCAATATCGCGATCCTCACAGAGTTGGAGGGCACGCGCGACCCACATGCACGTCTGCGTGGTATCCCATTGTTGGTCAAGCAATTGAACGATACGCTTATCAATCTCGGCGTCATCAATGACGCCTGCGCGGATAGCGAAGTAGAGCGTCATTGCCTGCGAAGCAGTGTGACCCATATAGCTTGTAAAGAGGGGCTTCGGGAAAGGATTGGCCGCGAGGTTGGCCTTCATCTTCGGCGCGCCTTCATCTGCAGCGCCACACAATACCAATGTCGCAGCCGCAACGAATCCCGCGGTGTCATGCTCGTTGGCCACGAGGAGGTTGCGCGCGGCATGCAAGGCGTGTTTGTGCGCGCCAGCTTCTCCGAGTAAGAAGGCCGCGTAGGCCGCTTGAGGGCGTTCGTCGGGCTTCGTTGAGGTGGCCATATAGTAGAGACGGGTGAGGACGTTCGGCAGGTGTTCCTTTGAGAGAATGCCCGAATTGACGCCTTCAATCAAGACCTGGCTAGCAAAGAGCGAGGCGACGTCACTCACATAATAGCAATCATCCCACAAATAGAATTCGCCCGCCGTAGAGAGACGCGCAGCAAGACGGTTGTAATACGCCTTCACAAGCACGCGCTCATTGGGGTCTTGACTCATTGTGTAGGGCAATATGCACGCGGAGAGTTGCTCTGTGCACGAATAGGGGTAACCCTTCAACCAATCAAGCGCAAGCTTACGCATGTGGTGAATGGACGATAGGAGTTCGGCATCCTGTGGCAAGGTTTCGCCTTCCTTTAAGACCTTCACCTGCACTTCTGCGTGCATGGGCACTTCATCTTGAATGGCGACCTTCTGCGTGACGCTGGTGGTGAATTCGCCGATCTTCAAGGTGGCGGTCCTTTCACCTACGGGCAAGGTCACAGCATGATACAACGTAGCACCTGTGGCGATTTCTCCTGTGAAGGTGTGTTCACCCACCGTTAAGGTGTAAGGGCTCGTGGGCAGGTCGTGGTTGATGATGCGGAAGGAGGATTCCGCTTGGTCGCCTGCACACCCATAACGCACGCCAGCTACGCTGAGAGACGCAGGTGTACGGACAATGACTTGCGTGCTGGTGGAGCCGATGATGTCCTTATTGGCGGCCACTGCCATAATGCGAAGCGTTCCCTTGAAGTCGGGCAACTGAATCGGAAGCGTTAACTTCCCGCTGTCGTCCACCTCCTGCAACGGCAAGATGAGGGTCGTCGTCAGCTGTTGAGCATTGACCGAGTTATCCATCTTGCGGCGCGCTTGCAAGAGTTTGCCACCGCCAATGCGGCCATCGGGCAAGAGACGCAATTGCGGCAAGATGGTGCCATAGAGGTCGCCAAAGATAAACGGATGGCCCGTGTACGAATAGATGTCGGTGTGCGGGTCAGGGGTTTTAAAGCCTGTCACATTTAAGACGGCTTCATCCACCGCAAAGATCGCTACCGTGCCGCGACAAGGTTCACCTGCCGGCGTGGTGAGATTGAGATTCAACGTGAGCGTTTCCTGCGGACGCATGACCTTGGGCGCATCGAGCGTTACGGCGAGTTTCTGGTGCGCATGGCTAACGTCCAATTCTGCTACACCGAAGTAACGCGCCTCGGTGTTCAAGTTCTTGGCAACCAATGTCACACCGACTGTCCAAGTGCCGTGAATCGTGTTTTTCGCAATCGGAATTGGTAACGTCACCTTTCCCGCCTCAACCTCAAAGGCAAGCGCTTGCTGCAAGGTATCATCACCGCCTGTTACGATGGCGCGACCTTTGACTGGGGCGTAGAAGGTGAGCAACGCTGTTTCGCCAGGGTTGTAATGTTGTTTATCTGCGGTGAAGGTGAGGTTGGAGGTGTGCCCCAACTTCTTCCCTTCCCATGAGGTGTTATGCCAGAAGGAGATGCGCGTCTGGGTGCCATCGCTGAGGGCGGCCATTAAGGTATAGTGGCCCGGCGGTAAATTGCTCACCGACTTCTGTACCGTTTCATATGTGAGCGTCAAAGGTTTCGGATCAATGGGCGGATTATCCACGTTGAGCTTGACATTCTGGTCAAAGCTGACCCATTTATAACGCCAACCGCTATTGGAGTCCTTGACCAATTCATAAGAGGCGCGGTGCTCAACCAAGGAGAAGGTGGTGATGACGGCTTCGGTTGGTTCTGCGCCTTCGGGAACAAACTGGCGGAAGGCAATAGCCTGTGTGTCTTCGTCATAACGCATGGCCAAGTAGGCCGTTTTGGGAGCGAGCGTCAATGACGCACTGTCGACCACTGCACGATTGTTCGGTTCGCTAAAGGTGACAGTGGCCGTTACGCGAATGGGCGCATGTTTGATGGGTAAGATCTCCTTGCGCAGGGTGGTGAGCTGGATGGTTTCTTCTAAGCAGTCTTTCGTAAAGGAGGCCGAAGCAATCGTTGCGGAGGATTCGTTGATACCAATGGTCCACCCCTTCCACGCTTCAGGGAGGGTGGCGGGCTCGGCCTTAATCTGATAGGTGCCATTCCCTTGAGAGACTGTGGTGCCGAAGTAGGTCTTCGCGCTCAACTTCAATGGAATGCAAGGATCTTCTGGTTTATCCTTGAACTCAAGACCAATTTGCACATGATTGGGCGTGAAGTCCGCGACGTAGAGATCGGTCGTGGCTAAGGTCTCTTTGCCCAATTTGCAGTAAACGGTGTAGTAACCATCACGGATGCCATCGGGCATTGTGAAGGAGGTGGTGAAGTAGCCATCCTGATTGGAGGTCACTTCATCCGAAAGGAAGAGCTTGTTAGCGGGCGAATGGACTTCAAGGGTGAGCGGAAGGTCCTTCACGGCCTTGACTGCCGCATCGCGCACTACGCCATAGAGTTGCACCTTTTCGCCAGGATGAATGGCGTCACGATCGGGCCAAATCGAAGCAGGGAAAGCGGGACGTGTAATGCCAGTCGGCAGATAGGCGCTATGCCACGTTTCGGAATTCATCTCCATAAGGGTGATATCATCGCCTGCCGTGATGATCATGCGTTTCGGCGTCAGGGGGCCTTTGCGTTCGGCGGCTTCAGGCGTAAGCGTCGTTTCCACGAACCCAAGTTCATCCGAAATGCCCAAGGCGATCAATTGATACTTGTCATCATAAAGGGTTGCAGATGCATCTGCAATGGGCGAACCATCCACAAGGTTCAGCACCGACACAATGGGAAGACCCCGCTTGTCGTAAGCATACGTCGCGCCAATATTGGAGAGAATGACAAAACAGTGATCGGCGTCATCTTCGTCATTCTCATTAAGGAAGACCCTAAAGCAATAGGCGCCTGGCATGCCTTTCACGAGGTCATAAACGGGCAAGAGTGCGTTTTGGGGCTTCTTGTTATTGCGCGGCAGTGTGAAGACATGGCTCGCGTGCAATTCCATCAAATGGTCTGGACTCATCGCCTGGCCGTAATGGACAAGGTTGTTGGGAAAGGCCTTCCAAACCTCAATCTTCAGCTTGTCGCAGGCGAGGTAAGTGAACGGCAATGACGTCTCTGGCGTGAGCGCCATTTGGCCTTGTGTGAGTAAGAAATTGGCATGGGGCTCTGGGGGCAAGGTCTTTACCGTGAAAACCGTATCGCTTACGAGTTGTTCGCCAATGATAGACTGCATCCCTTCTTTGAGCGTGAGGGTATATTCGGTTTCGGGTTCAAAATCACCCCTCAGTATCATGGTGTCGTTCCAATAGTTCGGATAGGCGGACAGATTGGTGACGGCGGGCTCCACCAAGAGGTTCTCGCCCGGCTTAATCAAGACTTTGCGATTCGTGGAGAAGGTGAGAACGATCGTGCGACGCTGCGCTTCTGCCTTTAATGCTAACATCGCAGGCGCGGCCGTTGGGGTTGTGGGCGCGGCCGTTGGGGTTGTGGGCTCGGGCAGGAGAGGATCAGCCTTGGGAAGCTCCGCGGGGCCCTCTTCTGTTATCTTTGGCAGATACGAAAAGGGCTCCTCTTTTTGGGGCCGAGTGATAAAGTAAACGCAAGTTGAGGCGAGAAGGGCGCCCCATACAACTCCGACTGTGGCGGAGATGAGTGTTGATTTCTGTAACATGACACTTGTCCAGAAGTTGTGGTTAATAGTGATAGGGAGGGCCTTGCAAGTCTCCGTTTTTCAACGGAAATCTCCACACAAATGTAGGGAAGAGACACAGACACGTAAGGAATGATGAAACTGTAACACACGCGTTTCTCAATTTCAAGCGAAAAGTGTGCCTTTTTTCAGAGGAGTGAAAATGGGCGGTTTTTCGCCTCAAAATCTCCCTTTTTCGTGAGGTTGTTCGGGAGCTTTTGCAGGGTTAACCGACGAAAAGAGAAGCGCGACCGAAAAGTCGCGCTTGAAGCAGGTTAGATTGGACATTAAAAGGGGTTACCAGAAATACCACTTATTCGTGGAACGGATGTAAATTGCGTCACGTTGTGCGCGGTATTTGACCTTTCCGTCAGAGCGGTTGAGCCACGTGATGCCATTTTCAGTGACGGTTTCACCCTTGAGTTCAACGAGCGGCGTTACGGTTTCGCCAATGATGGCCTCAAGCATCTTCTCGTTCTGAATCGGACGGCAATCAAAGGTATTGCCTGCGACAAAGACGTCTACGCCCGTGTGCCACGTGCTCGAGTAGTTGGTGTAGTAAGCGTTAGGCTTTGCGGCGCCCTTCTTTGTGGCCTGTGCGAGGGCCTTTGCGCGAGCCCCTTCGAAGGGTTCATTCAAGAGCGTAATGCCGCCCGTTTCGTGGTCTGGCGCGATAAAGACGAGCGTATCGGGGTGTTCCTTTGCCCAATTGAGCACATATCCCACTGCATTGTCAAATTCCAAGAGTTCGTAGGTGGCCCATGGCAAGTCATTTTCGTGATTTCCCTTATCGACCTGTGCACCTTCCACCATAAGGAAGAAACCATCAGGATCGTCATCTAAGAGGTCAATTGCCTTCTGCGTCATTTCGGTGAGCGTGGGCTCTGCCGCGCCAGCGCCTGCACGACGCTCCACCATCGCCGTCATAATGCCAGGGCTAAACAACCCAAAGACCTTGCCTTCAGCTTTTGCCATTTCATCGCGCGTTGTGACGAGCGAATAGCCACGCTCCGTGAGATAGGCCTTAAGGTCGTCATTGATGTACTTCTGGCCGCCGCCCATAAAGACGTCAAAGCCGGTGGCGATTTGCTGTTCGAGGATCTCTTTATCGTGGTCACGCTTGGAAACGTGCGCAGAGAAGCCGCTCGGCGTTGCGCCCGTAATGAGGTCGGTGGTCACGATGCCAACGCGCTTTCCGGCGATTTGGGCGTGTTCGGAGATGGACTTAATGGGCGTCTGATTGACATCCACACCGATGGCGCCATTGTAAGTGCGCTTACCGCAAGCCATTGCTGTGGCTGCTGCAGCTGAGTCGGTTACGCTATTATCTGCCGAACGCGTCTCCAGAATGCT
>JAZRAG010000088.1:0-34014 GCA_045634445.1 Candidatus Spyradenecus sp. | reverse complement strand
GTGGTCAATGCAGGTGCAACGCTTGACTTGAATGGTTACTTGCATGAAGCCTCGGTCACCTTGAAGGGTGGCAAGGTGGCGAATACGGGCGCCGAACATCATACGGGTCTCAAGCAATTCTGCGATGTTGTCTTGACGGCTGACTCTGAGATCGAAGTCAATGCGGGCCACGCTTACCACTTCATTAAGGGTGGTTATGCGGTGCAGTCCTTGACGCTGAATGGCCACACCTTGACCAAGTCGGGTGATGGCGCCATGCAGATGATGAACGTCTCTATGGATGAGGGTGCCGTGGTAGTGACGGGCGGTTCGCTCGACTTCCATGCCGGTAAGGAAGATCAGTATGCTGATACGGAACGCACGATGGCGAATGTGACCTTGTTCGCTAATGGCGGCACGATTACCGTCACGCGCAACTACGTTGTGAGCGGCACGTTGACCTTGAAGGGTGATGTGGCGATTAGCTCTGTTCTCTCTGGTGAGGGCGCAGTGGTGGTGGCCGCGGGCACCACGACCCTCTCGGGTGCCAACACCTACACGGGCAACACGACCATTGCTGAAGGTGCAACCCTGAAGGTGACTACGAAGGATGCCCTCGGCACCACGCGTGTGAATGGTCAAGTGAACCTCGGGAATACGAAGCTCGCTGGCGCAGGCACGTTGGAACTCGCCTTTGCCGATACCGCAGCCATCCAGGAAATGATTGGCACGGGCGGCAACTTCTCGGGCGATATCCTTGTGACGAGCGGTACGTTGAAGTTCCCCAATGGCGGTGCAAATGGTCCGGGTAAGAGTCGCGTGATTACGGTCACGGGCGCGAATGCAGCTTTGGCGACGGGCACGAATAACGATGCTACGGGCTGGAATGTTGATGGTCGTCAGCGCATTGTCTTGACGGAGCAGGGCGAATTCCAGGTCTACAAGCGTGATACGCTCAAGACGCCAATCACGATGGTGGGTGGTATCATCCGTTTGATGGCTGGTTGCGATAATGGTGATCGTGGCTTAGACTGGTTTGAAGGGCCGACCTTGACGATTGAAGCGCTTGAAGGTGCTTCGGCAGCTTCTCCGACGGATTCTTACATTACCTACGCAGATGACGCGTCTGGTCATGCGATTAAGATGAACATCCGTCATGACACTGCTACGGGTGAGTTCCCTGTAGAAGTGCAGGAAAATGCACGCTTGACCGTGGATGCACATCTTTATGGTGGAGTCATCACGAAGACTGGCGCTGGTGAGCTTGTCCTCACGAATGCTGCAAACAGTTATGGTGCGACAACGATTAATGCGGGTACCTTCACGGTGACGGGTGCCACGGGTACGGGCGCCACCACGATGGCGGCAGGCACGACCTTGCGCGGCACTGGCACGGTCAAGGGCGCTTTGGCCTTCACGAATACCGTGGAGGAAGAAGTCATCACCGCTTGGCCGATCTTCGAAGTGGGTGAAACTGCCCTCACGGTGAATGGCGCAATCACGGGTGTGGCTCAGTTGAGCGTCAGCGATGACTTGCTTAACATGATCCAGATTCCTGTGGTGACCTCGTCGCAGACCCTCTCTGCAGACAACTTCACGAATGTGCCGACAGGTTTTGAATTGCGCGTGTTGGGCAATACGCTCTTCCTCGTGAAGACGGCTGCGATTCACACGGCACTCTACGCAACAGTGACGGAAGACGCCGATTGGTCTGCATTGACGTGGACCACTGATGCGGAAGGAACTCAAGTCGTAACGACTGCGATTGCGTGGGATGCGGTTGAGGCAGTGACCTTGACGGCTGAAGCTGATGCTACGGTGACACGTGATGTGACCACTGCAGCACTCACGACCCTTACTGTGGCAGACTCCGATTACACAATCGCGATGGCGGGCAACACCTTGAATGGTGTGACCTTTGCCCTCACTGATGACTTGCTCATCGCGGATGCGAACACCTTGACCACCTTGACGGCGCTCTCTGGTGAAGGCACCTTGAAGCTCGCCAATGGCGTAACGGTGACGGTAAACCATGCAACTGATAATACTTCTATCCTGAGTGGTCAGAATGTGGAAATTGCCGAAGGCGCCTCCTTAGTGATTGCAGCCAATGGCAATCGAAAGTTGGACGGTGATGTGGACTTCAGCGGTATCACAGGTACGGGTAAGATTGTCTATCAGAACACGGGTTGGACGATCTTGCCGAATGTTGCAAATATGTTTGCGACGACGCTTGCGGTAGAAAACAACCTTGCGAACGGCCTCATTTTGCCTGAAGGCAATAAAGCCTTCAAGATTGGTTCGCTCTCTGGTACGGGTGCTTTCCGCGTGGACTACAACTCGGGTGAGCGTTCGCTTGAAATCATTCAGTCGAAGGATACGACCTATTCGGGTGGTATGTTGACGGATAATGGTATTGAACGTCTCTCCTCCTTCTACCTCTCGGGTGTGAATGGTGCGACCTTGACCTACACGGGAACCACTACGGTGGCGAAACCGTTGGTCATCGATCAGACGGGTTCGTTGAACCTCACGGGTACTTGGACGGGCACGATGACTGTGGCTGGTAAGCTCGCAGGTTCGGGTACCATTAATGGTGCGGTGACCTTCAATGAAGGTGCTGTGGTGGTGGCCGATGGTCAGGCATTGACCTTGGGCGCTGTCACGTCGACGTCGACGGTGATTGAGGTCACTGCTGAAGCAGGTGCGCTCTTGAAGGATGCTGATGACACGGTGACGGTCTTCACCTCTACAGGTGCATTGGACAAGACTCAGTACACGGTGGCGCCTGAATACGCACTTGAAGTGACCTCTTCGAGCGAGACGGTTACGGATGGTGAAGGCAATGAAACGACGGTGACGACCTATGCCTTGGTGGTGAAGCGTGCAAGCTTCGTGACCTTGACGGGTACGAATGACTTCATGGCTGAAACGCAGCAGGCGCTCCGCGATATCGTCATTGAGGCCTTGAAGGAAGAGTCCGTGACGGAAGGCACCTACGCAGTCGCTGTGGAAGTTTACACGAAGGGTAGTGAGACACCTAAGACGCCGACGGCGGATGAGGTGGATGCACTCTTGGGGTGCTTCATCAATGTTGAAACTGTGGAAGTCGAAAACAACACTGCTACGGTGAAGATTGAGTATGAGTTCGGCTTGGCGGGTGTGACCGTGGATGCTGATCTCAATGTGATCTTCACGGCAACGGTGGAAGGCCCGACCGTAGGTACTGCAGACTATGTTGATGGCGTCTCCTTCGTCATTACCGATGAAGGCACACAGGAAACATGGACGATTCAGAACGTAGTGGCGCCTGCAGATGAAAAGGGTACGGTCTACTTAACGTTGCCGGATGCCTACGAAGTCAATGGGCAGGCGCGTTCGGTCTTGACGGACTTCATTGGCACACGTCAATTCAAGGTGAAGGTGCGCAAGTAAGCGAGTACGAAAACCTCAATTAAAGGACGCCCTGGCTGAAAGGTTAGGGCGTCTCTTTTTGACGTTTTTTGAGAAGAGGTTGTGTTGAGATTCAAAAGAGGTTGTTTTCAAACGCAAAACAGGTTGTTTTCAAGTTCAAAAGAGGTTGTTTTGAATTTCGCCCGAATGGAACTTCAAAGACTGCCCATGTTCGTCTTAAAGATTGCCCATGTTTGTCTTAAAGACTGCCCATGTTTTTTCGAAAGATAGGCAGTGTTTGAAAAGGGGACGGACGAGGTTTATTTTGCTTTTCGTGAATTTAGTACTTGCAGTTTCTATGTAGGAGTGGGATAATATAGGTATCAAACTTGTGAAAGGTAGTTTTGCTATGAAGAAACTTGAAGGTCTTATTGCCGCTCCTCATACTCCGTTTAATGAAGACGGTAGCATCAATCTTGATTTGATCCCCAAGCAGGTCGAAACCCTCTTGAAGCAGAAGGTAATCGGCGCTTACATCTGTGGTACCACGGGTGAAGGTATCTGCTGTTCTGTCGCAGAACGTAAGGCTGTGATGAAGGCATGGGCTGATGCCGCTAAGGGTAAGCTCTTCATCATCTGCCACGTGGGTGCTCTCTCTATCGCAGACGCTCGCGAATTGGCTGCTTACGCTGAAGAACTCGGTTTGGACGCTACTTCGATCGTGCCTCCGAACTTCTTCAAGCCCTCTAGCATTGATAACTTGATTGATTACATCAATTCTGTGCTCGTGGCTGCTCCTAACTTGCCCTTCTACTACTATCACACTGGCATGTCTGGCGTGACCTTTGATATGGAACAGTTCCTTATCAAGGCTGATGGCAAGATCCCGCAGCTCGCAGGTATCAAGTTCAACTATCCAGACCTCTACATGTATCAGCGCTGCATCCGCGCCTGCGGTGGTAAGTATGATATCACTTGGGGTATCGATGAATGGTTTGCTGGCGCATTGGCTTGCGGTGCTAAGTCCGCAATCGGCTCCACCTATAACTATGCTGCTCCGCTCTACTACGGCATCTGGGAAGCTTACAAGAATTCCGATCAGGCCGCTATTGATAAGGGCATGAGCAAGGTTTGCCGCATCGTTGACCTCTTGGTCAAGTACGGTGGCGTGGTTGGCGGTAAGGCCATGATGGCGATTCATGGTTTGGATATGCCCACCGTGCGTCCTCCGCTCTCTTGCCTCACGGCTGAACAGCGTAAGGACTGCGCTGACACCGTGGCAGCTATTCTTGCTGAATAAGGTTTTCCTTCGGCCTGCTGCCTCTTCGGCGGCAGGCCTTTTTTGTATCTGTTTAAGTGACTAACGAAAGGCGAGGTTATGTTAACCACTGACCGTCTTCAAAAGCTTGAAACCGTCTACCATGATGGGTTGCTCTGCGATGTGGTGCCCTTCTGGATGGAATATGGTTTAGATAAGGAATATGGCGGCATTATGACGGGCGTTGACCGTCAGGGGCGTCGTATTGATACGGATAAGGGCGTGTGGCAGCAGGGACGCTTTGCATGGATGTTGGGCTTCTTGGCCAATCATGTGGAACGTCGTCCTGAATGGGAAGCCGCTGCGAAGGGTACGCTTGAATTCCTTCGTAAGTATTGCTATGATCCCACTGATGGTCGCATGTACTTCCATGTGACGCGTCGCGGTGAACCAATCCGTAAGCGTCGTTATGCCTTCTCTGAAAGCTTTGCTTCAATTGCTTACGGTGAATATGCACGTTTGACCGGTTCGGAAGAATATGCTGAATTGGCACGTAAGACCTACAAGATCTACGGTGACCACGTGGACTATCCACCGAAGTTCACCGACGTTCGCCCGAAGCGTGGTTTGGGTCATCCGATGATTAACATCGTGACCTGTCAGCGCCTCCGCGAAAGTATTGGTTATGAAGAAGCCAATGACCGTATTGACCAGGCAATCGCTGATATCGTGAAGTATCACATGAAGCCTGATTTGCGCTGTGTCATGGAAACGGTGGCTCCCGATGGTTCGATTATTGATCACATCGATGAACGCACCTTGAATCCTGGTCACGCCATTGAAGGCGCTTGGTTCATCATGAACGAAGGCAAGATGCGCGGTCGTACGGATTACATCCGCATCGGTCTTGATATGTTGGACTGGTCGTGGGAACGCGGTTGGGATAAGGAATACGGTGGTATTCTCTACTATCGTGACGTCTTCAACAATCCTGTAAGCGAATACTGGCAGGATATGAAGTTCTGGTGGCCCCACAATGAAGGTTGTATCGCAGCCCTCTTGGCTTACCAGCTCACGGGTGATGAGAAGTATGCCAAGATGCACACGCTCGTACATGACTGGACGCACAACCACTTCCCAGATAAGGAATACGGCGGTTGGTTCGGTTATCTCTCGCGTGATGGCCGCGTCTGCTCCGACATTAAGGGCAACATCTTCAAGGGTTGCTTCCACGTACCGCGCATGCAGTATGAATGCTGGCAGCTCTGCCGTGAACTCTTAAAGGATGGAACGCTGAACCTTGTCTGAGTTCATCGCTAAATTCATGGATCCAGCGCTCTTTTGGGAGCTGTTCTGGTACTTCTTCTCAGGCGTGTGCTCAACGCTTGTAAGCCAAGTAGGCTATTCTGTCTGCTTCCGCAAGTTTCGGTTGAGCAACGTCTGGGCCAAGTCGTTGTCGTGGTTTGCTGCTGCGACAACGGCCTTCTTTATGATGCGTTGGCTCGCGTTTAGCGGAACGGAAACAGGCTTTTGGGAGTCGGCTTGGCTCTTTTACTCCACCCGTATCGGCACAGTGATTGTGACTGTAGCCCTTATGTGGGCCGTAATGGACTGTTGGCTCAAATGGGACCTGCGCGATCGTGAACGCGTGCGTACAGAATATGGATGGTGGCCAGAAATCATCAATCTGATTGTGACCATCCTTGAAATCGCGGTCAACTACTTCATTGCGAAGTTCTGGGTCTTCTAATAGACGCGCGAACCTCCTACGGATAAACAAAACGCCCTTGCACGTTTGCAGGGGCGTTTCGTTTTGTAGGCTATGATGAATCACATTAACCTTCAATAGGAGCACTCTTTCGTCCTGTGTACCACACCCAAATCGTACACCCAAGGGTAATCACGGCCGCGATGATGTAGGCTATTTGAATGGGAAGATTGAAGCCATAAGGGCATCCAGGATGAGAGATGTCCGACCACAGGATGAAGCTCGTAACAATAAAGGTCATAAAGATGCTGGGCAACAAGGTGACCCAGTAATGCATCTGTTGACGCATTAACCACACGGTACATGCCATTAAAGTGGTGGCAGAGAGGATCTGATTTCCCCACGCAAAGTACTTCCACAAGCATTCAAAACTTGCGGCGTCTTGGTTACTCCACCACAGTAACCCTGCGACAATCGTCAAGGGGAAAAGGCTTGTTAAGATGCGGTTGAGAAGCGTACGCTGAGAGATATGGGTGTATTCCGCGAGGGTAAGACGTAAACTGCGAAGTGCGGTATCACCAGAGGTAATCGCAAGGATGACTACGCTTAAAATGGTCACAATGCCGATACCATTTCCGAGGAAGTGGGCTGTGGCGGTTTTAAGCGCGATGGCGGGTTTAGCAGACATCAATTCAGGGAAGATGTTGTAGATTGCCAAACCTGCGGCGGCCCAAATCATTGCGATGACACCTTCTGCAATCATCATACCGTAATAGGTGGCGCGGGCTTCGCGTTCGTGGCGTATGGTACGTGCAACGATAGGAGATTGGGTCGCATGGAAGCCTGAGATGATGCCGCAAGCAATGGTCACGAAGAGGCAGGGGATGACGGGCTGATCTTTAAACATGCCTGCGCGGAAGGCTTCGGTTTCAGTGAAGAGTTCGGGAGAGATGAAGCCATTGTAACAGAGCGCGCCAAACATGGCCAAGGAGCCAATCAAAAGCAATGCGCCGAATAAGGGGTAAACCTTGCCGATAATCTTGTCCACAGGGAAGATGGTAGAGGCGATGTAATAGGCGAGGACAATTGCTGCGATGCTCCAAAAGACGGGCTCTTCTGGAAGACTGTCAGGAGCAAAGTTGGTGAGGAGTTGGGTCGGGATATTCACGAAGACGGCTACAACCAAGAGTAGAAGCAGTACTACAAAGAGTACATAGACTTTGTAAAAGGCATTGCCCAAGGCGCGACGGGTGAGTTCGGGGAGGTTGATGCCGCCATTGCGCAAACTGATGAATCCTGAAACAAAGTCATGCACTGCACCCCCTAAGACGCAACCGATGGGAATAATCCAGAAGCATTTGACGCCGAACTTGATACCGATAATCACACCAATCACAGGACCCACGCCTGCAATATTGAGGAGTTGAATTAAGAGGTTTTTCCATTTGGGCAAGGGTAAGGTGTCGACACCATCACTTGCAGCCATTGCGGGTGTTTTGCGATTGTCAGGTGCGAGCATTCGCTCGATGAAACGACCATAGGTGAAGTAACCTAAGATAAGGACGAGGATTCCGCTAAGAAAGAGTATCATATTGAAATACCTGTATTACGATTAAAAACTGTCGGGTAGGAGATAGTGTTCCCACTTATCGGGTTGATAGACGAAAATTGCCTTTAAGGGCATTGGAGTGTCCGTGGCCAAGGCGCTAAAGCGGATGTCCTTAATGCCATCTCCATTGGTGTCCTCTAAGACAAGATCTGCCCAATCATGTTGATAATACTCCTCGCGCAATATCAAGACAAGGCCATTTCCGCAGTTGAGCCGAATCGATGTGGGTGCGTAAATTTGAAGCGTAAAGGGGGGCGAACACCGCCCCCTAAAGAGACCTTACGGACGTAAAAGGTGGGGAATTCAGTGGTTTCAGCAAGACGATTCTCCGCCCATCCGCGAAAGGTAAAGGTCGCGAAGGGGTTTCCCTTGCATCCTAAGAGGAACAAGGGGAGGAGAAAGAGCAGGCATTTCCCCATGAATCTCATAACATCCCTGCGGCCTTCAAGAGTTTCAAGTAACGTCCGCCCTGCTGCAAGAGTTCCTCATGCGAACCCTTCTCTACGATTTCACCGTCTTCAAGATAGCAAATCATCGAAGCGTGACGGATGGTTGTCAAACGGTGCGCGATAATCAAGGTGGTGCGACCTTCAGCAAGGCGGATTAAAGCCTCCTGAACGGTTGCTTCAGAGAAGGTGTCAAGGGCGCTCGTTGCTTCGTCCAAGATGAGAATCGGGGGATTCTTCAAGAAGATACGCGCAATCGCGATACGTTGGGCCTGGCCACCCGAGAGCATAATGCCATGTTCGCCAACGGGCGTATTGAGTTGTTCAGGCAATTCACGTACAAAGCTCTCCAGATTGGCCTGTGCGAGCGCTTGGAAGAGTTGCTCATCCGTTGCTTGAGGGTTACCCAGAAGCAAGTTGTCGCGAATGGAACCATCAAAGAGGAAGGGGCGCTGGGCGACAATACCAATGGCTTCGCGCAAGAAGCGCTTCGGAATCTGCGTAGTGTCGCAATCATCCAAACAGATTGCGCCAGTGGAGGGTTCGTAAAAGCGCGGAATGAGGGCGGCCAACGTACTCTTACCTGCACCACTGGGACCTACGAGCGCGCAGACCGTGCCGGCAGGAATGGTCAATTCAGGAATGGAGAGAACGGTGCGCTGAGTGCCAGGATAGGCGAAGGTAAGGCCCTTAATGGAGAGGTTACCTTTCACTTCGGTAGGTGGTTCGGCATTGGCAGCAGGATCTTCTTCCGGCGTCTGTGCAAGGAATTCACGGAAGCGGCAGTAACCGACCAAGCCTTGTTGGTACATATCAAGGCCATTCACGATGCGGCGCATCGGTTTGGTGACATAACGCGAGTACATGAAGAAGGCAATGACCTGTGGCAAGGTGGCGGTGTCATGTGCCACCATCCATGCGCCGATAGCAATGTACATGAGAGAGTAGCCTTCCAAGAGCATCTGCGTACCAGCAAACAACGGTGCGTAAAGCACATAGACCTTCTCAAAGGAGAGGCGGAAGCGTTCATTGACCTTGCGGAAAGCGGAGCGTTCAATATCCTCGTGGGTGAAACTCTTGATTTCACGGATTCCCTGTACGACATTCTCTACGTGGGAGGCAAGGGTTGAAACCTCCTTACGATTCTCGCGCCACGTTTTGTGGATGCGACGTTGGAAGCAACCCGCAAAGACGAGCACGAAGGGTACAGGGATGAGGGTGAAGGTGGCCAATTGGGGGTTGATATAGAACATCACAGCGAAGGCACCTACAAGCGTGAGGGTGGATTCGGTGAGGTCTTCTAAGAGGTGGTGCGCCGTTTCACCGACGAGCATCAAATCGGAAGTAATACGGCTAAGCACTTCACCCGTTTTTGTACGGTCAAAGAAGGAGAATGGAAGCTTCTGGATGTGGTCAAAGAAGGCAATGCGCATAGTGGCTTCCACGCGAATGCCCAACCAGTGGCCAAAGAGGATGTAACACCATTCAAGGACGGCAGCAAAGAGCGTCATGCCTGCGAAGGCAACGGCAGCCCATGCTGTAGCGCGCAAGTCGCCTTCAGGCAAGTAGATTGTGAAGACGCGCAAAGCTGTAATTGGAATCGCGACTTGCAGACCTGCGTAAAGAAGGATGGAAAGCAAGTCAAGGACTAAGAGCTTAATCTGTGCGCGATAGTAACCGCAAAGCGTTTTAAAGCCATTAAGAAGGTTGTGAACAGTAGCCATAGAAGGAAGTTTCGGAGGAGTTAAGGCGGCGCACTGAATGAGTCGCGCACGTGGTCTGTTCTGCTAACTGGGAGATTAATACGGGAAGATGCAGAACCGCGCAGCTTGGTTGGGCTGCGCGGAGAGGCTTATTCCTGAATGGTTTGGAGTTCGTCCAAGAGAAGCTTTGCCAATTGACGCGAGAGACGCGGCAAGGTGTCCTGTACAGCATTCTGGAATTGGTTACGCGTCAACATTGATTCTGTGGCGCGCACCGTCTTGCCGTCAATGTAAGGCTTTCCAGTAATCGCATCAAAGACATAGAGTTTAGCGATAATGGCCAAGTAGTATTCGTTTGGCTGAATGTGGTTGTTACGGTCATAGCGCACAGCGTTGGACTCGAATCCATTGATGACCACTTGTACGCGCAGACGTGCTTCATCATAAGGCGTCGGTACAAAGGTGCCTTCTTCAATCATAACGTCTAAGAACTGCTGCGAAGCAACAGCACCAGCCATGGGGAAATCGGTACGGTTTTCAAAGACAGGGACATGCACCGTGCGGAGGTTCTTCGATACGGGAGAGCCCATCTGATACCCTGCGCAACCGCAGACCATCAAGAAAGAGAGGCTTAAAAGAAGTGCAAAAAGGGAGCGAATCATAGCTATGCTTTCAGTTATTGAGCGTTTTCGGGAGAGAGTTCGGCGAGGCGCTTACGAACCGATTCAGCTTGCGGGGCATCAGGGAAAGTGCGCAAGAAGGCCTTATAGGATTCAATTGCAGCCTCAATCGAGTAAGCCTTTGGGTTATCGTAGAAGCACGCCTTTTCGTAAGAACGATCGCGACGGAGCAAGAAGATCTCCTGCTTCCAAGTTTCGAACTGCGGCACCATGGGATGATCGGGGGCGTAGAGGCAGGCACCTTGAATGAGGTCTTCAAGATGGGCTAAACGGCCTGTATCATTGCGCCATACATCAGCCTGCTTACGGCACGCTTCGCAGTAGGTGGCCACAACAGCGTCAAGATTGGCGAAGTTCGGCCAGTCAATGATGATGCGGTCGCAGATGGTAATTGCGCTTGCGTATTCTGCGTTGTGCACATAGATGTCAGCAATCTTGAGCAACAACTTAGGAACTTCACGCCAACGCGGTGCAAAGTGAATAATGCGTTCGTAATTCGCACGTAAAGCTTCGCCAGAGTGGTGACGGAAGGTGCGGCCTAAATCACGCGTTGCAATCAAGTCTGCCTGCGCGACAGCATCGCGCAAGACGGGTTCCAATTCAAAGCGACCCGCAAAGTGCGCCAAAAGGTAGATGTCGGCATCATAGGCCTCTTGTGTGGCGCCATTAATTGAATTCAAACGTGCGATGGAGAGTTGGGCCGTGAGGGCTTCAGGGGTGGCGTGCCATTCATGGACAAGGTCATTATAGGCTTCAACAGCCTTCTTCCACTTACCCTCTTGTTCCAAGTTCATTGCGTAGGCGAGCTGGTCCTCTACGGTCTTCTTTTCGGGATTATGCCAAAACCAAGAGGGCTCTTTGAGTTCAATCTTCAAAGGGTCATCGATAAACTTCAGCTCTGCGGGCGTCTTTCCCATCTGCGAGTAGTCTTGATATTGAGCGGACAAGACCATTGTGCAGAGGAGCGCCGTTGTGAGTAAAACCTGCTTCATATTCATGCCGTTATTATACCTTAATTTAAAGGCGCGTGGGTGATACAAAGTCCAAAAAGTCACCTTGCGTAGGGCTAAAATGCGTTAAACACGCACAAAGACATCGCGCACGTGGTCCATAAAGTGTTCGCGTAAGGCTGGGAGATCCTTGCCTGCGCGCTCCAACCCCCATAATGCGAAGTCTAAACGCGCACGGAAGTTGTAGATTTGGCGTAACCCTGGATCAAAGGTGTCGAAGTTATGCTTGTCGTTGTAATACATCCACTGCATTGCTTCCATCTTACGTTCAAAGCCATTAAAGAAGGCAGATGCACATTCGTTGAGCGTGCACGTTTCGGTGTGCTGACGCCAGAAGTCGCCCATGGCAATCGCATACGCACGCAGATAGAACTTATGCACATCGCGTAAGTTGGTGCTGTTTTGCGTCAAGTTGGGCCATCCCATTGTGCCGCGAATCGAACACACTCGGACACGCGCCGGCATCGGACGATGATAACGCGCATCGTAAACGAATTCAAAGATCTCCTTGCCGCGTCCAAAACGACACGTCGGGTTTTCGCCTGGAATGAACTTCTTCACTACGAGGTTTTGTGCTGCAGCCCACCCATAACGTTCGGCCAAGGCTAGAACCACATTAGGATCTTCGCTACTCTCAGGATTCGATGGGTCCGTCTTAAAGAGGGAGGGCGGAATCGCATCCAAGGGATCCCCTGGGCAACGCGAACGAATGAAGTAGGGGGTCTCTTCTCGATGTTGGTCATGCGAAGTGACGCTAATCAACTGGAAGAAAGGATAGTCTGCACCAAGCGCACGGAAGACATTTGCACGCGTGAGCATGTAATTGGCATAGCCCGAGCGCACACTGCCTAAACGTTTCTGGATGTAAGCCGTTGGCACAGGCATGCGATTGGTCTTAATGACGATTTCACGCGATTGACCGCTACCAGCTGCCAACCCCTTTGCCGAGCGTACATCGCAGATATTGACGTACTCTGCGTGTTCGTTATGACTCAAGCGCTGAATGAGATACTCTACCACCGTGCGCGATTGCTTATCAATGCCAGGATGATAGACAGGAATGCCATTATGGAATGTTGCGCCAGGAAGTGCAATCTTACGCGCATCAAAGTCAATGTGCGTTAAGGCTGCTGTCACATCGTCCGAAATCAATTCATACAACTGACGTACAGAAGCATCCGAATTGGGATCAGCTAAGGCTGGAGAGGTCAGTGACTTCTTAAAGAGCATCCCAAGTCCTTCAAGCGTATCTGCAACATCATCTGCAGTCATACGCTTCTGCAAGATCCCCTCAAGAATACGCTCTAAGGAGGGGATTAAGAACCGTTCTGCCAACTCACGTGAAATGCCGAAGAACTCCATCGCGTGGCGTCCGCCATACTTCACGCTTCGCATTGCGCTTTGATTCGTACCAGAGGGCATCGCGACCCACTCGTGTAGCGCGGCTTTAATGCGTTCAGGGCTTGTGCGGGCCAAGGTTGAAATCCGCATGAACTCCTTATACGTCAACCACCGAATCCCGCGAACACTCACATAGAAGTGTGTGTCCGATTCCAAAATCTGGTATGCGCGATTCAACGTCTCACGCATCTCTTCGAGCGCGTAAACCTGCGGTCGTACGCGCCACAACTGCCCGAGACGTTCCGTATGCGCCAAGACTTCAGGCGTACGTTCAAAGTAGCGAATGTGTTCCATGCCGATGTGGTAACTTTGCAACCATTGATCGGCTTCAACGAGGAGACGGAAGTCGGTGTCACGTTGGAGTAAGTCAAGCGTCTTAGGGGTTAGGTTCGCCAAGACAACCTTATGACTAATCACCTCAGAACGGCGATTCTGCGGCACTTTACACAAGTCATCTCCTAATTCACGGGAGAATAACGGCGTCAAAATCGTGCCAAAATGCCCAGTACCGAGTGCGAAAAGCCACCCCTTGGGATGTTGTGGAGTCAAATCCTTACGACGAATCAAGACGGTTGGACGGCGATACGCATCAGTTTCAAGGTCTTCCTTCTCGGTCGTTCCCACCTGAATCAAAAAGCGATCGTCATTATACGCGTAGACATCAAACTTACGAATCCCCAACATCCCACGCGTCTCAACACGACGCAACAACGTCCCTTGAGTACGTACCAAACGTAAGATTGGGCTGTAGAAACTCTGTGACATAACCGACTCCTTATTTATAATGTACCAAAAACCGAGCCAAAAACATAGTAAAACTTGGTTTAAGAGTCGGCACTACGCCACCGTTGAGCACTGTTAAGCGCTCAACGAACACCGTCGGCACAGTTACCTATCGACTGAGGAGTTGGCCGCGACGGGGAGCGGTCGGATTGATTTGGCCTCCCATTAGGACGGGAGAGCCGTTGACCATCACGGTATCAACGCCTGTAGAGAAGGCGTGGGAATGGTGGTAGTCTGCGGTGTCGCGCCAGGAGGCTGGGTTGATAAGGACGAGATCGGCGTAATAGCCTTCTTTGATTTGTCCGCGATTGGAGATGCCAAAAGCTTGTGCGGGTAGTGAAGTCATTCGGCGAATGGCTTCTTCTGGGGCAATACCAAGCTGTTCTGTGAGGGTACGGTAGTATTTGGGATGGGTGCCGTAGGCGCGTGGATGCGGGGTGTCACGTCCTAAGGGGCCCCATGGCGCACGTAGAGAGGCGTCAGAGCCTGGCATTACCCAAGGTCGCTTAAGAATGGTTAAGAGGTTGTCTTCGCTCATGCCGAAGAAGAAGGCGCCGGTGCGCGAGCGGTCCATGCGTAGAATCCAAGTAATCACTGCGCCCATCGTACGGCAAGTGGCGCGCATGATTTCGCCAATGGTCTTCCCTGAGCAAGCGCGTGTTTCGGGGCTCCATGTGCCACCGACCATGATACTGTCGGGGTCGCGTCCAGAGGCGTCAATAGCGGCTGCAATTTCACCGCAGGTTCGGACGTCGTCCAGACGTTTTAAAATCGCTGCATTGCCTCCTGCGGCGGCCCAATCGGGCAACACGATATCGAGATCGGTACCTGCTGAGAGGTAGGGGTAACGGTCTGCGTGCAGGTGGTAGCCTTCTGCGCGTGCGGCCTCAATCTTGGCTAAGGCGTCAGGCAGTTTGTGCCAATTATTGGGCCCAGAGGTCTTCAGATGGGAGATTTGAGTGCGAATGCCTGTAGTGCGCGTGAGGGTGAGGACTTCGTCAATGGCCTCAAGGAGGGCGTCTCCTTCGCTACGCATGTGGGTAGCATACATGCCACCTTTGCGGGCGCAGGTTTGAGCAAGGGCGAGGACTTCATTGGGTTGGCTATGTACCCCAGGATGGTAAATGAGGCCTGTGGTCATCCCCCAAGCGCCTTCATCAAGGGCTTGTTCAAGATTTCGCTGCATACCAGCAATCTCTTCAGGAGTTGCGGCACGCGGGGCATCTCCCATAACGCCTTTTCGCAACGTATTATGCCCAGCGAAAAGGATGAAGTTGGTCGCTGGACGAGCGGCATCAAAACAGGTGCGATAGTCTGCGACGGTAGTCCAGTTGGGGCCTGGCTGCTCGGGATAACCTACGCGCGGTGGATAGGTCTGCGCTTCCCAATCGGAAGGAAGGCGAGCGCCATTTAAACGGGGCGCCGCACTTCCGCCACATTGACCGCCAATTTCGGTAGTAACGCCTTGGGTAAGCTTACTGGGAGCGTAGGGTTCAATGAGGAGAAAGGCGTCGGAGTGGGTGTGCGCATCAATGAAGCCTGGGGTCAACCACATCCCCGTGGCGTCACGTTCTGCTGGGGCTTGCACGGCGCTAAGGTCGCCGACAGCGACGATTTTGTCTCCGCAAATCCCCACGTCTTGACGTTTGGGTTTGCTTCCAGTGCCATCGAAGACGGTGGCATTACGAAAGATAAAGTCAATCTGCATAATGAAGTCTTTGCTAAGGGTGCCAAATCAATACGAGACGAAGGGGGCTAAACACGTGTTTAGAAGAGGCCTTCTGTGATGATATTGGCAATAACAGGCCCTAAAAGAACAATTAAGGTCGCAGGGAAGATGAAGAGCAAGAGCGGGAAGAGCATCTTGGTGGGAGCTTCATGGGCGAGCTTTTCGGCGCGTTCAAAGCGTTCTTTGCGGAGTTGGTCAGCCTGAATGCGCAGAATGGAACCCAAACTGACGCCTAATTCATCGGCTTGGATGAGTGCAGAGCAGAGGGTACGCATCTGCGGTAAGCGTACGCGGTCAGCCAAATTACGGAAGGCAATCTTACGGGTCGTGCCGATTTGAATCTCACGCTGCATACGAATGAGCTCTTCATTAAGGGGATCAATGGCGCGTTTTTCGCAGTTACGGCGAACAGCGCTCATGAAGTCCATACCTGCTTCCACCGAGAGGGTGAGGAGGTCTAAGACGAAGGGAAGGGCACGGAGAATCGTCTTGGCGCGCTTTTCACGAGTGGCGCGCAACCACTGTAAGGGCCAGCACCATGCCAAGAGGGTGCCGAGTAACCAAATTGGGAAGGCGTTGGTCCCAAGCGGAATAAAGAAGAGTAGGAGGATGAGGCCCACAACAGCGGGAACGAGGATGCGCAGTGCGGTGAATTCGCGTCCCGACAAGAGGCCTTCGTAGCCTGCAGCAGTGAGTTGCCAAGATGCGGTGCTAATGGTTTGCTTGAAGAAGGGGCGTCGCACCAAGGGGTCGAGATTGGCAACGAAGGGCAATAAGAGACGGAAAAGTAAGGGAAGCTTACGCTCTTGTTGGCGTCCATCGGCGAGGGTGACATAGGTGATTTGAAGGGCAAAACTCAGGACGTACCAAGTGAGTCCCCCGATGCAGAGGGACCAAAAGATCACAGAAAGCCAAAACATAAAGGACATAAAAGAGGCTCCGCTTTCTTAGATTAGACGTCAATCGTGACGATTTTGCGAATAATGAGTCCACCAATCGCAACGAGGAAGACCACACCGATGAGGGTAATTCCGCCCATTAACGAGCAGACAAAGGGCTTCATAAGGGTGGGCTTGAAGATGAACATCCCAATGCCGAGGAGGAAGGGCATCGCACCAATGATGAGCCCTTGCAAACGACCTTGTGCCGTGAGGGTGCGAACGTGCTGATAAATGCGTAAACGTGCACGAATCGTCTCTGCAATGGTGTCGAAGATTTCGGTCAAGTTACCACCAGACTTGCGTGCAATATCAATCGCTGAACAGACAAGTGTCAGGTCTTCACTCTTTACGCGTTCATCCAAAGCCACGAGGGCATCAGAGAAGGAGACGCCCACGCGTAACTGTTGGAGAAAGAGGGCAATCTCTTGCTTGAGCGGATTGGTCGCGCTCTCAGTAAGCGACTCAAAGGCCTGCTGGATTGAAAAGCCTGCACGAAGGGCATTGGCCATCATCGGAAGGGCGTCTTGAAGTTGGAGATTAAACCGTTCAAGACGGCGCTTTTTGAGATAAGCTACAATCAACTTCGGGAGGTAGAAAGCCGCAATGGCAGGGCCAGTCGCGAGCAGACATCCGAGGGGAATCGCCCACGGCGGGTCATTGGTGCAGAAGGGAAGCATTACCAACATAAAGATGGTGGCAGCTGCCATCTTGCTGATTTCCACGAGTTTACGCGCGGGAATGAAGAGGAAGAGCGCCTCAAGCGAGCGCGACATCTCGTCTTCATAGAGTGACGTTGCCGTTCGTGCACTTTCTGCAAATGCCGTGATAAAGGACCAAACCAGGCCCATTGTGGCCAAGCCAGAGAGGACGAGTGCGCTAATTACCCAAAGACTCATTATGCCTCCGGTCGGAAGAGTGCAGGATTCAACGAAATACCGCTGGTCGCGAGGGAGTCAAAGAAGGTCGGCATCGCACCTGTGGCAACGAGTTTGCCTTGGATGCGACCATTGCTTGTGACGCCAGTTTGACGGAAGACGAAGAGGTCTTGCATCACGATTTGCGGGCCTTCCATGCCTGTGATTTCGGAGATAGCCACAATCTTACGCGTACCATCACTCAGGCGGGCTTCTTGCACAATGATCTGAACTGCACTTGCAATCTGCTCACGAATCGCGCGACTCGGCAAGTCCACGCCCGACATCAAGACCATTGTTTCCAAACGGCTTACAACATCGCGCGGGCTATTGGCGTGCACCGTTGTAAGCGAACCATCATGGCCCGTATTCATCGCTTGCAACATATCGAGCGTTTCACCGCCACGACATTCACCCACGATAATGCGGTCAGGACGCATACGGAGAGCGTTACGCACAAGGTCGCGAATGGTAACTGCACCCTTACCTTCAATGTTGGGCGGACGCGCTTCCAAGCGCACCACATGGGGCTGCACAAGGCGCAATTCTGCGGCGTCTTCAATCGTTAGAATGCGGTCAAACTCAGGAATGAAGCTTGAGAGTACGTTGAGCAAGGTCGTCTTACCTGAACCCGTACCACCAGCCACGATGATGTTCTTACGCAATTTGACGCACGTCTCTAAGAAGGCTGCAATTGCGGGTGTCCAAGTGCCATACTGCACAAAGTCATGGGCCGTGAGGACGCGTTTCGCGAACTTACGAATGGTGATACAAGGACCAATCAAAGAGAGCGGCGGGATGATGGCGTTCACACGCGAACCATCCGAAAGGCGCGCGTCCACATAGGGTTGGCTTTCGTCAATGCGACGACCCAAAGGCGCGACGATGCGTTCAATCACTGCTAAGACGCTCGCGTCATCCATAAACGTCTGATCGGTCAATTCCAAGCGGCCGCGACGTTCCACATACACTTGTGACGGGCCGTTAATCATCACTTCCGTGACGCTTTCATCGGCCAAAAAGCGTTCTACTGGACCGAGGCGAATTGACTCATCGTAGATTTCATCAAGGAGGTCATTCGGATTGATACTTGCAGGCAATGCGCCACGCTTGGTGACCTCTGCGAGAATCGTATTCAATGTATCGCGAACGCGCTGGGCGAGATCGTCAGCAGAAACCGTACTTGCCGTTAGACGCTTGAGGTCAAGGCGTCGCACTAATTCTGCGTGAATCTGCGACTTAATATCCTGACGCAATGCACGCGCTTTGTGGTTGATTTGCGGCATTGGTGGTGGCGGTGTCGCGGGAGCTACTTGCGGTGCGGGCTCAGGCTGAGGCGTCGCAGGCGCTTGTGGCGTAGCGGTTTCTGCTTGTTTGGGCTGCACACGAAAGATGGTGCCACCGGTAGCAACGATTGAGGAGTTCTCGAGGCGCGTTGTGGTGGTTACGGGCGTCGAATTGACGACGGTGCCATTGGAGGAACCCAAGTCTTCAATCCACGCTTCAGTCGGTGTGAGAATCAACTTCGCATGCAGTTCGCTGACACTCGTATCATTCAAGCGAATCTGACAATCAGCCCCACGCCCAACCAAATAGGAGCCACAGGGTAAGGTGATTTGCTGTGCAGAGTGTCCCGGAAGTGCAATGGTAATCAAGTAGTCCACAAGTCACCTCGCTTACTTCTTACGCAGGAATTCCTTCTGGCGACGCGTGTTCAACTCTTCCAACGATGTGCGAATCTGGTCAAAGTTGATCTGCTGCAAGTTCTTCTCATAGTGCAGATCTTCGGGATTGCGGAGCGAAAGCGTTAAGCGACCGCGCATCTGTTCGGCGAAGGTTAAGACTTCGGCTTCGTGCGGAGAGACTTGCAGGGTTACGAGCGAGTAATTGATATTGCCGCCCTTGTACGTATTGGCCGTTTCTTTACCCGTGGCCAATACCAAGACGTCCTGCAAAACGGTCATCGTCACGAGTTCTGTGGCGCCTTCAACCGTCTTGCTGGGCAATGAGAAGGTGCCCAAAACGTCCACGTGGTCGGTCGGACGTACCATCTGGCTCACACTTGCTGCAGCGGAAACAGAGATTGAAATCGCACGCATCTTAGGCGGTAACATCGAGGAGAGGCCGCCCACGCCTGGTGCGCCACCTTCAATGTCACTCCAAAGCAACGGCTGACGACCGCTCACACCCACCGCAAGCTTACGGCCCACAAGACGCAGTGCGGTATTGCCATCAGGGCGAATCGCCTGTTCGCGTAAAGCGCGTTCCGGGAAAGCGAGCACGCCAAGGTCTGCCATCGTAAGGGTGGTACCCGCCGGCAAGGACTTTGAAAGCACCACCACATCCACGCTGCGATTGCGCTGTTCAAAGGCAGCCTTTTCACGTGCGAGTGCCTGCTTCTGTGCAGAGATGTATGAACCCGTTAAGAAGGCTGCGATAAGACCTGCCACAACGGAGAGGATGAGAATGATCTTCTGTTTCATTGGAGTTCCTTTTGAATGGCAATCATAATGTGCGTATCAGGCGTGCCTTCAGTCGCATGAACAAAGAGGGTGTGTTCACCCTTCTGCCACAAAGTGCTATTGAGGGGCTGCCACCCATCAGCCTTGGCCGAGGCTGCAAAGTCTGCGAGAATGGTTGCAGGCGCAAGTGGAGAGGAGCCGCTAATGAAGCGCGAATGACTTGCATCAATCACGTAATTGCAATTGATATTCCAGTGCGGAAGGACGCTTGGGTAGGTACATTGACCCCGAATAGAGGTGAAATCGTCGTGAAAGACATAGACGATCTTACCCACGGTGATCACCTTCGCCTTAATCTTCTGCAAAGGCGTCGCAGAAGCAAAGTCGGGCAATCGCCAAACATCTGCCACGACAGGGCGGTCATTCACCATCATTGTCTGCGTCAGTACTTGTTGTGCACCAAGGGCGTTCAAGACCTCTTCGGGCGTACTCATTGTGATTTGCTGGTAAACATCTGCCACCAAATAGGCGCCAATGGCTAAGAGTGGCAAAACAAACAGCTTTCGTAAAAATGGATTCTTAGGCAATTTCATACCTGTAGTATACTACAATATAAAATAGAAGGAAAGCCCCTTTTTAGGTCTTTATAGCATCAAAAACGCACAGAAAGGGCCATTTCAAAGGGAACGCGTTCACAGTCGGGGGAGTTTTGCTATAATCTGCGGACATTTGGAGGAAAGAAGATGATTTTAAGCAAACTCGCATTGACGTTAACCGAAGATGATATCAACAATGGATTGACCGCCGCTTTCGCCAAGATGGCTGAAACGCATGGTGAGATGTTGAAGAAGGTCAAAGATCCTAAAGTCGCGCTCAAAGATGGCGTGCTCATCTTCAAGTGTAAGGCTGCGATGGGCTTCATGCCTTTGCCGATTGAAGCACAGCTTCGCTTGACGCCCGCACAGGACGGTGCAGCCGTGGATATCACTTTGGCTAAGCTCTCGATGGCAATGATGGGTGGCGAAGCAGGCGCTTCTGCTGCTATGGGCCAACTCGCTACCGCAGTCGCTGGCAAGCCTGGTTTGAGCGTGAATGGCAATACTTTGACCGTTGCGATTTCCGAACTTGCCAAGCTTCGCGGCTTGTCTTTGATTGGTACCTTGAAGGATATCGCAATCGTCAACGGCACCATCTCTGTCGACTTCTCGTAACCTTCGTAAAAGGCTTGTCTTTTAGAAGAGACTAAGTGCCTTTACGACACGTATGACATGGCTTCTTGTTCGCCTCATGTGGGTAGCAGAAGTCATGTCTTTGTTTTCTCTAAACACCCTTTAATGCGCTTCAAAAAGAACGCTAAAAGTGGCGCAATTTACCCCTTTTTGAATAAGGCCTGTTTTCAACTTCAAAAAGGGTTGTTTTGAGATTGAAAACAGGTTGTTTTGATCCTCAAAAGAGGTTGTTTTGAAAACGCCCCTTTGGGAGGCGTAAAACGGTAAAATGCACGGGAAAGAGGCGCTTTTGCAAGCGCTTTAGGAAAACGCTTGGGCGCTCCTAAAACGATTTGCTTTTTTGCATTATTCGTTTGTGTGAGAGGTGGGTTTTTGATATCTTATTAGTGATAGTGATTGAGTCGTTGGAGGAATCAACATGGAAGAGAATAAGTCACGTACAATTGTGATTCCATCAGTTACGCATTCGAGTGGTGCGGGACAGAAGCCGAAGTTGTTGGTTACAGCGGGTCCTTTAGAGGGACGCGAGTATGTGATGTTGAAGTTTCCGTATACGATTGGTTCGGGGCTTACCAATGACCTTTCTATTGCAGATTCTACGGTGTCGCGTCGCCACTGTGAAGTGACGATGGATGCGAATGGGGTGTTGTCAATTAACGATTTGGGCTCTACGAATGGTACGGCTATTGAAGGGGTGAAGGTCACTTCTGCGCGTCTCTCGCCGAATACAGAGGTGCAGTTGGGACGTACGCGTATTGTGGTGCCGTTGGTGCAGGATCGCCCTGAATTGACGATGAGTGCGCGTGAACAGTTTGGCAATAGCATTGGGCGTACGCCGTTGATCCGTCACGTCTTTCATTTGGCAGAGCAGGCTGCTGCATGTGATAGCGCTGTATTGCTCTTAGGTGAATCGGGCACAGGTAAGGAAGAATTGGCAGAAGACATTCACAATGAATCGGCACGCAAGGATGGGCCTTTCATTGTGTTGGACTGTAACGCATTTGCCTCCTTGGAACAGGCCCATCGTGAACTCTTCGGTGATGGAGAGATGAAGGGCGTTTTGGAATTGGCCAGTGGTGGTACGCTCTTTGTGGACTCGATTGACCGCTTGCCTGCAGATGCGCAGCCGCTCCTCTTGCGTGCATTAGAGACCCGTAAAGACATTCGCTTTATTGCTGCATCGAGTCAAGATTTGCCTGCGATGGCGCGTGATAATGCCTTCTTTGCGCCGTTGCAGTATGCTTTGGCAGTGATTGTGATTGAAATGCCCGCCTTGCGTCGTCGTAAGGATGATATCCCTGTATTGCTCTCTTCGATTGCAGAACGTCTCCACGTCTCTGATGAGATTCGCGAATGGAGTGAACAGCCAGCGACGATTGCATTCTTGCGTCGTTACAATTGGCCTGGCAATATCCGCGAAATGCGCATGCTTTTGGAACGTTTACAGTCGCTTGGTCGCATTCCTGCAGACTTGGGTGTATTCTTGCGTGGCGAAACAAAGGTTGAAGCCGAGGAGGTCTCCGAGGAGACTGGCTTTGCCGTGTCGGCGGATCGCCCCTTCAAGGATTTGAAGAATGAGATCATTGAGGAGTTTGAGCGTCGTTATTTGAGCGACCTTTTGGCGCGCAATGCTCAGAACATCTCTCAGTCTGCACGTAGTGCAGGGATTGAACGCGCGTATTTGCAACGTTTGATTCGCAAGTACGGCATGCGTAACACCGATTAAGTGGTTTTGAAAGACATCGCGCGGTGGCAGTGGTCCTGCTGCCGCGTTTGAATGAGAGAGAAGATGGCATACATTGTTCGATTAAAGGGTGAACTTGTAGAGAAGAACCCCGCGAGTGTGACGGTAGATTGTGCGGGAGTCGGGTATAGCGTAGCTGTACCGCTCTCAACGTTTGACCGTTTGCCGGCGTTAGGTGAAGTGGCGACGCTTTTCATTCATCACGTGGTGCGTGAGGATGATGAACTCTTGTTTGGGTTTCATACAGACCGTGAACGCAGCTTCTTTAAGACGTTGTTGTCAATTTCAGGGATTGGTCCGAAGTTGGCGCTTGGCGTCTTGAGTGGGTTGACACCTGGGGAATTAGCGACTGCGATTGCCGAAGGTGATGTGCGCAGACTCTCCTCGATTTCAGGCGTTGGCAAGAAGACCGCCGAGCGTATCATTGTGGAATTGAAGGATAAGGTTGATCCCTTGGAAGCCGTGGCACTGCGTGGTAAAGAGTCTGCAGATGACCCGACACCCGCTGTTCTGCGTGATGCGATTCTCTCTTTGGTGGCGTTGGGGAATAAGCCTGATGAGGCGCGTACGCTTGTGCAAACAGCCTATGAGAAGAACCCCAAGGCTACGGTGCAGGATTTGATTCGAATGGCGCTTAGGAAGTAAGCCATATTGGCACTTCTGTATGGCGCATAACGCCACCTGTGGATGAACCTTCAGGTGGCTTTCACTTTGTGAAAAGCGGAAAAAGCGCGTGAAAGGTGTGTTAAGGTAGGGGATTTTGTGCTAAAATAGCGTACATTACTATAGAGCATGGCTATGACTGAATTAGAACGTACACGTAACTTTTGTATTATTGCCCACATTGACCACGGCAAGACAACCTTGTCGGACCGCATTCTTGAATTGACGAAGGCAATTGATCCGCGTCAGTTGAAGGAACAGACGCTTGATGCGATGGATTTGGAACGTGAACGTGGGATCACGATTAAGAGTCACCCCGTAACGATGGAATACACGGCTAAAGATGGCCAAGTCTATCGTTTTAACCTCATTGACACACCGGGTCACGTGGACTTTGCGTATGAAGTGAGCCGTGCAATGGGCGCTTGCGAAGGCGCGATTTTGGTGGTGGATGCTGCGCAGGGCGTGGAAGCGCAGACAGTAGCAAATGCCTATTTAGCGATTGATGCGAATCTCGAAATCATTCCCGTTTTGAATAAGGTGGATTTGCCAAGTGCAGATGTGCCTGGCGTGATTCAGCAGATTGAAGATGTGCTGGGTATTCCCGTGGATCCTGTCTTGAAGATCTCTGCTAAGACGGGTGAAGGCGTGGCTGAAGTGCTTGAAGAAGTGATTAAGCGCGTGCCGCCGCCAAAGACGGAAAAGACCGATGGGCCTTTGCGTGCATTGGTCTTTGACTCGGTCTTTGATATCTACCGTGGTGTGATTACCTATGTGCGCGTGGTGGATGGTTGCATTCGTGCAGGTGACACCTTGCGCTTTATGAGCACAGGACAGTCGACGCCCGTGAAGGAAGTGGGCATCTTCTCGCCTTCTCAAAAGCCTGTTGATCGTTTGGAAGCGGGGCAGGTAGGGTATATCGTTGGCGCCATTAAGGACCCCTCCGAAATCAAGATTGGTGATACGCTCACCAGTGATCGTGATGGCGCTGAAGATCCCTTAAACGGCTTTAAGGAAATCCATCCCACCGTCTTCTGTGGTATCTATCCGGTGAGTACGGATGAGTACAACAAGGTGCGTACGGGGTTGGAAAAACTGCATTTGAATGACTCTGCATTTACCTTCCATGCAGAAAGCTCGGTGGCGCTTGGCTTTGGTTTCCGTTGCGGCTTCTTGGGGCTTTTGCACATGGAAGTGGTGCAAGAACGTCTGCGTCGCGAGTTTCAGCTCGATATCATCAATACGCACCCTGCGGTTATCTACAAGGTGACCTTGAAGGATGGTACGGTATTAGAGATTGACAACCCCGTGATGTTGCCTGATGTGACGCGCATTGAGATGATTGAAGAGCCGATGATTAAGTCGCGCATCATCACGATGAGCAGCTGCATGGGTGATATTATGCGTTTGGTGATGGAGCGCCGCGGTATTGTGGACTGCACCGAAACCCTTGATGCGCAGCGTGTGATTTTGACCTGCATCTTGCCGTTGAACGAAATCTTGATTGACTTCCATGACACCTTGAAGTCGATTTCTCGCGGTTATGCCTCCATGGACTACGAACCGCACGGATACCAAGAGAGCGACATCGTTCGTATGGACATTCTCTTGAATTCCGAGCCCGTGGATGCCTTTAGCTGCATGGTGCATAAGGATCGTGCCGTTGCACGTGGTAAGCAAATGTGTAAGGCGTTGAGTGAAACCATTCCGCCGCACATGTTTAAGATCCCCGTGCAGGCTTGTATTGGTCGAACGATTATCGCCCGTGAAGACATCCGCCCCTTCCGTAAGGACGTGACGGCAAAGTTGTACGGCGGTGACGTTACGCGTAAACAGAAGTTGTTAAAGAAACAGGCAGAAGGTAAGAAGCGCATGAAGGAATTCGGCTCAGTGAATGTGCCGCAGAGTGCGTTTATTGCCGTTTTGCGTGGAACATCGGAGGAGAAATGAACGAATTAATGGCTTTGACGGAAACAACGCAGTCCTTGCACTGTGACGTTTGGAGGTTCTTTGCGAATCCATACTTCTGGAGCGGCTTTATGGGATGGTGCGTTGCACAGACCATCAAGATGACCCGTGGTGCAATTCGTACGAAGAGCCTTGACTTCACCTACTTAATGAGCACAGGTGGCATGCCAAGCGCACACTCCTCTTTGGTCGTGGGCGTCTTTGTGAGCCTTGGCCTTGGAATCGGTTGGCAGAACCCCATTACGATTGTGGCATGCGTCGTGGCAGCGATTACAATGTTTGATGCGGCTACCGTGCGTCGTGCAGCAGGGATGCAGGCTCGCTTGTTGAACAAGATTACGCACCAGTTCTTCAAAGAACATCGCCTTTCGGCCAAGCCGTTGAAGGAGATGTTGGGTCATACGCGCACCGAAGTGCTCGGCGGGATGATTACGGGCACCTGTATGGCAATCATCGTGATGCTTATTTGGACGAAGTTGGGTTGGCCCGGCGTCTAATTCAGAGACATCAATCACAAAGAGCGCTCTTCTTCATCAGGAGGGCGCTCTTCGTTTTCATTGACATCCTCTTCGCGGGTCGTTCGTCTTCTTTCAGCGGCTTACGCATGTACGCTGACGGGCTTACTCGTCTCCTCTTAGCGGCTCACGCATGTACGCTGACAAGCTCGCTCATCTTCTTTCACAACTCGTTCATCTCTTATAACGGGCTCGTTCGTATCCTCTTGGCGGTTTGCGCGTATCGGATGACGGGCTCGCTCGTCTCCTCTTAGCGGCTCACATATGTACGCTGACAGGCTCGCTCATGTTCTTTCAACAACTCGTTCATCTCTTATGACGGTCTTGTTCGTATTTCATGAGCGGGTCAACGCTTGTATGGATAGCAATTAATAGACAAGAACGTTGTCAGACGCCCCTTTTTACGGAGAAAATGAGCAAAGTTAAAGAAAAGGCTTGACATGGTTCGGTTGGTTTGGGATAATACACCCCGATTTTTGCCAGTGTAGCTCAGTTGGTAGAGCTACTGATTTGTAATCAGTGGGTCGGGGGTTCGAGTCCCTTCGCTGGCTCCATTTTCGGAAAGGAGGTGAGCAAACAATGATCCAGGTACGTCTTAAAAAGGGCGAATCCGTGGAACGCGGTCTCAAGCGTTTGAAGAAGATCCTCGATAAGGAAGGTCTTATTAAGCAGCTCCGTGCTACTCGTTATTACGAAAAGCCTTGCGAAAAGCGCCGTCGTAAGTCCGCGCGTGCTCGCATCCGCGCTAAGTCCCGTAACGCATTCTAATGCTGAGGGCTTTGGATTCAAAACGGTCTCGTAGTTCTACGGGGCCGTTTTTTGTTGTTTGATGGGTGGGTTGGGTGAGAGATTGAATGAATCTTCTATTATAGGTACGATTCTTCTTTCTTTAATAGGTACGATGTGGTATACTTTCGCGGTTATTTATTCAGAGGAATGCTAGCAATGATGGAAGAGAAATACCCTTTTCATGCGATTGAACCGAAGTGGCAGAAGTATTGGGACGAAACAGGTACGTTTCGTTGCGACACGAAGGATGAATCGCGTCCGAAGTTCTACTGTTTGACGATGTTCCCTTATCCGAGTGGTCACATGCATGTGGGCCACGGCCGTAACTACATTATGGGTGACGTGATTACGCGTTACAAGATGATGACGGGTTACAATGTGCTCTCTCCGATGGGCTGGGATAGCTTCGGCCTTCCTGCAGAAAACGCAGCGAAGAAGTTCAATGTGCATCCGCACAAGTGGACGATTGAGAATATCCAGGAGATGAAGAAGCAGGTGCGCAGTTGGGGCGTCGGCTACGACTGGGAACGCGAAATCGCGACTTGCCACCCGGATTACTATAAGTGGACGCAGTGGGTCTTCTTGCAGGCCTACAAGTTGGGCGTGGCTTACCAGAAGGAAGCGCCCGTGAACTGGTGCCCGCTCTGCACGAACCTCGCAAACGAAGAAGTGACGGCTGATGGCCACTGTGACCGTTGCGGTCGCCCTGTGGAAAAGAAGAACTTGAAGCAGTGGTTCTTCCGCATCACGCAGTATGCTGATCGCTTGTTGAAGGATTTGGACCTCTTAGACGGTTGGCCTGAAAAGGTGCGCCAGATGCAGGCAAACTGGATTGGTAAGTCTGAAGGCGCTAAGGTGAAGTTCACCGTCACCGAAACGGGCGATGAATGCCCCGTGTACACGACGCGCCCTGACACCATCTTCGGCGTGACCTTCATGGCAATCGCTCCGGACAATCCTCTCTTGCAGAAGTTGCTCCCTGGTTCGAAGAATGAAGCAGAAGTGCGCGCATTCATCGAAAAGCTCGCAAACATTCCCGCATCCGAACGTTTCTCTGACGCTACGGCGAAGGAAGGCGTCTTTACGGGCTTCCATGTGACCAACCCCTACAACGGTGACACGGATATCGAACTCTGGGTGACGAACTACGTCGTCTCTGACTCGGGTACCGGTATCGTGATGGCTGTGCCGACGCATGACCAGCGTGATTGGGACTTCGCTACGAAGTACAACATCGCCAAGAAGATTGTCATCCAGAACGCAGAAGGCTCCTTGGACGTCGCAACGATGACGGCTGCCTATGTGGATGATGGCGTGCTCGTGAATTCTGGCGCTTTTGATGGCATGGCCAATCGTGAAGCCATCAAGGCAATCATTGAAGATGGCGCCCAGAAGGGTTATGCTGAAGCGACCACCAACTTCCGTATTCGTGACTGGAATGTCGCTCGTCAGCGTTATTGGGGCGCTCCGATTCCAATCGTTCACTGCCCGCACTGCGGTGCTGTGCCCGTTCCGGAAGATCAGCTTCCCGTGCGTTTGCCGGATGATGTGGACTACAGCGGTGACCAGGGCAACCCCTTGGCGCGTCACGAAGGTTTCGTGAATACCACCTGTCCGAAGTGTGGCGCTGCCGCTAAGCGTGAAACCGATACGCTTGCACAGTGGCTCTGCTCCTGCTGGTACTTCTTGCGTTACATTGACGCTCGTAATGAGAATGCACCCTTTGACAAGGCGCTCGCAGATAAGTGGATGCCCGTGGATCAGTACATCGGCGGTGTGGAACACGCAGTGTTGCACTTGCTCTACTCTCGCTTTGTGGTCAAAATCCTCAATGACGCTGGTGCATTGGACTGCGTAGAACCCTTCAAGGCGCTCTTCACGCAGGGTATGATTTGTAAGCGTTGCGAAAAGGATGACGGCAAGTACGTAAAGGGTAAGCTTTACAAGATGTCAAAGTCTGTGGGCAACGTGGTTTCCCCCGATGAATTGATTGAAGCTTATGGCGCTGATACGGTGCGTTTGTACACGCTCTTCATTGGCCCGCCTGAACTTGACGCTGAATGGCAGGATGCTGCAGTTCAGGGTCCGTATCGCTTCCTCTGCCGTCTTTGGAAGAAGGCTTATGACGCGAAGGCCATTGTGCCCGAAGTGGATACGCCCGTGGCTATTGATGCCTTGACGCCTTCTGAACGCGACCTCTATCGCAAGCTTCACCAGACGCTCGCAGGTGTAACGGACTCCATCGAACATGGCTTCCGCTTCAACACCGCAATTGCTCAGTTGATGGAGCTCATGAACACCTTGGATAAGGCGAAGATTGACGCATCCTCCTCTGATGCAGCAAAGGCGCTCTTGCGTGAAACCATCGTGACGATCGCACGCATGATGGCTCCCATTACGCCTCACGTGGCAGAAGAATTGTGGCAGGCCTATAGTTGCGCACCTGCTGGTGTGATGAACGCTGGCTGGCCCAAGGTTAATGAAGCCGCATTGAAGGAAGATTCGCTTCAGATCATCCTTCAGGTGAATGGTAAGATGCGTGGTAAGATCACCGTGCCCGCAGGTATCACCAAGGAAGAACTCGAAAAGCTCGCTCAGGAATCCCCTGATGTAACGCGCTTCACCGATGGCCAGACGATTGTGAAGGTCATTGTGGTGCCTGGCAAGTTGGTGAACATCGTCGCCAAGTAAGCCTTAGTACAATAGAAACGAAGAGCACGGTTGCAAGACCGTGCTCTTTGTTTTTGAGTTGTAGGGGGAAGCAACTAGAGGTTATCCCCATAGGATGTTTGCGAGTTCTGGATCTTTCATTAAGACCTCTTCTTTCGTCAATCCGTCCAATTCGTGTGGGAAGACAATCCACTCGTCGAGTTCACTAACGTAGTAGTCGGGCGAAAAGCCCACGAGGTTGGCTTTCGGTTTCCAATAGACCGTTGCGATGCGTAAGTCTGCGTGTGCGAGACGTTGCTTAACCGCTTCTGCTGTTTTTCCCGTATCAAAAACATCATCAACGACGAGCACCTTTTGTCCCGGTTGAATGGCGTTGAGCTGGTCTTCTGCATGTTGGAATACAACGCAGTCTGTGCGTTCGCCAATCCCTGCATAGGAGGCACACTTGATAATCGTATGGGCGGTGGGGCGACCTAAGAAGGCGAAGATTTCGCTCATAATCACACCTGGCTGTGCGCCGCCACGCCAAAGTGCTAAGAGCAAATCGGGTTGCCACTCGGGGTCATTAAAGACCTTCTTCGAGAGGCGAACGCAGTCACGTTGGAAGGTGTCAGCAGTAAGAAAGCGTTTCATAATAGTCCTTATTTACTGAATGTAAGTCCGTTGAATGGCGGCTGCGCAACTCAGATGTGCCTCTTTCATAATGTGCAACATTGCACCAATTGCAATGGGAAAGGTGAGGAAGCTGCCAAACCCAAACAAGAGACAGAAGAGCGTTAAGATGACCTTCTGTACATCCTTACCCCAAACGCCAGAGAATCTCCACAGGAGGAGAATTGAAAGTGCTAAGAAGGGGAAGATCCCTATAATCGGGTATGCGTTGGACTGTGAGAAGGCGAAGACATTCCACAAGCCAAGCCCAAAGGGACCGACAAATGCCAAGAGGCCAAGGAGGTAAAGCTGAATCGCTACACGCGGATAAGCAATGGTCAGGTGCCACACACTCTTCAGTGCGGTTACCAACGAAAGGTCATACCGAAAGCTCATCATCAAGGCGAGCCACAAGGGTTGGATGATGAGCCAACTCAATGGCACCCCAAGGAAAGGTGATTGAAAGGTGGGGAAGACGATGATGGCCCAAATGGCAATCCCCAACCAAAACATCGTTGCGAGGCGATATGCACCTTGCAATTGCTGAATGATGGCGAGCTTTGAAAGGAGAGGGGCTTGGTCGCGTTGTTGGGTCATGTAGGCAAGATAAAGCATCGCACCAAGGCCAAAGAGAATCCCTGTCGAAGCGGCAAGGAGAATGCCGAGCGTTGCAAAGACGAGGCCAGTGTAATGGTTGCAGAAGTGATGCCATCCTGCGTGTAATGCCTGAAGCATACGAGTCTTTCGGGTAAGGAGTTGAAAGTGATACGCGCCTTAACTTGACGTTAGAGGCGCGTTAGGTAAAACAAGCGGCTTACAACTGCCAATCAAGTTCGTCATTGCCAATCGGCAAGGTGATGCGATTGATGGGATAACCATCTGCACCGACGCGCGCTGCAGAGGCCTTGGTTTCGGTGGGGGCCTTGCGTGTGGGGGCGACGGGCGCTTGAGCCTGTTGAGGCGCGGCTTGTTGCTTGGGTTGTGCGGTTTGCTGCTTAGGTTGTGCGGCTTGCGGTTTAGATTGTGCGGGCGCAGGCTTTGCCGTGGGCTTTTGCGGTGCAGGCTTCTGCTTAACAACGGGTTTCGGTGCGGGCTTTTTAGCAACGGGTTTCGGCTTTGCCTTGGTCTGCTGTTCACGCTCAAGAAGCGTGGCCATCTGTGCTTCTGCCTTACGACGTGCTTCGGCTTCTCGCTTCATCGCCGCTTCAACGGATTGCAACTGCTGCTGCAACGCCTTGACTTGCGGATCTGCTGCGACGTCAGGCGCACCTGTTTCAATGGCCTTCTTTGCTTCTTCCATGCGCACTTCTAAGAGGCGTTCATTGAGGCGCTCATTCATCGCCATTGAGCGTTGGGTTAACCAAATCACCATGCCGCAAATCATTGCCACGATGACAACGACTGCAAGGGTAATGACAATTACGGGGGTGTTTGATTTAGATTCCATTTTCACGTTCCTTCTGTTTACGGAGTCGCAATTGACCACAGGCGGCATCAGCTTGTTTACCACGGCTACGACGCATCGTGGTATGAATGCCAGCCTTTAACAAAGCATCTAAGAAGGCAAGACAGTCCGCGTGTGGCGGCGTTTTGCCATCAAACTCTTCTACGGGGCTCAACGGGATGAGGTTCACGCGCGCTTTACGGCCACGGAGGAGGCGAATCAACTCATTGGCATGCGTGAGACGGTCATTGAATTCATGCACCAAGGTGTATTCATAGGTGATGATACGGCCTGTCGCGGCGGTATAGGCATCGCAGGCGGTGAGCAGTTCATCAATCTTCCAACGACGATTTACGGGCATCAACTGTGAACGCAACTTATCGTTTGGTGCATGCAAGGAGACAGAGAGTTCAAACTGCACCCCTTCCTGTGCGAGGCGCTCAATACCTGGCACAATGCCACAGGTCGACAAGGTAATGTGACGCGCACCAATGTTGATCCCTTGCTGGCAGTTCAACACTCGCAACGCGCGAATTACAGCATCGTAGTTGACAAAGGGTTCGCCCATGCCCATCACCACGATGTTGTTGGGGTATTGCCCCATCTTCTTCGCTAACACCATTACTTCTGCAACGATTTCAGCCGCGGTGAGTGAACGTACACACCCAAGCTGACCACTTGCACAGAAGGCGCAGTGCATATCACAGCCGACTTGCGAGGAGATACACTGCGTTACGCGTCCATCAGCGGGAATCCACACCGTTTCAATGCGCTCACCATCTGCCGCTTCAAGGAGGAACTTCGTCACGCCGTCTGCGCCAGAAGGGGTGTTCGCCACCTCGGTGAGGGCGGTTAAGGGGACCTCTTTGGCCAAGACTTCACGCATGGCACCCGGCAATGTCGTCAGCTCTGACCAGTCGCTAATGCGGTCTTTGTAGAGGCCTTGCAGAATCTGTTTCGCACGGAAGGCTGGAAATCCTGCGTCTTTGCAGAACTGCGTCCAGTCTTCTGGAAGAAGGCTATAGGCGCCCGTGTGTATCATAAGTCATCCTCTGGGTCGGTTACACTTTGGCGACCACGAATGGCGCGTCGCAAGGTAAGCGCATCGGCGTAGGCAATGCCTGAACCACACGGCAGACCGAAGGCCAATCGCGTCACGCGCGTCGGCGTATCTCGTAGCTTCTCCGCGATGTAGTTAGCGGTCGCGTCCCCTTCAATGTCGGTGGAGAGGGCGAGAAGCACTTCGGTAATCTCATCACGACGAATGCGATGTAACAATGCCGAGATGCGAAGGTCTGCCATACTTGTTTGTCGCCCAGGTGAGAGCTTGCCTGCCAACACATGATATCGCCCTTTAAAAGCACCCGAAGACTCAAGCGTATAGATGTCCGCTGGATCTTCCACCACGCAGATTTGATGGTCATTGCGGTCTGTGCGTGTACACAGGGGGCAGGGGTCAGCATCGTGTTCGGTAAAGGCGCCACACTGCGTGCAGATGCACACTTGCTCGCGGGCTTCTTGGAGTGCCTGCATGAGGTTGTCTAAGAGTGACTCTGGTCGACGCACTAATGCGAGCGCGGCGCGCTCCGAACTCCTCCGACCGAAGCCAGGAAGTTTGGAGAGGGCGTGGACGAGATTATCAAGAGCAGGCAACATATGCGCGGCTATTCCGATGCTGGCGGTAAGGCCAATTAACGACCGAAGGAGATGTCGCCATCCTTCATCATCTGCTGCATGGCCTGCTGGGTCTGCGTCTTGATATTACCCACTGCGGCATTGAAGACGTTCTTGAGCATGGTTTCAAAACGTTCGGTCTTGCCAGCCTTCACTTCTGCAAGCGCTTCTTCGGTGATCTTAAACTGCGTCACCGTGAAGTCACCCTTCAAGGTCAAGGTGATACCACCATTGGAGTGAGTGTAGGAAATCTGGTTGATTTCGGCCTGTACCTTCTTTGCTTCCTTGCGCATCTGCATGGCCTGCTTAACTTGATCCATCATACCCATGTACGTGTTCCTTTCAAAGTAGGGTTAGACGTTAATGTATCCGCCGAAGAGTTGGAGGGCGTGATTTACAATCTCGTCAATGTATTGCCCATTGGAGTTCTGTAACTGCTCGATCTTGGTGGGCGTCGGGTCGGGCAGGGTGTTTGCCGTTTGGAAGGAGGGGTCTTCGCAGGGGGCGTAACCTTCTTCGTCTTCCAGGATGAGGTCCATCGCTTCGTCTTCAGTGGCGAGGGTGGGCGCTCCAACGGCGTGAGAGGGGGACGGCGTAACGGTCGGCTCAATGACGACCTGTGCCGGGGTCGCGGCGCTTGGTTGCGCCGCA
>JAZRAG010000087.1:0-10188 GCA_045634445.1 Candidatus Spyradenecus sp. | reverse complement strand
GCGCTTGCGGGGTGCGTTATGCTTTTGAGTGATAAGGTGGGGGCTGCGCCAGACTTCTTGACGAAGACAAATGGGGGGGCGTTTAATCCAAAATCAGTTGATGCAATTGCATGCGCAATGGATTGCGTGATGCAGTGGGATTCTGGAAGATTTGATGCAGCCCAAATGGAAACACTTGCGTTATCAAAGCATTTTGGTGGAGAAGTCTTTGCCGAAAGCGCAATTAGCATTGCGAAACGCTTAGGAGTTTTGTCGTGATTTTAATTGGCGATTATGTCGGATTTTCTGAAAGAGTGACGTTAGATGCGTCTCTTAATGGAAAACTAGTCCTTGGGAATCTTGAAGGACCTTGGTGTCATACAACGGATAAGCCGCTTCCTAAAAAGGCAGGCCCACGTGTGTGGAATACGTTTCTCGCAGAAGGGCCAAAGTGGGCTTTTACACTTGCCAACAATCATATGATGGATTTTGGAGAGGAGGGGCTCGCAGAGACAAAATCACGACTGGTCGCGCGTGGTATCCCATTTGTGGGCGCAGGTGATTTGATGACTGCAAAGCAGCCTATGATTCTTGAAGAGTCCGGGAAGAAGATAGGTGTCATTGCGTGTGCAGAGCTTCAATTTGGTATGGCTGAAGAGGATCGCGTGGGTATTGCACCCATGGGTGCTTGGCTTTTTGATGCGGTTCGTGAATTGAAGCAGCAGGTGGATGTCATCATTGTCTCTTGTCATATCGCAGTAGAAATGATTCCGGTACCATCGCCACGGTTACGAGAGTTTTATCATGCGCTCATTGATGCGGGTGCTACGATTATTCATGGACATCATGCACATGTACCACAAGGGTGGGAACAGTATAAGGATGGTTATATCTTTTATGGATTAGGGAATTTCCTTGTTTCGCCAAAGATGTGGGGAAGTGGCGTAAATACGCTTTGGTCGTTAACTGCTGAGGTTGATTTTTCTGGTGACAAACCAAAGGTAACGGTTGTTCCTGCGCGTATTCTGCAAGAAGGCGAAGGTGTTCGCGTGGTTCTTGATGCAACTTTTGCGCCAAAGTATTGTGAACAATTGTGCTCCATTTTTAAGGATGAGTCTTTGTTTAAAGGTGTGTGGCAGGTTCTTGCGGTAAAGACTTATCATGATTTGTATGAGAATAATCTTGGTTTTTATCCCATTGATACGACGCGTCTGTCATTGCGTAATTGGGTGAAACGATTGTACCATGCGATTAAAACACTTATTGCCTTTTTCTTACGTAAGAACTCGTCGGTTTACGGCCTAGTGCAGTATAATTACTTACAGTGTTTTAGTCACTATGACTGCATTGCAGAAGCAATGGGTGTACAAATGGGCGCGCGCAACGATTGGCGAACAGGAGACACTGCGAAGGTTGTGAACTCGCTTTTGCAGCAAGCAGAATAACGACAGGATACAGCGCCTAAAGGGGTTAAAATGAAGAAGTTTGTTTTTAATGCAAAGTTGAGACTGGCTCGTCGTCATGCGTTAGCGAAGCATGCTCAAGTGTGTTTAAACGAAAAGAAGTCTTTAGCGCAATTATTAGAAGAACAGGAAACGCAAAAACGTAAACTCGTTTCGTATGCTTTCCAGAATGTCCCTTTTTATCAGCAGCATTATGCCGCTGCGGGCTTTGAATTAGGGGATATGGAGCATGATGGATGGTTTGAGAAATTACCCATCATTACTAAAGACCATCTGCGGAATCACTTTGAAGAATTTACACCTCAACACTTGAAGCAGTATCGTCGGATTTCAACCACGGGAGGAAGCACTGGCGTGCCGACCAAATGTGGATATGATGGTCGTATTCCCGAAGAAGTGTATAGCTGGCGGTTGCAATCGTGGTATGGTGTGAATCCGTGGGATGACCATGCTTATGTGTGGCGTGATACACGTGCAACAAAGCTTGCGAAGTTGAAGAATGCGTTACTGTGGTGGCCAACGAAACATCTTAAATTGGATGCTTCATTTATCACAGAAGAGGCAATCGTCGCGTTTTTGAAGCAGTTTAATCGCATAAAGCCCACACTCTTACAAGGGTATGTGGGAGCAGTATGCCAAGTGGCGCAGTATGTATTAGAGCGTCAGATTCGCCTTCATGTGCCGAAGTTTGTTTGGGTAACGTCTGCCCCGTTGTCTCCCGTACAACGAAAGTTGTTAGAGTCTGCATTTCATGCACCAGTGTGTGACCAATATGGGTCGTGTGAGATTCGTTGGATTGCGCAACAGTGTCCGCAAAGTTCAGGGTTACATGTCAATATTGATCGCGTAGTGCTCGAATTTGTTGATGAAACAAATCACGCTGTTCCCAAGGGTGAATATGGTAAAACTCTGTTGACGAATTTAGAGGATTTTGTTTTCCCGATGATTCGTTATGAAAATGGTGACCGTGGGCGTTGGTTGAGTCAAACATGCCCATGTGGATGCGAATTGCCCTTGATTGATTCGGTAAAAGGGCGTGAGTCAGAGTCTTTTGTTTTGCCTTTGGGGAAGACAATCAATGGAGAATACTTAACGACAATTTTTGATGATTTCCCAGAGATTGTTCGTGGCTTTCGAGTGGTTCAACATAAGGACCTCTCAATCACAGTGGAGTATATCCCTGCGCAGGGGGATATTCAAGAAGCACTAAATGCAATTGAAGCAAAATTCCAAAAGCAAATTGGGGATGAAGTACAATTAGCATTTGTTGCCAAAGAAGAGATTCCGCATGATCGCGGGAAGTTGAGATTTGTTGTGCGAGAGAAGTGAGGGATGGTAATGAAAGTTATTCAAGTAGTTCCATCAATTGGCGCAGAGGCAAGTGGCCCGAGTTATTCGGTGCCAGGATTGTGTCGCGGTTTGGTTGCAAATGATGTGACAACAGAGTTGCATTTTTTAGATGAAATTCCAGAGCATCTTTCAAACGCAAATTATCCAATTGTCAATAAACCTCGTCATGACAGGGTAAACCTCGGATGGTCTCCAGAGATGTTGCAAGTTTTAAAGTCTGTATGTCAAAATGCGGATGTTATCCACAATAATAGTCTCTGGATGATGCCGAATGTTTATCCATGGTGGGCATGTAAGGGGACGAAGTGTAAACTAGTGGTGGCTCCGAGAGGGACGCTTGCGACATGGAGCCTAAAAAAAGGGTGGTTGAAGAAGAAGGTCTTTGGTTGGCTTTTGCAGAATGCAGTGCTTCGCAATGCGGATATGTTTCATGCGACTTGCGAAAAGGAGTATGAAGAAATCCGAGCGCAAGGCTATAAACAGCCTGTGGCGATTGTGCCGATTGGGATGGAAGTGCCAGTGGCACAGTTGCCAGTTAGCGTTGATAGTGCCAAACGCCTCAAGCGGATTGTTTTCTTCGGGCGTGTGCATAAGGTAAAGGCCGTGGACCATTTGGTAAAGGCGTGGGGCGCTTTACATGCTGATTTGCCAGAATGGGAACTCGTTATTGCAGGTCCTGATTGTGGTGCCAAGGGTGAATTGGAAGCCATTATCGCAGAAGCGAATATTCCACGCGTACGCTTTACGGGTGAAATTAATGGTCAAGCAAAGTATGACTTTTTGACAGATGCTGACATTTATGTTCTGCCAAGTTATACGGAGAATTTTGGTATTACCGTAGCCGAAGCCCTTGCTTGCGGAACGCCGTCCATCGCCTCCCAAGGTTCCCCTTGGGAAGGACTTGAAACCGAAAAGTGTGGCAAGTGGGTGCCGATTGGAGTGGAACCGCTCGCTGCAGCCTTGCGTGAATTGACAAGTCTCACGGATGAAGAACGTGCGAAGATGGGTCAAAATGGCATTGATTGGATTCGTCGCGATTTCTCTTGGGAAGGTATTGGTGCGAAGATGAAAGCCGCGTATGCGTGGCTTTTAGGGCAGGGTGAGAAGCCTGACTTTGTGCGAGTAGATTAATTAAAAAATCATTCAATTTGCTTTGAGGTAATAACAATGAGATACGATATTAGTATTTTGAACTCGTTATTAACAATTGTCATTCCTGTGAAAAATGAGGAGATCAATCTTCCTATTTGCTTAGAGAATGTAAAACAGTTTAATCATGTTGTTGTAGTAGACTCAGGAAGTACAGATCGAACACATGAGATAGCGCAACAATTTGGGCGTGAAGTCGTTCAGTTTAAATGGGATGGGAAGTTCCCTAAAAAGCGTAATTGGTTGTTGCGAAATTATGCCTTTAAAACGCCATGGTGTCTTTTCTTAGATGCAGACGAACGTATTACCGATGCATGGCTTAATGAAGCTACGGAGAGATTGTCAGAAGCATTAAATTCTTCAATTGATGCATTTATTTGTTACTACGACAATTGGTTTATGGGGCGTGTGATGCGGTATGGTGATGCAATGCGTAAAACGGCAATTTTACGTATTGGTGCGGGTGAGTATGAACGTATCGAAGAAAATGCTTGGTCTAAACTCGATATGGAAATCCATGAACATTTGGTGGTTAAGGGAGAGATCGCAGAGATTTCGTCACGCATGGAGCACTATGATAAGCGTAGTCTTGATGCACATTGGAAAAAGCACGAACAGTATGCAGATTGGGAGTCTAATCGTTATTTAACGCTTGTGGGTCAGAACGGTGACATCTCGGCATCATCTCAATTAACTAAACGTCAAAGAATAAAGTATGGGTTAATTACAAAATGGTATTTCCCTTGGTTGTATTTTTGTGCATCATACTTTTTAAAGCGTGGCTTTCTTGATGGTCGTGCGGGCTTAAAATTTGCGTTATTAAAGGCTCGGTATTTTAATCTTGTTCGGATTAAGATTAGAGAGTTGAAATCTAATTGAGTACTTTTTTGTGATGAAGAGAATAGGTTTGCTAAAATTATATTATGAAATTTGATGTGGTTTACGATAAAAAACTTTTGATGCAGGGCCTTTTCGGGCTCGCTCTTTTGTGCCTTGCGATGAAGGCTACGGGTGGCGCAGGCTTCCTATTGATTTTTCCCTTAGTGTTAATGGGCTTCAGTAAAAACAAAACGAATCTCCTCTTTTGGTGCTTGCTCGCCACAACGATGCTCACGATGGGCAATAATGCGCTGATGCCGAAGGGAAGTGTTTTTTCCATTGCGAACCGTCTTGTGTATATGCTTATCGGTGGCATTATGTTCTTCCAAGTGGTGGGGGTTCGCACATCAAAAACATTATCGCCGCTTCTCTCGTTACTCCCCTTTCTGTTCTATATGGGAATTGTCTCTTCGGTCGGTTGGTTGCCGATTATTAGCTACTTGAAGCTAACACTCTTTAGTATTGTTTTTATTGCCTTCTATAGCGTCTGTACGGCATCGCAACGCAGTTCTACAGGAATTCAACAACTCCGCAGCATCTTCCTTTGCTTTGCTTGCTTTATTATTTTGGGCTCTATGGCGCTTATTCCATTTCCATCGATTTCACTTTTGAATGTACAGAATTTTTATCTACAGCATGGGTACTTTCCTACAGAAGGCTTGTTTACGGGGATTACCTGGCACTCGCAGGCCTTGGGGCCTTTGGTAGCAATCTGTAGTGTGATTTTGCTCGCGGACTTGCTCTTTTCTATTCGTAAGTGGGATAAACTCTATGTCCTCTTACTCCTCTGCTCCCCCATTTTGATTTATAAGACGGGTGCGCGTACCGCAATGGGAACTTGGCTTGCAGGTGTTTGCTTTGTTTCCTTTGCCTTTATGTGTGCGCGTGGCGTGGGGGCTACGTGGAAGAGCAAGGTGCTTAGTATTCTCTTTGTCCTTGGGTTAATCGGAGGATGTGCCTTTATGGCAACGCCAAGTTTGCGCCAGAGTGCTATTAAATTTATTTTTAAAACTCGAGGCCAAGAAATTGCGAAAGAGTCGCAGACATTCGAACAGTTTACCTCTTCGCGTCAATTCCTCGTGGATCACGCGATGGCTAATTTTAAGGAGAGCCCATGGATTGGGAATGGTTTCCAAGTGAGTTCTTGGCAAAAGGATATAAAGATTACTTCTTGGAAGCAACTCCTTTCTGCACCCATTGAAAAGGGGGTGTGGGTTCCTGCAATCTTGGAAGAGGGTGGCATTTTTGGGATGATTCTCATTTGCTTCTTCTGGCTCTATGCCTTCTCTACAATGTTGGCGCGTCATGCCTTTATTGGTGCCTCAAGTCTTTTTGTGCTCTTTGTTTCAAATTTAGGTGAATTTACGATGTTTTCAATGTCAGGCGTTGGTGGCATTCTTTGGGCGATGATCTTCATGGGGATTGCCATTGATGCTGCGCGTATTCGTCAAGAGGCAATGGTATGGCAGCCGATGCCTTCGCCGCTCCCCAATGGAGCTTATTAAATTTTCTTTTATCTTTTTTCGTTTTTTCTTAGGTGGCCGCAGCTATAGGCTGGGTGTGAGCGAAGTTAACCGTTAACAGCTAATTCTCCACTGGCGGCTGGTGGCTGCGGTTGATTGTTTTCTTTATTTATAAGTTGTCTTTCTGTGGTTACATGTGGTGGGGAAGTGTGTTATAATTCGGGGGTCTTTTTCATTAAAAGTGCGTTTCATTTGTCGTTTGAAAGGATTCGGATCATGCGTGTTTTAATGATTGGTGCAGGTGGCGTTGGTGGCGTGGTGGCGCATAAGCTCACGCAGGTGCCTGAGGTCTTTACCGATATTTTGTTGGCTTCACGTACGAAGGCGCGTGTGGATGCTTTGGCTGCGGAGTTGCCGTGCCCTGTGGAAACGGCGCAGGTGGATGCTGATGATGTGCCTGCTTTGACGCGTTTGATTCAGGAGTTTAAGCCTGATTTGGTGATGAATATCGCGCTCCCGTATCAGGATCTGCATATCATGGATGCGTGCTTGGCTGCTGGGTGCGATTATTTGGATACGGCTAATTACGAACCTTTGGATACGGCGAAGTTTGAGTATAAGTGGCAGTGGGCTTATCATGACCGTTTTAAAGAGGCGGGTTTGATGGCGCTTTTGGGTTCTGGTTTTGACCCAGGTGTGAGCTCGGTTTTCTGCACGTATATCCAGAAGCATTATATCCCGCAGATTCGTGAAATCGATATTATCGACTGTAACGCGGGGAATAATGGTCATCCTTTCGCAACGAATTTCAACCCTGAAATCAACATCCGTGAGGTGTCGGCTAAGGGGCGTTATTGGCAGAAGGGCTTGGGCTTCGTTGAGACGGAACCGCTCTCTGTGAAGCAACCCTTTGAAATGCCTGAGGGGCTCGGTACGTTGAATACGTATTTGATGTATCATGAGGAATTGGAATCTTTGATGACGCATATTCCTGGTTTGGAACGTGCCCGTTTCTGGATGAGTTTCTCTGATAATTATTTGAAGCACCTTGAGGTGCTCAAGAATGTGGGCATGACGCGTATCGATCCTGTGATGTATAATGGCCAGGAAATCGTGCCGATTCAGTTCTTGAAGGCGTTGTTGCCTGACCCTGCTACGTTGGGCCCTGTCACGAAGGGTAAGACGTGCATTGGCTGCCAGGTGCGTGGTCTTGACTTTGAGGGCAACCCCAAGACGGTGTACATCTACAACATCTGCGATCACCAGGAGTGCTATAAGGAGGTGAAGTCGCAGGCAATTAGTTACACCACGGGTGTGCCGGCAATGATTGGCGCAAAGATGATGCTCACGGGTAAGTGGCGTGGTCAGGGCGTCTTCAATATGGAACAGTTCGACCCGGATCCTTTCATGGAGGACTTGAATAAGTATGGTCTGCCGTGGAAGGTGATCGAGGGTGAGGTCTTCCACCGCGCGTAATTTCTTTTCTTTCTCTGGCCTTACTGTTATTGAAGGGTCTTATGTCTGACACTACGCTTCAGCAACTCCGTGCCGCTCGTGAGGCGGCGCGGGCGTTGGTCACGACTTCGAGTGCAACGCGTAACCAGGTGCTTCTGGCGATCGCGCAGGCGCTGCGTGCGCAGTCGGCTACGATTTTGGCCGAGAATGCGCTGGATGTGCAGGTTTTCCCTGATGAGGATCCGCGTAAGGATCGTTTGCTTTTGACGCCCGCGCGCTTGGCCGCCATCGCTGATGCGGTGGAGGCGGTGACGCGGTTGCCCGAAGTCTTGGGGGAGGAACTCGAACATCGCGTGATGCCCAGTGGCATTGATGTGCGCCGTGTGCGGGTGCCTTTGGGCGTAGTGGGCTGCATTTATGAGGCGCGCCCGAATGTGACAGTGGATGTCGCTACGCTCTGTCTGCGCACGGGCAATGCCGTGGTGTTGAAGGGTGGCCGTGAGGCGGCGCGCACAAATGTGGCGCTCGCTAATCTAATGCGGGCTGTGGTGCAGGCACATGGTTTGCCTGAGGCTGCTGTGACGCTCATCGCGCCAACGCATGAGGCGGCTGAGGTCTTGATGACGGCTGAGGCGTATGTCGATGCGCTGATTCCGCGTGGCAGTGCACGGTTGATTCGCGCGGTGCGTGAGAAGGCGCGTGTGCCGGTGATTGAAACAGGTGCTGGCGTCTGTCACATCTATGTGCATGCTGATGCTGATGTGCAACAGGCCGCCCAGATTATTGCCAACGCAAAGACGCGTCGCGTTTCGGTGTGTAATGCCTTAGATTGTCTTTTGGTGCATCGGGCGTTGGCAGATCAGGTGGAGGCGCTTTTGGCGCCGTGCGTGGCGCAGGGCGTAGTGGTGCATACTGCGCCTGAGCAGTGGGGCACTGAGTGGCTCTCGATGCAACTCTCCTTACGCATTGTGGATTCTTTTGATGAGGCGGTGGCGCATATCGCAACGTATGGTTCGGGTCATAGTGAGGCGATTTTGACGCAGGATGCAACGTTGGCACAAACCTTCTGCCAGGTGGTGGACGCGGCTTGTGTCTATGTGAATACGCCTACGTCTTTTACCGATGGTGGTGAGTTTGGCCTCGGGGCTGAGGTGGGCATCTCAACGCAGAAGTTGCACGCGCGTGGCCCAATGGGTTTGGCGGCTTTGACGACGTCAAAGTGGTTGATTACGAGTAATGGCGCTTTGCGCGGAAGGTAAGCGGTTCGGGATGGAGATTGCTGCAGAGAAGCAACGCCTCCGCGCGGAGATGAAGGCGCGGCGTGAGGCCTTGACGCATGATGAGATTCGTGAGGCGGCGTATCTGGGGGCGAATGCGCTCTTTAATCCGCGGTTGATGAATCTCTTTAGCCGTTTTCGTGGCTTTGCTTCGTATATGAGCATCGGTGCTGAGTTTCCCACAGATCGCATTCATCGCGAACTCTTTACCGCGGGGGCGCATCTTTGTATCCCGTCGTATTCGCGGGATGAGAAGGAGTATAGCTGGGCGCCGTTTTCGCCGATGGATGAATTGGCGCCTGGGTATATGGGCATTCCTGAACCGGTAAATCCGCGTGTGGCGGATGCGGCGAATATCGATGTGGCGTTGGTACCAGGGCTCGTCTTTGACGTTTGTGGCGGGCGCATTGGGTATGGCGGCGGCGTCTATGATCGGTTGTTGCCGAAGTTGCGCGCGGGGATTTTGCGCATCGGTTTGGCGTATGATTTTCAAGTGCAATCGGAGGCCTTGCCGCAGGAGGCTCACGATTTGCCGATGGATTACATTGTGACGGAAAAACAGTGGATTGATTGTCGTTTAGCGCGACGTTTACGGAGAGATCGTCATGGCTAAGGTAGCGGTTATTGGTGCGGGTCACGCAGGGGTCGAAGCGGCGTTCGCCTTGGCAAAAGGTGGGGCGTCGGTGACGCTTTTGAGCAATGAGGCAGTGTTGCCCTATTTTCGTCCGCGGTTGATTGCGGTGGCCTTTGGCCAAGTGGCGCCAGAGGCAATTGCCATTAAGCCTGCGAGTGCCTATGAGCAGGCGGGAATTCAACGCGTGCAGGCTGAGGTCACAACCTTGGACCTGGCGGCGAAGTCGGTGAATGGCGTGGCGTATGAGGGCATTGTTTTGGCGCAGGGGTCGCAACCCTTTGTGCCGCCTTTTGCAGGGGCAGGGGCTGCGCGCGTACAGACGTTGTGGACCATGGCTGATGCTTTGGCATTGCGTGAAAGGGCGCAGGCTGGTACTTCGCTCGCAATTATTGGCGGCGGGGTCTTGGGGCTCGAAGCGGCGTTGCGCGCGGCAATGGCGGGGATGCAGGTCTCGGTGATTGAGGTGGCCCCCCAACTCCTCGGTGGCGTTTTGGGCGCTGCGGGCGAGGCGGTGTTGCGCCAAACCTTCGCAGAGAAGG
>JAZRAG010000086.1:0-14975 GCA_045634445.1 Candidatus Spyradenecus sp. | reverse complement strand
TCATAGCGAAAATCCTTTGATACAGACAAAACCAAAATGTCACATTGTTAGTCTATCAAATCTCAATAGTAAAATCACCCATCTATTTCCCCTCGGCCGGCCGCGCAGCGGCCCCTACGGAGCTCCTTTTTGTATTTTGTGTATTTTCCCAGCACTTCGCGCTCGGGCGCATTTTGGTGGTTTAAACCCACTCGCTGTCCTGCTCCGCAGGGGCGGCTGCGCGGCCGAGGGGAAATAGATGGGTGATTTTACTATTGAGATTTGATAGACTAACAATGTGACACTTTGGTTTTATTCGTGTGATCGGATTTTCGCCATGAAAAAATTCCTAACGCTTCTCTTCTGTACCTGCTTTGCCGCTTTCAGTTTCGCCGCTACCGAAATTACGTGGACGTATACAATTTCAGGCAGTGAGGTAAGCATTTACAGATTGGAAAAATCTTCTGCGATTTCGCTATCAACCACAGGCGCGATTACCATTCCCTCCATGTTGAGCGGTTATCCCGTGACCTCCATTGGCGAGAAAGCGTTTTATTTTTGTAGCGGTTTAACGTCGGTGACGATTCCCGAAGGCGTGACCTCAATTGGTGGTTCTGCGTTTGCGTATTGTTACGATTTAACCTCCGTGACGATTCCCTCCAGCGTGACCTCCATTGGCGCTGATGCGTTTTATGGTTGTGGCAGTTTAACGTCCATCACGATTCCCTCGAGCTTGACCTCAATTGGCGAGAAAGCGTTTCGTAGTTGTAATGGTTTAACGTCCATCACGATTCCCTCGAGCGTGACCATCATTGGCGAGAGGGCGTTTGCTGATTGTAGCGGTTTAGAGTCTGTTACGATTCTCGAAGGCGTGACCACCATTGGCGAGAGGGCGTTTGATGGTTGTCGCGATTTAACGTCCGTCACGATTCCCTCCAGCGTGACCTCCATTGGCATTGAGGCGTTTTTTGGTTGTCGTAATCTCTACAAGGACGAGAACGGCGTTCAATATGAAAGTGAGGCAAAGGTTGTTCTCATTGATGTACCAGAATCTATAAAGAAAGACTTTACAATTCCGAATAGCGTGCGTTTTATTCATTCGAATGCATTTTCGGGTTGTGTTGATTTAACGTCCGTCACGATTCCCTCCAGCGTGACCGAGATTGGCGCTTATGCGTTTTTTGAATGTAGCAATTTAACGTCGGTGACATTTGAAGGTGTTCCACCGATGATGTGGAATTATGCGTTTGGTGGTGTTGCATCAGGATGTAAAGGGTACTATCCCTCAACGTATGCATCGGAATGGGAGGCTGTGATTTATTCAAATGGGAAATGGAATCGCCTCACGATGGAGGAGGTGCGTAACCCTATTCTTAAGTTTCTAACGTACGAAATTATTAACGGAGAAGTCGCCATCACCGATTGCTCCGCATCAGCCTATGGTACATTAGAAATTCCCGCAACCATTGATGGTTATCCCGTGACCGAGATTGTCTCTAATGCGTTTTCAGGTTGTAAGCGTTTAACCTCCGTCACGATTCCCCCTAGCGTGACCTCGATTGGCGATTCTGCGTTTTATGGTTGCTCAGGTTTAACGTCCGTCACGATTCTTGAAGGCGTGACCTACATTGGCAGCGCGGCGTTTTACAATTGTAGCGGTTTAAAGTCTGTGACGATTCCCGAAGGCGTGACCGCTATTGGCGAGAGGGCGTTTGCTTATTGTCGCGGTTTAAAGTCTGTGACGATTCCCTCGAGTGTGACCTCCATTGGCGATTATGCGTTTTCTGCTTGTAGCGGTTTAACCTCCGTCACGATTCCCGAAGGCGTGAAGACCATTGGCAATGCTGCGTTTGAAGGTTGTAGTAATCTCTACAAGGACGAGAACGGCGTTCAATATGAGAGTGAGGCAAAGGTTGTTCTCATTCGTGTGCCAACATCTATAAAGGAAGACTTCACAATTCCGAATAGCGTGCGTTTTATTCATTCGAATGCATTTTCGGGTTGTAATGGTTTAACCTCCGTCACGATTCCCGAAGGCGTGACCTCGATTGGCGATGCTGCATTTCGTGAGTGTTTTAATTTAACCTTCGTCACGCTCCCCTTCAGCTTGACCTCGATTGGCGATTTGGCGTTTCGTAGTTGTGGCGCTTTGACATCTATCACGATTCCCGAAGACGTGATCACCATTGGCCGTGCTACGTTTCTTGGTTGTAGCAGTTTAAAAACAGTAACGTTTGAAGGGGCGCCACCCAAGGTTGGAAGTGGGGCGTTTTCTTATGTGGCATCAGGATGTAAAGGATACTATTTCCCAATGTATGCAGCTGCGTGGAAGGCGGTGATTTTCAAAGGGAAATGGAATGGCCTCACAATGATGCAACATTAACAGGCCTACGCCCATCTCTCCACAAGCTAGCCAAAGGAAAAGAAACCACAAAAAACACAAAAAACACAAAAAGGTATGCCGAAGGCGCTAAAGAAGCGCAAGCGCACGCTGACGGAGCACGGAACCGTGCCCGTGCGACGCAGCGGGTAAGACCTGTGCGACTCGTGGAGAATCACTCGCTGTCCTGCCCGAAGGGCCCTGCGGAGCACATTTTTTGTGTATTTTGTGTGTTTTTCCCAGCACTTCGCGCTCGGGCGCATTTTTGTGGTTTAAATCATTTCGCAGTCCTGCGCCGTCAGGCGCTAACTGCTAACTGCAAGGGAGCGAAGCGACCGAACTCAGAACTGTGGCGCAGCCACGTCGTCCTGTGGGCGGAGTCCTCACATTGGAAGCCTTACTCGTTCCCAAGAATAGGGCACATCGTTAAGCGGCTTACCATTGTATTCTAAGTTTCGATCATTGGGTGTAGGGTTGAGGAAATATAAAAAGGAGATATCTATTCCAATGTCCCTTGTATGAATTTGAAATGCATCATATAATTTCCCATAGCATGCTGAAATTACCGCTCCGTCATTTTCCAATTGTGTACGCACTCGAAAAACATACTGTTTCTTTTCTAAACCCGCATTGTATTGTTTTGAGGAGGGTGAATAAATGGGAAGGTCTATTGAATTAACGAGGGAAAGTTTTTGGGGTGCTTCACGGATTGCCATACCCCTTGCATATTTTTCATTAATACACATAAAACCATCATTGGGATTTATAAAGCGAATTGAGGCAATATAAGGAATTTCTTGATTACGACCATTTTTATTCATCACGAATTCAATGTCTGGCACTTTTCCTTTGCCGTATGGTGGAAGCCAATCTGCGACAAAACAGTCATATCGCATAACTGAAGCCTCCCCAGCATAGGCAAGATGTGCATTTTCAATTCGACGCGCAACTAAAGGGAGTGGAGAAATTTTCGGCATTAATGAGAGGGTTAATCCGTTTGATTCATCAAATGGTTCGTTGGGAAATGTTAAATAGCTACGATAGTAATTCCGATGAAATGCTGTTACCCCTGAAAGACCAATCTCGCGAATTTTGTACGATGTATGAAATATCTGATTCCCATCCTCAACTAAATCCTTCTCTTCTCTTCGTCCCTCTCCCCAGAACTCTGTTGGTGGATAGGTGGTAATTTGTGTAACCTTTACACCTTTGATTAATTCGCCGGTATGAGCATCACGCACCATCACTTTCACATTCTGAGTTGTCGTGAATACAAAGAAGCCGATTGACAAACAAAACATACTCAAATTATTCATTGTGATACCTCTTGATTAGATGATAGATTTGCAATCAGAATGATTCTTTCAAAAGCTTCGTAGACAAATGGATAGGCCAATCAATAAGAAGACCTTACAAAAATTTACAATACTCACGCAAACCTCCGTTTCTACATTTCCATTATACCCCAACCCATCCTTGAATGCCACCTTTTATAAAATAAAGTCGTGGGCGAAGCCCTCGTGTTACGAAAAGATCAACGCATCCTAGTGTCCTTAGTGTTAAAAACACTCGCCACGAGTCGCACGGCTCTTACCCGCTGCGTCGCACGGGCACATCTCCGTGCTCCGTTAGCGGGCGCTTGCGCTTCTCTAGCGCCTTCGGCGTACCTTCGCAGTTTGCGCAGCAGGTTCTGCCGTCTGCGCGTTGCGCAGACACTCATGCTTGTGTTATGATACAAACAGAGGTGATGGGGGATGAGTAATCGTCTAAAGGGCTTTGATTATCGGACGCCTTATTTTTACCTGATTACGATTAAGCGTTCAAAGACTGCAGGACGCGAATACCCCTTTTTTGCTTCACTCTCTGCTGCAGGGATTGTCGAAAATAAGATTACCCAGGCTTTTAAATCGGTGATTCAAACCTTTCATGAGTCGTGGCGATGCATTGAGGTAATTCACTATTTCGTCATTATGCCAGACCATCTTCATCTCATCGTGAAGCAGCGTAAGACGACCGACCGCGTGTCGGTGGCTGTCGTCGTGCGTCAATTAATCCGTACGCTTGAGCGCGTCTATCACGAAGTGGCACAGCTTCCACCTGCTAAGGAGGTGCCTACTGCCATTTTTGAGTACGACTGGCATGATTGGATTGTGAAAACGCACCATCAATTACCGACTTTTATCCGCTATATTGAAGAAAATCCAGCGCGAGCGTGGCGACGACGTCAAAATCGAGTATTTTTTGCCACGATGCGAGAGGTGGACTTCTTAGACTGTCGGTGGTATGCATACGGTAATCTCGATCTTTTAAGCCTCCCGGTCCTACAGCCCTTTCAATGTTCGCGCCTTTGGGTGGAGACTGGCCCTGAATGGAAGCGGGCGCTTTCGCAGGCGATGCGTTTAGGCCCTGGCTGCGCAGGGATATCCACCTTTATGAGCCCCTGCGAAAAAGTCTGCGGAAATGAAATCTTTAAGACTGGCGGCGGGATGATACAACTCTGCCCTGAAGGATTTGGCGACTATTGGCACCCCACACGAAATAAAGAAAAACTTTGCGCTGAAGGACGAATGCTCTTTTTGTCACTCTATCCCCCAGCGCCGAGTAAACCCGACAAAGCCACCCTCTATGAACGCTGCCACGAAATGGGTGACCTTGTCATGGCACGATTAGCCAGCCCATGAGAGGATGTCGGTGCAACGCCCCGACGGCAAAACCTGCTCCGCAAGCACGATGCACGATGAATCTCTCCATGTCTACCATGAGAGACTATCGCACTTGATAGGCGCCCGTTTTACGGAGGCGGTTTTCTCGATAATCTTGCAAGAGCTTAAAGAACCTAGGATTTTCTTCACGCGCCATTACGAGATAACGGCGTAATGTCCGCGGATTGATCTTACACTTCCGGGCGAGTGTCTTTTGACGAATTGGAGAACCATGCTTGTAGGGTTCATCTTGAACAGCCCAACGGCGTAAAAGTGTTCGCACTTTACGTGGGAGTTCAGAGAAAGCTTGGTCAATGGCATCATCAAGGGATGCCGCGCCCGAAAGAAAGCGAGCTGCGATTTGATTGTCTGTGTTTGTAATTTGATCCATACAAAACCTCGGTTTAAAGTGGATTTTTGGAAACAGGTTGAATTGCTTGGCAAAACAACCTGTTTTGATGAGCAAAACAACCTCTTTTTGGGGTATCAAAAGGCTTGTCTTTAAAAAGTCACTTTTAAAGCGCCTTCGGCGCAGGACGACGGGGGATAACACTAAAGACACTAGGATGCGTTGATCTTTTCGTAACACGAGGGCTTCGCCCACGAAAAGCCAACGCATCTCGTGATGTGTCTGTCGCCCCTTTGGGGCTGGAAAAGCGCGAGCGTAGCCTGTCGAGAAATGGATATGTGCCCATTTCGAGCATCTTGTAAGACCTGTGCGACGCGTGGAAAATAGAGCCTGGGGCGCTTTTATTAATGGCATTTCATTTCGCACTTTGTTACAATAACAATAGACGCGTGCGTGGCGTGCGATATAGATTTTTCAGTAGATTTCTTAGGAAGCTAGGGGCTCGTAATGATTACTGGTGAATTACGGAATAAGGTAGATGCCATTTGGGATACATTGTGGGCCGGTGGCATTTCAAGTCCGATTACGGTGTTGGAACAGATTACGTATTTGATGTTCATGAAGTTGCTGGATGACAATCAGTTGAAGGCTGAGGCGAATGCGGCGCTTTTAGGGGTGGAATTATCCACGAAGGTCTTTGGGGATGGCGTGTGTGTGATTAGTGAACAACCGCGCATTGAGACGGAGTATCGCAATCTGCGGTGGCATATTTTCCACAATTTTGAACCAGGGGTGATGCTCGAAAATATCAGTATGTATGTCTTTCCTTTCATCCGCACGATTGGGCAGGGGAAGGACACAGCGTTTAGTCGTTACATGAAGGATACGGTCTTTTTGATTCCCACGGCCAATGTGCTCGCGAAGGTGGTCGATGGCATTGATGCGCTGGATATGAATGACAAAGACCTAATGGGCGATGTGTATGAGTATCTTTTGAGCAAGATCGCAGCTTCGGGTCAAAATGGTCAATTCCGCACCCCGCGCCACATTATCGCGATGATGGTGCAGTTGATGGAGCCAACGCTTAAGGATAAGATTCTGGACCCTGCCATGGGCAGTGCGGGCTTTTTACAGGAGTGCTCGGCTTACATTTCTAAGCATTACGCGTCTGAATTGATGAAGCGTGATGCGATGGCACACTACAAGACGGGTCTCTTCTCGGGGTATGATACCGACCAATCCATGCTGCGCATTGGCGCGATGAATATGATGCTGCATGGTGTGGAAGAGCCGAATATCAAGTATCAAGACTCCCTTTCTACCGATAATGAAGAGCGCGACTGCTACTCTTTGATTATGGCTAATCCGCCCTTTAAGGGGAGCCTCTTTAAGGAAAACGTGAGTAAAGACCTCCTCGCGCTCTGCCCCTCCACGAAGACCGAACTCCTCTTTGTGACGCTCTTTACCAAGATGCTCACCCTCGGTGGACGCTGTGCCTCGATTGTGCCTGACGGCGTGCTTTTTGGTAGTTCTAAGGCCCACCAAGCCCTGCGTAAAGAACTCGTCGAGCGCCAACATCTCCGTGCGGTGATTTCCATGCCTTCGGGTGTCTTCAAGCCCTATGCAGGCGTTTCTACGGCGATTCTCATCTTCACGCGCACCGATGCTGGTGGCACCGACAATGTGTGGTTCTATGACATGAAGGCCGATGGCTTTAGTTTGGATGACAAGCGCTCACCCATTCAGCAAAATGACATCCCCGACCTCATTGCCCGCTTTAGGAATTTGGATGCCGAAGTCACGCGTGAACGCACCGACCAGAGCTTTTTCGTGCCTAAACAAGAGATTGTGGACAATGGTTACGACCTCAGCATCAATAAATACAAGAAGACTGCCTACGTCGCGGTGGAATATCCTCCCACAACCGAAATCCTCGCCGACCTCAAACGCTTAGATGCACAGATTGCTGAAGGAATGAAGGAACTGGAAGCCCTGTTGAGCGAGTAAGGAGAGGTGTTGCCATGTTAGAGAATGATAAATTACAAACATTTGAAGACCAGGCCATCCGCACCGCTTGGGATGAAGCAAATGAAGAATGGTATTTTTCCGTTGTTGATGTCGTGTCTGCATTGACTGAACAAAAGACTGCTCGCAGCGCAAGCACGTACTGGGCAGTATTGAAGAAAAGACTTAAAGATGAGGGTGCAAACGAACTGCTTACAAATTGTAAGCAATTGAAAATGAAAGCATCTGATGGCAAACGTCGCCTTACTGACGTAGCCACAACCGAACAACTTCTTCGTATTATCCAATCCATCCCTTCCAAAAAAGCAGAGCCCTTTAAGATGTGGTTGGCTCAGGTGGGGCGTGAACGGATTGAAGAAATCATTGATCCAGAGTTAACCATTGAGCGAGCCTTGGCGACCTATGCACAGAAAGGTTATCCTGCGGAATGGATTAATCAGCGTCTGCAAACTATCCGTGCTCGAAAGGAATTGACCGATGCGTGGAAGGAACATGGTGTTCAAGAAAACAAGGATTATGCCATTCTGACCGACGAAGTGACGAAAGCATGGTCAGGCATGAGTACCCGTCAGTACAAGAATCTGAAAGGCCTGAAGAAAGAAAATCTTCGAGACAATATGAGCACCTTGGAACTGGCATTGAATATGCTGGCAGAAGCAACGACGACAGAATTGGTTAAGGTGCAAAATCCACGAGGGCTTGTCGCGAATAAAACGGTGGCCAAACAAGGGGGGAGCATTGCGGGCGAAGCGAGGAAAAGTATTGAGGAGCAAACTGGTAGACCTGTTATCACTTCTAAGAACGCAAACGCTTTAATGCTCAATGCCGCTGTCGTAGGAATGATTGAGGGCGTCGTGACGGTTGACAAACCCGATAATGACGAGCCACAACCATAATAATCGGAGGGGACTACAAATGGCAAAATTAGGAGATTATGTTCGAATTCGGACGGGAAAATTAGATGCAAATGCGTCTTCTAAGGATGGACAGTATCCATTTTTTACATGTGCAATTGAGCCACTAAAAATTGATGCTTACAGTTATGATTGCGAATGTGTTCTTGTGGCGGGCAATGGCGATTTAAATGTGAAGTATTATGCTGGAAAATTTGATGCCTATCAACGGACGTACATTATTGAAAGTTTGGATAAAACGATTTTAACCATTCCATATTTGTATTATTTTTTAGACAAGTATGTAGAAACTCTTCGGCAGCAGTCAATCGGAGGTGTTATTAAGTACATTAAATTGGGCAATCTGACAGAGGCTAATATTCCACTTCTTTCAATTTTTGAACAGAAGAAGATTGTCGAGTTTTTGGATAAAGTTACAGATTTGATTTCTTTGCGGAAAGAGCAACTTGCAAAGTTGGATCTGTTAGTCAAATCCCGAGAGGACGGGCGGACTGCCAACTCGGAATTGGAGGTGGCGGCATGAAGGTTAGGTTGAGTGATGTTTGCACTAAGGGTTCTTCGTCAATTGCGCTAAAAGATTTAGAGGCGAGAAATGGATGCTATCCAATCTATGGCGCAAGTGGATTTATAAAAAATGTTGATTTTTATCAGCAGGAGCAGTCATATGTAGCCGTAGTTAAAGATGGAGCAGGTGTGGGTAGGGTAATGTGTTTACCCGCTAAGTCTTCGGTAATTGGTACGATGCAATACATTATTCCTAACGATGGCGTTAATGTTGAATATTTAACTTATGCTCTTGAGCATATGAATCTTGCAAAGTATTACACTGGAGCAACGATTCCGCACATCTACTTCAAAGACTATTGTAACGAACGATTGCCAAGTCATACACAAGAAGAACAAGGATATATTGCTAATGTATTAAACAATATTGATGAGCAAATAATTTTGCGGAAAGAACAACTCGTAAAGCTTGAACAACTCGTAAAGTCCCGATTTGTTGAACTCTTTGGGGATTTGTTGGAAAATCCGTACGGCTGGCCAATTAAGAAGATTGCGGAAATATCAACTTTGTTAAAAAGCGGTCTTTCAAGAAAACTTTTAGGTGACGACATTGGCTTACCAGTGATTCGCTCATGTAATATTCAAAATGGGCATTTTCAATATGATGATATTAAATATTGGTATGTAGATGATCCTCAAGGGGCAAAGACTTCGGATTACATCCTTGAAGATGGCGATATTTTGATTAATTTCATTAATAGTATGTCGCAAATTGGAAAGACTGCGATTTTTAATGATGTAGGTAGAGAGTGTATCTATACGACTAATATCTTTAGGATGAAACTTACTTCCAATTGTAACAAATATTATTACAATTGGTTCGCGATGACGGAATACTATAATAGACAATTGAGATCGATTATTCAGCCAGCGGTTAATCAAGCAAGTTTTACAACAGTGAACTTTTTGAACCTTAGCCTTCCACTTCCACCCCTTGACCTTCAAAACCAGTTTGCGGCCTTTGTTGAGCAGGTCGACAAATCAAAATTTGAAATCCAGCAGAGCCTTGAAAAGTTGGAAACGCTGAAAAAATCCTTGATGCAGCAGTATTTCGGTTGATAGCGTGTCGATGTAGAATGTTGGTACATCTTATTTTCAGAAGGGTATCAACATGAAAGACAAAGTCATTACCGAAATTGAACAGGCAATGGTTGCCGCTTTGGACAATGCACAGATGAAGTTGCTGCATCGTGTTCTTAATCACGTATTATGGAATTGCGACATCTCAGAGGTTGAGGAATGTCCAAAGGAAGACGCTTTAGTTTCCAATGCGCAGTTGCTACAAGGCTTTTTATCTTCCAAGCGTGTGGAAGGGTGTAGTGAGAAGACGCTAAAGTATTACAAAGGAACAATCGGCAGGCTCCTTTCGACACTTGAGAAACATTTGGTGCATGTAACCACCGACGATCTGCGGCAGTATTTGGCGGCCTATCAACTGCGAAATGGGTGTAGTAAAGCTAATATCGACAATGTGCGCCGCATTTTGTCTTCCTTCTTTGCGTGGTTGGAAGATGAAGACTATATTTTGAAAAGTCCTGTTCGCCGTATTCATAAAATCCGAACGACTCAAACGGTGAAAGAAACCTATAGCGATGAAGTGCTTGAAATCATGCGTGATGGGTGTGAAACGGTACGTGATTTGGCCCTTGTTGATTTGTTGGCCTCTACAGGCATGCGCGTAGGGGAGTTGGTGCGTCTCAATATTGAGGATATTGACTTTGAGAATCGCGAGTGTGTGGTCTTTGGTAAGGGGAATAAGGAACGTCCCGTTTATTTTGATGCAAGGACAAAGGTGCACTTGCAAAATTACTTGCACGAACGTACTGATGATAATCCCGCCCTCTTTGTCTCGCTCTTAAAACCCTACCGCCGGCTAGAGATTAGTGGTGTGGAGATTCGCCTTCGAAAGCTCGGCCTTAATCTCGGAGTTAACAAGGTCCATCCGCATAAATTCCGACGCACTCTCGCTACGCGTGCCATTGATAAAGGGATGCCGATTGAACAAGTTCAACAACTCTTGGGCCACGCCAAGATTGACACAACAATGCAGTACGCAATGGTAAGCCAAAACAACGTCAAAATCTCCCATCGAAAATACATCGGATAACGTCAAATCCCGATTTATAGAGATGTTTGGTGGGTTCGAAAGAACAACTACGATTGCAAGATATATATCAGAACTGAGGGGTGGAAAGAGCCTTGCTGGAACTGAGCCATGTAAAAACAAAGTGCTTAAAACTGGTGCTGCTACTTTCGGTTGGTTCGACCCTGAGCAGTACAAGTATTTGCCTACAGACTATGAGCCACTTCCTGAACACAAGGTCGAAACAGGGGATGTTATTATCAGCCGAATGAACACGCCTGAACTTGTTGGTGCTTGTTCTTATGTGTTTGATGCCCCTGAAGATATGTATTATCCCGATAGACTTTGGAAGGCTGTGCTAAAAGAAAACACTAATCCGATTTTTCTCTGGCAACTTTTGTGGAACAGAGATATAAGAAGAGATATCAAGGAAAGTTCTGGAGGAACAAGTGGCACTATGCACAATATTTCCAAGACTAATTTGCTAGCGATAAAATGTATGGATGCTCCAATTGAGTTGCAGGACGAATATGCCGACTTTGTTAAACAGGTCGACAAATCAAAATTTGGAATTCGGCAGCGTTTTAAAAAAGTTGCTGATGTGGCGTTATTTTGTGTGATGGGTAAGATGAAATAGGTAGAGATGTGATATACTTCATCGTGTATGATGTTTGAGCAGATAGCACAACAATTAACAACCTTGGCCACGGCTGCGACGCGGAGCGAGCTGGTGGTGGGGTGTCGTGCACTTTTGAAGCAACTCATTGAGGGGATTTACCAGCATCGCAAAGTGGAGATGCCGAAGCAGGCGACGTTGTTGGAATTAATGGAGCAACCGGTTGTTTCGGAGTTTGTCGACGATGCGGATGTGGTGCAGGCGATGCATTATGTGCGCATTTTGGGGATGAATGCGGAGCATGGTGCGAAGATTCGCAAACGTGAAGCGACGCTGGCGCAGGAGAATTTGGCGGCGGCGGTAGAATTGGCGCAACTGCGTGTGGCGGACCCGACGGCGCAGTTTGTAAAGCCTGCCTACATGAGTGAAGCGGATACGCGTAAGCTTTACATTGATCTCTATTTGCGTGAGGCTGGGTGGGAGATTTTGGAAGAAGAGGGGGTGGCCTTGCCTGCGAAGGCTGGGGTGGAGATTGAGGTGCAGGGGATGCCGAATGCAACGGGCATTGGGCGGTGTGATTATGTGCTCTATGGGCGTGATGGGAAGCCGTTAGCGGTGGTGGAGGCGAAGAAGACCTCGATATCGCCAGAGAAGGGGCGCCATCAGGTGGATTTGTATGGGGCGTGTTTTGAGGCGGTGTATGGTTATAAGCCAGTTTTGTATTACACAAATGGGTACACGACGAAGGTGATTGATGGCGTTTATCCAGACCGCGCGGTGATGGCATTTCATACGCTTGAGGAATTGGAGCGGATGATTCAGCGTCGGGCGCGGCAGGACATCACGGATTTACAGATTAGTGATGAGATTACGAATCGTCCTTATCAAAAGATTGCGATAACAAGCCTGTGTGAGAAGTTGAATCGGAAGCAGCGGAGAGGTCTGCTTGTGATGGCGACGGGCACGGGGAAGACGCGCGTGTCAATTTCGCTCGTGGATGTGTTAATGCGGAATCGGTGGGTAAAAAATGTACTCTTTTTGGCAGACCGCACGAGTTTGGTGACGCAGGCGAAGCGCAATTATGCAAAGTTGCTCCCGAACTGCAGCATTTGTGTGCTTTCAGAGGGTGGGCAGAAGGATTTTAATGCGCGATTGATGTTTAGCACGTATCAGACGATGATTAATTACATCGATGCGGAGGATAAGCGGTTTAGCTCGGGGCGCTTTGATTTAATCATTGTGGATGAGGCGCATCGCAGTATTTTTAATCGTTATGGGGCAATTTTTAACTACTTTGATAGTTTGTTGGTGGGATTGACGGCGACGCCAAAGGATGAGGTGGACGCGAATACGTATGGGATATTCTCGTGTGAATCGGGGATGCCTGACTCGGAATATAGTTTGGAAGAGGCGATTCGAGAGCACTACTTGGTGGGTTATCAGGTAATCAACCGTTCGTCACGGATGATTGAGCAGGGGATTGATATTAGCCGTTTGACGGTGGAAGAGCAGAAGCAGTTGGAGGACTATTTGGCTGAGGTGCAGCCACCGAGCCTAGATTACACCGTTTCGGGGAGTGAACTTTTCCGTGCGCTTTACAATGAGCAAACGTGTAAGTTAGTGGTAGAAGAGTTGATGACGCAGGGTTTGCGCGTGAATCAAGGGGAGACGTTAGGGAAGAGTATTATCTTCGCCTTTAACCACACGCATGCGCAGATGATTGTGGAGTGTTTCCATGAGCTTTACCCAGAATTGCCGGCGAATACGTGTCAGCTTGTAGATAATTATGTGCAGAATGCCGATGACCTCGTGGTGAAGTTTGAAAAGGATCCTGAATTTCGCGTGGCGGTTTCGGTGGATATGTTAGACACGGGCATTGATGTGCCAGAGGTGTTGAATTTGGTCTTCTTTAAGAAGGTGCGCTCGAAGATTAAGTTTGTGCAGATGATTGGGCGCGGGACGCGTTTGTGTGAGCATCTCTATGGGCCTGGAAAGCATAAGAGCGGCTTTTTGATTTTTGACTATTGCGGTAACTTTGAATATTTTAATGAACACATTGATGGTGGCGAGCCGCAGACAAGGGCATTAGGGCCGACACAACGTTTGTTTATCCTACAGAGTGAGATTTTGCACGAATTGCAGCAGGTGCAGTATCAAGAGGATGCGTGGTCGAAAGCGTACTATGAGACTTTGAAAGAAGAACTGCATAAGCAAGTGATGGCGATTCGTGCGCATAGTAATCGCATTCAGGTGCGCGCGGAGATGCAGTATGTGGATAAGTTCTGCGATTTAGAGACTTGGATGGCCTTAACCCCAGTGTCGCTGCAGGAGTTGCAGAAGCATATTGTGCCAATTTTGGATACAGGCATCGCGGGGAATCCGCAGGCGCTCGCATTTGACTGTTGCATGATGAAGATTATGTTGACCTTTGTTAGCACAGAGAGCGTGGGAAAGGCTGCGCGTGAGGTGCGACAGGTGAGTCAGGCGGCGAAGTATCTTTTGAATGAAAAAGCCTCCATTCCGCAAGTGCTCGCAAAGGCCGCAGATTTAAAGCAACTCGCAAGTAATGACTTTTGGGAGTATCCGGTGATGTCGGATATTGAACGTCTGCGAAAGAGCCTACGCGAATTGATGCAGTTCTTGGATGGAGAAGGGCGCGGGAAATATGAAATTAACTTGCCTGACGTAATCACAGAGAGCGAATTTCAGCCTGATGGCACCGTGGTGGATATTCGCACCTATCGTGAAAAGGTGATCGATTATCTCGCTGAGCATTTGGAAAGTCCTGCGATTCGTAAGATTCATAATCTAGAACCCATCACCGCAGAAGATTTAGAAGAACTCGAACGCATCCTTTGGCAAGAACTCGGCAGTAAAGAAGAGTATGACCAAACGACTGACCAACCTAACTTGGCGGTGTTTGTTAGAAGTCTGATTGGCTTGAATCAAGATGCGGTTAATGAGAAGTTTAGCATCTATCTCAATGACAACACCTTTAATGCTCAGCAACAAGAGTACATCCGCACCATTATTAATTACGTTCGTGCAAATGGCGATATTGAACTTACGGATATCGTAAATAGAGCACCCTTTAATAATTATGACATTTCAGCCCTCTTTGGAGCCAATATCCAGATGCTCCGAAAACTCATTGAACAACTTCATGACCCTGTCGTTATCGCAGCATCGTAACATAGATGCGCTCCCCGCATCCCTAACTGGCGCAAGCGCACGCTGTCGAGAAATGGAGATGTGCCCATTTCGAGCAGCGGGTAAGAGCCGTGCGACTCGTGGCGAGTGTTTTTAACACTAAGGACACTAGGATGCGTTGATCTTTTCGTAACACGAGGGCTTCGCCCACGA
>JAZRAG010000085.1:0-1590 GCA_045634445.1 Candidatus Spyradenecus sp. | reverse complement strand
CCACATCCAAACGCTGGTAGCACAAAATGAAATGGAGTCTTGGCAACGCCTGACGCGTGTGCTCACCCATGAAATTATGAACGCCGCAACGCCCATCAGCACGATTACGCAAGCCTATCTGTCGGACCCCGCCATAAAGGGAAGTCCTTATGAAGAAGGCATCCGCGCCATTCACGCCACCACTACGGGCATGACGGAGTTTGTAAGGAACTTCCGCAAGATGAACGACCTGCAAGAGCCTACCATTACGGACATTCCCCTGCGCGATATGCTCTTGTCGCTGAAAAGTATGCACACCGACATCCATTGGCTCCTCGAAGTGGACGACGAAGTACGCATCAAGGCGGACGAAAATATGCTCCGTCAAGTCTTGACGAACCTTATTAAAAACGCCAAGGAGGCGGGCGCTACGAAGATTGAATTTAAGTGGGAACAACAGACTGGCGCCAGTTCCTACGACCCTCTGGCGCAACAGAAATACACGCTCTACATCAGCAACAACGGCAAGTCTATCCCTGCCGAAGAAGCCAAGGAAATCTTCACCCCCTTCTTCACCACGAAACCTACGGGGTCGGGCATCGGTCTCCCCCTCTCGCGCCAAATGATGATGAAGCAGGGCATCAACCTCCTGCTCAACGACCGCGCCCTACCGGGTTATCACGCCACCTTCTTGTTGTGTAATTAGGCAGGGGAAACTGGGGCAGATTGCAGTTACAAATGCAAGTAATATTTCCCCCTCGTGTGCCGTGCTGAAAGTGATATTCGTAATGCACCCGTAGGGGGGCAACGTAGCGACCCTGCTGATTTTGATGACAGGTGAGTAAAATGTATCGGTCCCCGTAGAAGGCACCACACCAACAGGACATCTCAAATGAGCACCTTGATGTTGTGGATCCTTTTACGGGGACCGTTTGGGAATATGAAATAGAGTTCTTGGGCAATCTTCTATATGATTCTCCCAAAAACAATTAGGGCGCCCCACATGTGGAGCGCCCTAATTTATGTGTGCGTGAAAATTACTTCGCCATAAGAGCGTCGAACTTCTTCACTGCCTTGTCGTAATTCTTCTGAGCCTTTTCTACAGCCTTCTGTGCCTTCTTAGCATCCTTACCTTCAGCCTTCTTAGCAGTTTCCTTTGCTGCCTTCAAAGCATCGTAGAGTGCCCAAAGGTTAGTTGCCTTTGTTGCTTCAATGTTCTTCTTAGTGTAAGCTTCAGCAGCAGCTTCGGCAGCAGCTTCAGCAGCGGGTTCTGCCATAGCGTGCTTGTAACCCTTTACATCGTTCCAGTGACCACGAGTGAAGTCGGGGAATGCAACAGCAGCGCAGTTGTTGTCCATAGAGATTGCGCCGAGTTCTGCGAGAGAACACCATTCTGCCAAGTCATAAACGTCCATGTCAAGGGGAAGGCCGTTGCGCAAGCAGTAAACGAGACGGTAGTCCATGATAAAGTCCATTCCTCCGTGGCCGCCTACGCCCTGTGAGTACTCTTGCAAGGGTACGCCGTTTACAAGCTGTTTCTGAACGGGGTGTTTGTATTTTTCTTTCATTTCGTTTACAACTTCGGCGGGCGCAAAGCTGTGGTGGTCGAGT
>JAZRAG010000084.1:0-25210 GCA_045634445.1 Candidatus Spyradenecus sp. | reverse complement strand
AGGCGTTAGAGAAGCGCGAGCGTAGCCTGTCGAGAAATGAGCTCGATGCGCCCGGGCCCGAAGGGCAGCGGGACGATGTGCCCATTTCGAGCAGGCTACAAGACCTGTGCGACTCGTGGAGAAAAGCGGCCGGACGGCCGCTAGTGGCGAGTGGCTAGTGGCGAGTGGCGGGTGGCGAGGGGAGTGTGGCAGTTAGGCCTTTTCGTTGATTTCGGCCTGGATATCGCTCGCCATTTGGCGGGTGAGGCGTACTGCGATGGAATGGTAGTTGGTGGGTGTTTCTGTGAGGGCTGGGATTTGGGCAAGGGGTTTGACGGTTATCTTGATGGGGCGGGTGCCCATATCAAAGATGTTTTGGCCTTTGGCGAGCATGCGGTAGTCAAATTGAAGGACGATGGGCTGGATGGGGCTTTGCGTGCGGAGGGCGAGTTGCGTGCCGCCGCGGTGCCATTTGTGCATGCTATGCGGGTCAGGGGAGCGCGTCCCCTCAGGGAAGATGAGGATGTTATAGCCTTTTTTGAGGAGTGCGGGGGCTTCTTCCATGAGTTGGGCGTCATCGTGGAGAAAGACGCGTCGCACGACCATGCCAAAGAAGGGGTTTTTCCGAAGGGCGCTTTTTGCGACAGAAAAGGTGCGCGGCAAGAGGGCGGTTAGAATCACTACGTCAATGAGTGAGGGGTGATTGGCGAGGATGATGGCGCCTTGGATGGGGGTTTTTAGGGCTGTTTTGTCAATGCTGATGAGGCGTGTGACAGTAAAGCCGCGAATTAATACCCACCAAACCCCTCGGACGATCTTCAGTGCGTGTTCCTTTTTCCATACAAGTGGGAGGACGATGTAGGAGAGGACGGCTCCTCCAAGTGCGAAGAGGATGAAGAAGAAGAGGGTGGCAAGGCCGCGAATCTGTCGTATCATAGTCGGCTCAACGTAAAGTAACGGGAGTGAAGGTGCGTTGTTTGCCCCGTAAAGAAGGCTTCCACATCCTGCGGCGTGAGGTTGGGCGCCGCGGGGTTGCCGGGGGTGTATTCGCAGACAATGCCATCGGTTTTCCCTGGGAAGAACATCACCCCAAGGGCAGGGGTTTGATTGGTTTCTTCTGCGTAAGTCCACAGGCAGGGTTCGTCAGCGAGGAGGGCTTCAAGCAGGCTACAATCCAAGGTTTCGTCTTCTGCTGCGATGGCGCTGTAGGAGGCTTTATTCTTGGTAAAGATAGAGTAAAGTCCAGGTGCGGCATTGTACACAGAGGTGCTAAAACGCATAGGCGAAACATCGCCCTCATCATTAAAGGCCGCGACTAACTTCCGAGTCAAGTCATCTTCACCATCTTGCGAGGCGAAGATAACGCGATAGTCTTGGGGTTGGTCACTTGCGATTTGATGCGCTAAGGCGAAGTGGCGTTGTTGCAAACGCGAGAGGCGTCTGCGCTGTAAAGGCGGCACAAAATCCAACACTACCGCAGCATCGTGCGGGATGACTGTGGGCCGCAAAAGGGTGACAATAGTCTGCTTCATAATTATCGTGCAAAAATCAATGAAGTGTTGACGCCGCCGAATGCGAAGTTATTTGAAGCGAAATACTGCGTGGATTTCTTCAAACCTTCGCCCATGATGAGGTTCATCGCACCGCAGGCTTCGTCTGGTGTGACGAGGTTGAGGTTGGGCGCGAACCATTCATTACGCATCATTTCAAGGGAGAGTACGGCTTCAATTGCACCGCAAGCGCCCAAGGTGTGGCCGATGTAGTTCTTAAGGGTGCTCACCGGGACTTGAGAACCATACACTGCGGTCGTGGCAGTGCCTTCTGCGACGTCACCTAAAGCGGTGGCGGTGCCATGGGCATTGACGTAACCAATAGCGTCAGGGGTTAACTTCGCATCAGCGAGAGCTAAACGCATGGCTTCAGCCATGGTCGCGTGGTTGGGCTGGGTCACGTGGCGACCATCGGTATTGGTGCCAAAACCAACAATTTCAGCGAGGATGGTGGCGCCACGCGCGAGGGCGTGTTCGCGTTCTTCCAAAATCAAGGTACCAGCGCCTTCACCGATGACGAGGCCATCGCGGTCTTTATCAAAGGCGCGAGGTGCCAAGTGCGGGGCGTCATTCTTACGGCTAGTGGCGAAAAGGGTGTCAAAGACAGCGACCTGCGTGGCGCTGAATTCTTCTGCACCACCAGCAATCATAACATCTTGTAAGCCGTATTTAATCGCTTCATAGGCGTTACCAATCGCCAAACTACCCGAAGTGCAGGCTGTGCCTGTGGGAATCAAGCGACCGGTGGTACCAAAGTGCACCGAGAGATTGACCACCGTGGTCTGCGGCATCATCTTGATGTAGGTTGAACTCGTGACATTCTTCACTTCACGTGCAGCGATCACCGTGTAGAAGTCTGCAATAGCATCCACGCTGCCAGAGGAGGAACCATACGCAATGCCTAAACGGCCCTGCTTAATAATGGGGTCATTCAAAAGGCCAGCCTGCGTCAAAGCTTGTTCGGTCGCAGCAAGGGCTAAGATGGAAACACGTCCCATCGTGCGCGTAACCTTACGCGTGTAATGTGCAGGCGGCACAAAGGCGTCTGCCGTGGAACAAAGGAAAGACTGCAATCCTTTGTATGTCTTCAAATCATCGGAGACTTTGACGGCGTTTTTGAGGATTTTCAAACGTTCGTAAGCGGAGGCAACATCATTGCCCAACGAACTGACCAGACCCGTACCTGTAATAACGACGCGACGCATTAGAACATACCTCCATTGATAGAAATCACCTGACGTGTGATATAACCAGCCTGTTCAGAGAGCAAGAAACACGCTAAAGCAGCTACTTCTTCAGCCTTGCCAAAACGGCGCATCGGAATCGCCTTCTTGACTTCATCGACAGGTAAACCGTCAATCATTTCCGTTTCGATAATGCCAGGGGCAATGCAGTTCACCGTGATATTGCGCTTGGCCAACTCAATAGCAAGCGCCTTCGAGGCGCCAATAATACCAGCCTTAGCAGCAGAGTAATTGACCTGGCCACGATTGCCCACAACGCCAGAAATGGAGGAAAGTGCAATAATGCGACCACGAACGCGTCCGCTAATCATCGGCATCACGATGGGCTTTAAGACATTATAGAAACCATCCAAGTCGGTGCGTAAGACGCGATCCCACTGTTCTTCTTCCAAAACAGGGAAGGGATTATCATCTGCGATGCCCGCATTACAAACCACACCGTAATAGCATCCATTTGCCTCAATATCTGCCTCAATCGCGGCCTTTGTAGCGGCACGGTCTGCACAGTCAAATTGCAAAATGGTGCCTGTAGCGCCAAGGGCTTTCACTTCTGCTGCAGTGGCTTCTGCAGAAGCGCGGTTGCCACAGTAGTGAATGACGGGGTCATAACCCTGACGAGCGGCTTCAATGGCAATGGCTTTACCAATGCCACGGCTAGAACCTGTTACTAAAATACGTTTCATAAAGGATCCTTTCAAGCTTGAATTGAGAGCATTTCCTTCGCCTCTTCAGCGGTAGGACGAAAGACATTGAGCATCGCTGCTGCGACACAATGTTCAGACGAATCAAAGATTTGCGTATCAAACGCGGCAAATTGTTGGTCAGAAAATTCTGGACGAATAGACACGATATAACGTTCACCTTCCGCAAAACAAGGCAGGTCAAGCGTTAAGGAACGCGAACCAAGGACAAAACCGAGCTGCGGTTCTTCGCCACGTTGACGTGCACAGAGCCCGACATAGGCCGCAATGGATTGTGCCATATATTCCAAAGCTGTACAAGGCGGCGTGCCACCGAGCTGCGGATCGAAGAAGACATCGCTTTTGCGAATGGTCACTTCGGTGGTCATGCCTGTTTCAGGTGCGAAGGAGGCATCGTCATAATCGTCAATCAAAATCAACGGCGCGCGGTGGGCAAGGAGTTCGTCCATTGCGTAATGCTTTTGCTTGGGCGCAGAACGTCCTAACAACACGGCAACATTGCTACCGCCAAAGGCAAACGAGGTGGAAATCACGGTTTGGGGATGCAATGTGCTCTCTTGCGGGACAAGCGGAAGCGCTGGAAGCGTGTCATCGCGTTCACCAGAGAGCACGTGCGGTAATGCCGGGCCCTTTGCCTTTAACATCAACCAACAGAGAGCTGCTTCAATTGCACCTGCTGCGCCTAAGGTGTGCCCCGTCATCGGCTTTGTAGAAGAGCAGGGGACGTTTTCACCAAAGACGTTCACTACTGCGCGGCTCTCCATCTGGTCATTGTAGGTCGTGCCTGTGCCATGGAGATTTACATAGTCAATAGCTTCTGGCGTGAGTCCTGCATCTGCAATAGCAGCACGAAGCGCGGCTTCTGCGCCCGTGCCATTGGGTTCTGGAGCCGTGAGGTGATACGCATCAGAAGATTCACCCACGCCGAGCAGCATCACATCTGCCGGCGCTTTTTCAAGAATAAAGAGGGCAACACCTTCGCCGAGGTTAATGCCCGTGCGGTCTTTACCAAAGGGGCGAGCCAATTCCGTGCTCAATGCTTCCAATGCATAGAAGCCATTCACGACAATGCGCGTGAAAGCATCCACGCCACCCACGACAACAGCGTCACAGCAGCCCTTTTCGATGAGCTGACGAGCAGAGGCAAAGACCTTGCCACTCGAAGAACAAGCTGTCGAAATGACATACGCCGGCCCCTTAATGCCGATGTAACGCTTCAAGAAGGCTGCCGGCAAGGCCATGTCAATGCGCGTGGGATTGGATGTAAACTCTTCCATTTCGGAGTTGCTTGTGCCCAACACGACGCCGATGCGTTCAAGCGGTACGCGCGTTTTAAGGTCATCAATTTCGCGCTGAATTTGCTGTACAGCTGCCGCGACAAGGCGTTCGCAGCGTGATCCAAGGGTGGGCTCAAAGTCTTCTGGCAAATCTACCATGCCAAACGGGGTTGCATCGCCATTCGGCAATACGCCCTGAACCAAACGCATTCCCGAAGTATCGCCCGCTAGGGCGCGCGCATAAATCGTTTCTTTGTCATTCCCAAGGGCGCACAAAACGCCAAGAGCGGTTAAACCGAGCGGTTGAGATGGAGTCTTCATTACAGGAGTTCCCAATTGTACCACTGTTCCGGATGAGCCTGAACAAGGGGCTCAAGCGCGGCAATAAATTGTGTCAGCAAGTCTTGCTCTACAGAGAGCGGACGCGCTTCTACGCGATAGTGATTGCGACGAATCCGATAGCAAACAACGAAATAGATGGGGTGTTCAAGGAGTTTTGCAAAACGATACACTCCCTTGGGGAAGGTGGCAGGTTTGCCCATAAAGGTGACGCTTTGAGGCATGCCAAAGGCACGGTCTGCCGCCATCAAGATACAGTCGCCTTGGTCTAAGTAATCGCCAGCTTCAAAGAGTTCACCCATGCCAAAACTTGAAACGGGGTGAATGTGTACCGTAGGGCGCTTAAAGTGGTCAAAGTAAAAACGATTGAAGATGGCTGTTTGCTCAATGTGCATGAAGGCGTGAAGCGGAACGGCTTCTTGGTCAGCCGCTGGCAGAATCTCCACTGCGCCAAAGTGTGACGTGAGCAAAAAGACGCCTTTACGTTGGCGAACGTCGGATACGAAGGCCTGCGTATCTGCATCTTCGGCAAATTCCACACGCGGTTGACCGCGTCCGCAGGACATCACCACAAATTTGTCCACCATGGATTGCACAAAGAGGGTAAGACGTTTGCGGGAGTGAGTAAAACGACGAATCTTGGCGCTCGTGAACCACAAGGTGTTGGCTACCACAGCCCCTGAAAGGTCCATGGCCCATTTGCCTAAAAGACGGTAAATCCAGAGCACAATTTGGAGCCCAATCACCGATGCTGCCACCTCTGTCTTGGGTTTCGCTTCGTTATTAGGCGCAGATTTGCCCCAGAAGAGCAACCAGGCTGCGGTGTACGAAGCCGTGAGCCCCACTGCAAAGACTTGCCCAATAGAGCGCACAACCATGAAAGAGACAAAGGCAAGCGCACCAAATCCAGCCAAACTCGTGATAAAGGAGCACGTCACAGGCTTCCACGCGTGGCGTTCGCCTGACGCAAAGAAAATGGTGTAATCCAAACTCATCCCGAGCAACATAAAACAGGCGAGCAGGTGGAAGAGGTTGAGCGTCTGTCCGCGAGTGCCAAAGCAGACGAAAACAATGCCAATCGCTAAGAGCGAGGGTAACGCAATCAAGATGGCCTTTTTACGGAAGACAATGCACAAAATACCAATGAGAATGAGGCCCACTGTAAAAAGGAGGCAACGCGTTAAGTGGCTCAGACGGTCAATGGTCTGTTGCATGACGCGTTGCGGATTGTAGTGGAAAACGCCTTCAGGAAGCGCTTCTGGGGCTGGCACATTCGGAATAACGGTCAAAAAGCGGCCATCTGAACACTGAATAAAGAAGTTGTCCAAGAGTAAGGCGGGCACGTTTTCTGTAGTCCATGCACGGGGTGGTGTCAGCGTTGGTAAGGTGTCAATTCCGAGGCTTTCAATCAAAGCCGCCCCTTCTGTTTCGTAAAGGGCTTTAAGATGGGGATAAAGTGCTTGACGCTTTGCCAGCGAGGGTAAGAAGTTGGAGACGTGCGGGGTGGTTGCGGGGAGGTTGAGCGACTCCTCACGTTCAAGGACGGCTTCGATGGAATCCCCTTCAATCACGAGCAAGCCCTGCGTCTTTGGGTCGGCTGACGGGAAGGTCAATTCGTGAAAACGCTTTTCTGCTGCGCGAAGCGTTTCAGAGGGTGAGTGAAAATCTTGAAGGTCGGTGCCAAATTGAATGAAAGCAAAACAAGGAACCAACGCGAGAAAAAGCACGATAGGGATAAAACGTAATCGTTTAAAGCCATTGGAGGTGCCAATTTCCGTGGAAGAGGCGAGGGTCTGGGGAGTCTTCTTCAAGGTGTAGGAGACTGCAAGGAAGGTTGTTGCGAGGCCGCTCATCATAAAGAGTGCGGATTGCACCAAAATCGGCATCCCAGAGAAGAGCAGGGGTAAGAGGGAAAGCTCGGTCGTAATCCACGAATAAAGGAGGTTTTTCCGCACTTTTTGTGCATCTTTTGCCAATAAACCGTGGAATGCGTAGTCAATCGTCAAGCCGAGGAGGGTGGTGGAGAAGACACCCGCAAGCAGGTGGATCGAGGGGCAACACAACACGGTAACAAGCACCCCAATACCGCCAGAAAGGGTTAAAATGTAGAGTAAATAGGGGTAAACACGGAAAGATTTGAGCGCAGCCCACGCGGTAATGAGAATGACGGCGAGGGAGAAGAAGGAGAGCCACGTAATTTCCTGTTTGCAACGCCCCGCCACTTCAACGGTGTGTAAAGGAACGCCTGAAAGGGAGAGTGTGACATTAGGCGTTTGTAGGGCTGCCGCGATACGTTTGAGCTCTGTTACGATTGGAATTAATGCATCTGGATTTGTGGCGGTGGCTTTTGGCAGGGAGAGTGAGAGCAAAATCGCCACACCCTCATCGGTTTCAGTAGAAAGCACCCCATTCATCGCAGCTTGCCACCCCGACATCGAGAGCGGGCGCGAGGTGACAAAGTTGTTGAGTAAGAAGAAGGGGTCTGCTTCAAAGGGAAAGAGCGGCAGAAGCGAGGTGTGCCACTTGCGAATGGCTTGTTGGCGTAAAGTGTTGTAGGCGCCATTGAGGAGGAGACGCTCTTGTTTGGGGGCGAGAAGGCCCGTGGCTGCCGTTTGATAACAGTCAAAGAGTTGCTGGGAGGCATCTCCATCAAGTTTGAAACGAATTGCTTGATAGTCGGCGCGATTGAGTTTGGCTTCAAAGGCTTCAGCTACAGGGAGTGCCTGCTCCATCTCTGCCGCTTCAAATAGGACTTGGATTTCGCCACTACCACGATTGAGGACTTCTGGGTGCATTTGGATTTCGCCTTCACCTACAAGGGCAAAGAGCGAGGTTTCAATCACAGGACGCTGAATGAGGAGCGCCCCAATAATTGCACCAAATACAAGGAATAAGAGTCCTAACTTTTTCATTTGGCTTCGGTTTCAAAAGTCCAGAGGGAGTATGTTTCACGCCCCGTTTCAGTAAACTTGAGTGCGGTGATCCCTGTGCGCGCATCACTTGTTGTGAAGGTGACGGTTTCGAGGGTGTCACGCCCCGTGAGGGTGATGGTCTTAAAGAGACGGCGCATTTGACGATAACGCACAGAGAGCGTCATTGTCCACGCGGCTTCTCCTTCGCCTGCCTGCCATTCCCACGAAAAGAGATCGTCAAAAGCCGCGGTATCGCCCTTTAAGAAGGCATCTGTCGCCTCGCAAATCTCTTCATAGTAGGGCATTTCATCAAAGGGCTTTACTTCAACTTCACCATCTTCCAAGAAGGTCATGTCGCTTTTGGTGATGCGAATTTCCGATTCAAAGGGCGCGCAAGTCTTCCACACCATCCCTTTTTCTTGCCAACACGATACAGCGCCAGTTGAGGTCATGGGTTTTGTTGCGTTGGGCAGGGTTTTGGTCATTTCCCAAGTGGCATCAGCATTTAAGGCACGTTGCATCGCTGCAATGAAGGGAGCAGGAATCTCCTTTGCGAGTCCCCAAAAAGGCAAGAGTAGGCAACAAAACATCACCACAAACTTCATCGCGCTTCACCTGCTTTCAAACGGCTAATAAAGGCCTCTGGCAATTCAAAGAAGAGCGCCTTCGTCTCGGCATCAATTGCTGCATGGCGCGTGGTTCCCTTACAACACTTTTCGCCTGTTTCCGCATCGCGAATGGTGTAGTTGAGCACGATAAGATTGTCATTCTCTTCGCGTACCACTTCAATATTGAGCGTTTGCCCAAACACGCACGAACGCATGTACTTGATGTTTAATGAAATCACCGGCAACAAAAAGCCGTGCGCTTCCATATCGTTGTATGTCAACCCTAATGCTTCAAAGTAGGCACAGCGTGCTTCTTCAAAATACTTCGTGTAATTACCGTGATAGACTACACGCATGGAGTCCACGTCATAAAACGGCACACGCATTTGATAAATAAAAGGCTTCATCGGATAACCCTCAAAAGGCGAAACACGCGGCTGCAACAGAGGCGTGAGTGAAGCATAAAAAAGGCCACATTATCACGCACCATACGGAAATTGGAGACGCCATCCAGCGGGTAGGTGACGTGCACAAAGTGTTGGCGCACTTGTAACCCTTGCCACACCCACTTCACGATAACCTCAACGTCAAATCCCATGCGACGCGTCCAGACGCGCTGCGCCACCTTCAGAAAGTCTTGTAGCGGATAAACACGGCACCCGCAGAGCCCGTCTTCACGTTTGAGCCCCGTTTCAAGACGGAGGAAGAAACGCGTCACTTCGCGCCCCTTTTCACGCGATTTTGGTACCGATTCATCATAAACTGGAAAGCCAGAGAAGAGCACCGCGGGTTCTGCCTTTGCCGCCCCAATCATTGTAAGCGCATCTGCGACGGCGTGTTGGCCATCGGCATCAATCTGCACTAAATGCGTGTAGCCGCGCGCAAGTGCCCACTCTGCACCCGCGATGAGGGCCGAGCCTTTACCACCATTTTGGTCGCAACGCAATAGACTTGCCCCTTCAATTGGCTCCATCGGCGTGGGATTACCATCATCAACCACCAAAATAGGGACGCCTGTCGGCAACAACTGCTTAACAAACTCACGTAAACACGCTTCGTGCTTGTAACACGGCACCACCCAAATCGGACGAAATGATGCATTCTCCGTGCGCATGGTTAAGCCTCCTCGCGTACGGTAATCATCCCTGAAGCGCACGGCCCACGTTCAGTGCTGAGCGCAAAATCAAAGGATCCTGTCGGCTTACGCTTCACGCTTAACGTCACCACTTGGTTCGGCAAAATGGGCTGTTGGAATTTCAATCGCTTCAACGAGCCATCTGCCCACACCCCAAAGGCCGCATGAATCAATTCGCGCACCGTGAAGAGTTGGGCCACGCCAGGTAGAATCGGCGCATTTGGAAAGTGACCCTGGAAGAAAAGCGCATCTTTTGGGAAGGTAAAGCGCGCAGAAAGTTCATCACCCTGCACCTGCCAATGTTCAAATACTGGCGCTTGACGTTCGGTCTCAAAGAGCGGAAGCGTCACCGAAACGGGTAGTTTCCCCTGCACGGTATAGGGCAGGGCGCGAACAAAGCGCATCTTGCGCGGCACTGCGTAGTTGGGCAACCACGCACTTGCTTCCAAGCGAAGCGTGCGTGTCACAGCTTGATATCCTGATTCAATTAAAGCCTTTTGGCCTGCCTCCGAAGGCACGACTAACATCCAAATGCGCGTCACATCAGTAGCCGAGGCCAACGCATGACAATCCGCCACATAAGGATGTTTGCGCATCCCGTCCTCAACGTCAGCAAGCGCGACAAAGTGTTCCAAAATCTTCACCTGACGATCCTTGCGGCCGTGTAACAAAAATGTGCGTTCACTCTCAAATGTTACCGCATCCTGCAAGATATATGGCATACTCACGCAGAAAGGCGACTGCACAGAAAGCGTTGAATCAGGCGTAGCTTCAGCTTGTACACCCTCAAAAATTGTCCAAGACGGACCATTTTTCTGTTGGCGCCACGCCACGCTACCCGTTTCTGTGCTTCCATAAATTTCAATCGGCGAAACGCCAAAGAGGTCATACACAGCCGCAGAAATCTCAGGACGTAAAAGGCTTCCCGAAGTCACAATCGCCAAAAGATTCCGATTCGGCGTAAAGTGATGACGTTGTGCGACAAGTTCTGCCAAAAAAGAGGGCGTCGTGATGAAAATTACAGAATCATACTGCTCTTGGCACTTAAGAAATGTCTCCCACCCATCAATCTGTTCGGCATGACGCGGACATCCAGAGAGCGGTTGCAACGTTTCCAACCACAATTTGCCGTACATATGCTGTGACTGAATGGAGGCCAAAAACGTGGGTTTCTGGTCAAAAATAGCGCGAAAAGCCTTAGAAAGCATCGTCGCATCAGCGTGCAACGATGCCATCGACTTCTGGATTACCTTTGGAGTACCCGTGCTTCCAGACGTGTGAAATTCAATGACCTGATTCAAGCTTCCTCCACTTGCCGATAAGAAGACCGGCGAGAAACATGAGACCAATAAGCAGATAGGCAATACAGCCGTTATACAAAGCCCAAAACGCGTGACTCAAAAACATCGTCGCAATCGTCACCCCAAGGTGAAGCGTCATAAAGATTACCCAAGCGACCGTCAACTGACGGCAATAACGCACCTCGGCATCGTTCAGTGACTTACGCATCGCGCGCGCGGAAAGTTCAACCAGTGGCGTCCGACCCTTCGTGAGCGAAAAGAGAAACGCCCCCCACATCACAGCCGAAATCACCACTGGATACGCGCGAAACCAAATGTTATCACGCAAAAAATAAAGACCCCAAATCACGCCTACGCTTAAACAAAAGCGCAGACCACCCCGTAAAACTCGCGGGCTGATACGCATTTGGAGTCCTCGTAACAAGTGAAATTAAGCCTGCTGCTCAGCCAACAAACGCTGAATCACCTTTACCACGTCATCCATCGTGCGAATCTGGCGGAAATCATCAGCCTTTACCTTCAAATCCGTCATATTCTGCAAACGCACAATCAAATCCACAGCGTCAATGCTGTCGAGATCCAACGTCTCAAACAAATTCACATCAGGCGTAATCAAAGCCTCATCGCATTCAAATTCTTCCACCAAAACGGACTTTACCGTCTCAAAAATCTCATCATACGTCTGCATTACTTAGTCCTCCAACGAAATTGACAAATTCTCAGCAATAAAGGTCGCCAAAGTAGAAATAGAACGGAAATGTGCGCGATTTTCATCCGCATTCGTCTTAAACTTCACCTGGTACTTCTTACGCAAAGCCGCGCCAATTTCAAGCGCATCAATGCTATCTAAACCCACGCCATCACCGAAAAGAGTCTCTTCTGCAGGCAAGTCATCCGCCGTCAAGCCCTCCACATCGATAGAGGACAAAATCACATCGCGGATTTCATTTTCCAAATCACTACGCTTCATGCCAAATTTCCTTAATAATTAAAGTAACCGAAATGATACCAAATTCCCCCCAAAAGCGTCAAATCACGCCTCCTCTATGGCGAATCTTGCGGAGTAGATGGTTGCTACGCACTTGGAGTGGGACTTTAGTCGCTCTATTCTGCGCACAACGACGCGTGAAAGTCTGCAGTAAGACCTTCATCCGTAGCGAGGCTACTGAATAGTGAAAGGTCGTAGTAAGACGAAGGCTATCGCAAGGAGATCAAAATTTATAGGACATTCGGCAGAAGCCGATGTCAAGCAGTCGTGCGCCGCGCATTTATAGGTCATCTGGCACTGCCAGTGGTATCGGAGCAACGCAACGGGTAGTACGAGAATCCCCGACAAGCAACAATAAAGAGTAGGCCTGTCGCTCTAACCATAGCGCAATCGCTACACAAATTAGCGTAGGGAGCCGAAGAAGCGGTTGTATTCGGAGGCCCAGTAGGAGATGATGAGGTCTGCGCCTGCGCGGACGATGCCCATGGTGCTTTCGCGGACAAGTTCGTCTAAATCGCCCCAACCTTGCTGGGCTGTGGCAATGAGCATGGAGTATTCACCGCTCACATTGTATGCTGCTACGGGGAGGAGGGTGCGTTCGCGGACGGCTTTAATCATGTCGAGATAGAAGAGTGCAGGTTTGACCATTAAGATGTCAGCACCTTCGGCTTCGTCAAGAATGGACTCCATTAAAGCATTGCGCGGATTGGCATAGGAGGCTTGGTAGCCTTTGCGATCGGAGGGCATTCCTGGACATGCTTGCGGCGCGCTATTTTCGGCATCTCGGAAGGGGCCGTAACAGGCGGAGGCAAACTTGGTGGAGTAGGCCATTAAAAGGGTTTGTTTGAATTCGTTTTCCGTTAAGGCGGCGCGAATGGCGGCGATTTGTCCATCCATCATGGCGGAGGGGGCAACAATGTCTGCGCCAGCAGCTGCGTGGGAGAGGGCGACTTTCGCTAAACATTCACAAGCGGCATCATTGTCAAGTGAGCCGTCAGGAAGAAGGGGTGCGCAGTGTCCGTGGTGGGTGTAGGCGCAGAGACAAACGTCGGTAATGACGGTAAGCTGCGGGAAGGCTTGTTTGAGCAAGCGAACGGCTTGTTGCACAGCGCCATGGTCATGCCATGCTTGCGAACCGCCATTGTCTTTCTGACCATCGGTTTGCCCAAAGAGGAGGACGGAGCCAACGCCTTGTGCGACGACTTTTTCCACCGCGAAAACGAGTTGGTCTGGAGAGTAACGGTATTGTCCCGGCATCGAAGCGATTTCTTCGCGGATATTTTGCCCAGGCACAACAAACGTGGGCCAACACCATTTGGAGGGTGCGGGAAATTCAATATCAAACATCGCACGAATGCCTGCCGTACGACGTAAACGGCTCAAACGAAGGTCGGGAAACGTATTCATATTGTGTATTATAGCATAGCAAATGGATTAAAATAGCGTGTTTTTTCTTTTTGCTTAATGAGGCCAAAGTGAAGTGGCATTTTAAGTCTCTTTTGGGAGTAGTTTTTGAGGCAAAAACAGGGGTGAAAATCGGAGTTTTTTTTGAGTGTTTTTTTTAGGAGGTCTGAGGGGTGTTTTCAGGTGGTTTTTTGAGGCAGTTTAGGGGGATGATTTTAGGCTCAGTTGAAGTCGATTTTGAGGCTCATTTTTGAGATAAAATGAGGTGAAATCGGGGTGTTTTAGTAGTCGTTTTTGAGGTGCTTTAATGGTTGTTTTTTGATGTTTTTTGATTCTAATTGGTATCTGTTTTCAGGTGGTTTTTGAGGCAGTTTAGGGGGTGTTTTGGGATGGTTTTTACACACGATTTTCTTACACTAATTAAAGTGTAACGCGTGCACGAGAGGCGCTTTTGTGGTATAATGCATGCTTCCACATAAAGAAGGATTTTTTAAAATGAATTTACTTAAGTTGCTTTTCGGAACAAAGAACCAGCGTGATATTAAGCGTTTGATGCCTTTGGTGCATAAGATTAACGCATTGGAAGAACAGTATCAGCAGCTCTCAGAAGAAGCTTTAAAGCAGAAGACCGAAGAATTTAAGGCGCGTTTGGCTCAGGGTGAGACGTTGGATGATATCTTGCCTGAAGCTTATGCTACGGTGAAGAACGCTTGCCGTCGTTTGATGGGTACCACGTGCATGGTCTGCGGCCATGAATTGACATGGAATATGTTGCCCTTCGATGTGCAGTTGATTGGTGGTATTGTGTTGCACCAGGGTAAGATTGCAGAAATGCAGACTGGTGAAGGTAAGACCTTGGTGGCAACGTTCCCCTTGTACTTGAACGCACTTTCGGGTCAGTCTGCGCACTTGGTGACGGTGAATGACTACTTGGCACGCCGTGACGCTCAATTTATGGGCCACTTGTTTACCTATTTGGGCTTGACGGTGGGTTGCATTCAGAACTCGATGAGCCCAGCCGAACGTCGTGCTCAGTATGCTTGCGACATCACGTATGGTACGAATAGCGAATTCGGCTTTGACTATTTGCGTGATAATGGCATGGCTACGGATCCGGCACAGGTGGTGCAGCGTGGTCATGCCTTCGCAATCGTTGACGAAGTGGATAGCATTTTGATTGACGAAGCGCGTACGCCTTTGATTATCTCTGGTCCGTCGCAGCGTACTGTTTCGGGTGAATATGTGGCACAGAAGCCGCGCGTGGAAGCAGTCTTCCGCGAACAGACGCGCATTTGTACGCAACTTTTGGCTGAAGCTCGCAACTTTATCGCAAGTGGCGATACTGAAATGGCAATGCGCCGCCTTTATCAGGTCTATCACGGCACGCCGAAGAATAAGCAGTTCCAGCATTTGCTTGAAGAACCCTCTACGCGCCGCTTGCATGAGCAGGTCGAAAGCATGATGTTGACCGATATGCGCAAGCGTGAAGCCCGTGAGTTGAAGGAAATCCTCCTCTTCACCATCGATGAAAAGACGCGTGAAGTCGCATTGACCGATAAGGGTGCCCTCTTTATTTCTCCGGATGACCCTGAAATGTACGTGGTGCCGGACTTGCCGAGCCAGCTTTCTGCTCTTGAAGGTGAAACGAGCCTTTCGGATGAAGAACGCACGGCTCGCCGTCGTGAAATTCAGGAACGTTTCGCCATGCAGAGCGAACGTTTGCACGTGGTCGACCAGTTATTGCGCGCCTACGCTCTTTACAATCGTGACGAAGAATACGTTGTTCAGGACAATAAGGTCATGATTGTGGACGAATTCACAGGCCGTATTCTCCCGGGGCGCCGTTGGAGTGAAGGTCTGCACCAGGCTGTGGAAGCAAAGGAAGGCGTGGATATTGAACGTGAAACGCAGACCTTGGCCACGATCACGATTCAGAACTACTTCCGTCTGTACAAGAAGCTTTCGGGTATGACCGGTACGGCAGAAACCGAAGCCGCTGAATTCAACGATATCTACAAACTCGACGTGGTGGCTATCCCGACGAACCGTCCGATTCGCCGCGTGGATAGCAATGACTTGATTTACAAGACGCAGCGTGAAAAGTATCGCGCCATCATCGAAGAAGTGCGTGCCGCTCACGAACGTGGTCAGCCTGTGCTCTTGGGTACGGTGACGGTGGATACCTCTGAAATCTTGAGCCGTATGCTCCGTATGGCAGGCATTCCGCACAATGTGTTGAATGCGAAGAATCACGCACAGGAAGCAGAAATCGTTTCGCGTGCTGGTCAACCTGGCGCTGTGACGATCGCTACGAACATGGCAGGTCGTGGTACCGACATTAAACTTGGCCCTGGCGTGGTCTGGATGAATGAAGAGCAGATCAAGGATAAGTTCTTAACCTTGGATACGGTGCCCCAGGGCGAACGTCGCACCTTGCGTCATCTCTTAGAGGAACGTCCTTGCGGCCTCTATGTGATTGCCTCGGAACGTCACGAATCGCGTCGTATTGACCGTCAGTTGCGTGGTCGTTGCTCCCGTCAGGGTGACCCGGGTGCTAGTCGTTTCTACCTCTCGCTTGAAGATAACTTGATGCGCTTGTTCGGTAGTGACCGTTTGGCTGGTATGATGACGCGTTTGGGCCTTCAGGAAGGTGAAGCGATTGAACATAGCTGGTTGAATCGTACTGTTGAACGTGCACAGCGCAAGGTGGAAGAGCAAAACTTCTCCATTCGTAAGCGTACGCTTCAGTATGACGATGTGATGAACAAGCAGCGTTCCATCATCTATGGTTTGCGTCAGGAAATCTTGATGGAGCAGGGCGCTGCACACGAACGCATCTTGGACGTTTTCAACGACTTAATTATGGATCGTTGTATGGCTCTCTTGCCGGCGCCGAAGGATTCTGATCCGAAGGCATTGGTGGAGTGGATGGCTCACTTCCCGGTGCTCTGCACGGAAGAAGAATGTCAGAGCTGGGCTGGAAAGCCTGAAGAAGCCGCCAAGACGCTTTACGCCCGTGTGGAAGAGGCCTACTTGGCGAAGTGCGCAGGCGAAATCCCTGAAGCTTTGCCGATGTTGGAACGCATGGTCTGCTTGACGGCAATTGACGAAGAATGGCAGAAGTTCCTTGCTGCGATGGACGATTTGCGTCGTAGTGTGGGCTTGCGTGGTTATGGCCAGCGTGATCCTTTGGTGGAATACAAGCGTGAAGCCTTTGAAATGTTCACTGAATTGATGGGCACCATCAAGACTGGTATCGTGCGCGCTGCATTCACCACCACCACCAATGTCGAAGCTTACATTGCAATGCGTGAACGTATGGCACGTCGCGCCCAGACGCAACACAAGGACTTGGGTGATTTGACGGCAGCCGCAGGCCGTGTGGCACCTCCGCCCGCACCGCAGCCTGAAGTGGTTTCTGGCAGCTTCTCGGGTTCTTTCACTGTAACGGCTCCTGGCCTCGCAGAACCTGAAGCAGAAGCCGAAGCAGAACCTGCCCCAACGCAGAATGGCGGTTCGTTAGATGCGCTTTTGGAAGCAATGAATAATGCACAGCAACAGCCCATGCCCGTTCGCTCGGGTTTGCAGAAAATCGGTCGTAATGACCCGTGCACCTGTGGCTCTGGTAAGAAGTTCAAGAATTGCTGCGGGCGTTGAAGTAGAGAAGATTGCTAAAAGATGAATTCTAAAACCGATAATGGACTCTCGTTAGGTCAACACTCCTTTGTGTTGATTCTCTCAGTGGCGCTGTCGTTCTTGTTGCACTTTGCAATCGTCTATTTCTGCAAGGATATGGGGGTGCGCACGGTGCAGACAGAACAACGCCGCGCACACATCACCCCTGATACGTTGCCGCCTGTGCGTATTGACACCTTTTTGCAGAAGACTGAGCTCTTAGAAGCCTCGTCGATGCAAACGCCCGACATGGTCGCGGAAGCGGAAATGGCTGCAGAAGCATTGCCGGAAAAGGTGCGTGACACGGAAGTGCCGTTGCCCACGTTACCCTCAATTCCGAAGGCTGAAGTGAATGTTGCACAGCAACAATTCATTCCGCCGATGGCGCCGAGTTCTTTGTTTGAAGAATCGTTAGTGCGTCAGGATGTGGCGGCAATTCCTGAAACGGACTTTACGACAAAGACGAATCCTGACCCAAAGTGGATTATTGATGAAGCGATTCAGCGCGTACCAGATGCGCCTGACTTGGCCTCTTCGATTGAGATGGAGGGCTTAGATACCTTGGGCGCAATGGGTGGTTTGCCCGCATTGCCGCCGTTGCAGGGGAGTGCTGCAGCCGATGCACTTGCAGAATTGGCCGCGATTGCTAATGCAGTCCCCGTGCCAGATGCTGCAGAAGTGACGGGCGTGGCTGATGTCGTGGCAGAAGAAGTCAACTTGATGACCGAGTCCGTACTTGATGCTGCGAAGGCGAATAGTCCCTCTTCTTTCCCGAAGTTTGAAGCGATTGACAATCGTTTGTCTTTGGCTTTGACCTCTTATGAGGCGCCTGAAGATCCAGATAACACCTACTTCCGCTTAGCGATTGTGCGTCGCCCAGAAAGTCCATTGCCCATTATGGGGAAGGACGTCGTCTTTATTCAAGACATTTCGGGTTCGATTGGTGCACGTCGTTTGGCGCAGAGTAAAGAGGCGATGAAGGCGGCGCTTTTCCGTACACTTCGTGCGGGTGACCGCTTTAACATCTTTGCCTTCCGCGATGTGACGCTGACACCTTCGGGCACTTGGATGACCTTTAACCCTGAAACGCGTCAAAAGGCTGAAGTTTTCGTGAATTCGCTCCGCGCGAAGGGAAATACCGATCTTTTCTTGTTGTTGCAAGACTTGTTAACCTTGAAGCGTGACCCGAATCGTCCGTTGATTGCCGTGGTGGTGACCGATGGTGAGGCAACGGTTGGTTTGACCGAAACAACGCGCATTATCGGTGAATTTACGCGTATGAACCAGGGTGCTATTTCGGTCTATACATTTGGTATTAAGCAGACCAATCCCTACTTCTTGGATATGTTGTGCTATGCGAACCGTGGTGAAAACACCTCTGCCTCTGGAAATGTGTATGCCATCGCTTCAGAATTGGTGCCCGTCTTTGAATCGATTCGTAATCCTGTGATGAAGGACCTCTCGTTGGTCTTTACGGCAAAGAGCGGTGGTGAAATTCACCCAAAACACTTGACGAATCTCTATGCAGACCGCGCTTTGACGATTTATGGGCGTGTGCCACGCGCAGTAAAGGTCGTGACCTGTCAATTGAAGGGCCAATCTTCAGGTGCACCGTATGATGCCGTCTTTACGTTTACCCTTGAAAAGGCGCGCACCTCTTCATTGAATTTGCGTAAGATTTGGGCAGAACGCGCGATGTTTGACCTTTTGGCAGAGTATGCAGCGAATCCCTCTGCACAACTTTTAAATCGTATCGCGCAGTTCTCAAAGGCCTATGGTGTGCGTAACCCATATGCAAAGGGAAAATAAGGAAAACCCTATCCTTATTAATAATAAGCCTGATCAAATGAGTTTGTTCTGCTATGAAACCGATTATTGAACCGCACATTCACATGATTTCACGCACCACCGATGAGTACATGGCGATGCGTGAACAGGGTATCCGCGTTTGCGTGGAACCCTCTTTCTGGCAAGGTGCGAACCGCCGTTACGCGGGAACTTTCTTTGACTACTTCCGGCTTTCGTTGGAATTTGAACACACCCGTGCGGCGCGCTTTGGCGTTGATCATTGGAGTGCCATCGGGATGAATCCCAAGGAAGCTGAAGATCGTAAACTCGCCGATGAAGTGATTGATGGCATGGGTGAATATCTTGACCATCCACGTTGTGTCGCTTTAGGTGAAATAGGCTTCAACAATATCACCGAGAATGAAGAACACGCCTTGGTGCGTCAGTTGCGCATGGCAGAAGAACGCAAAATGCCGGTGATTTTACACTTGCCCCACTTTAATAAGGTGAAGGGGATTACGCGTGTATTGGAAATTATCAAGGCTGAAGGCCTTACGCCTGAACGCATTGATATTGACCACAACGTCGAAGAAACCATCGCCCTCGCGCTTGAGAGTGGCTGCTATGCAGGGATGACAGTCTATCCCTATTCGAAACTTTCTCCTGAACGTGTGAGCGCAATGATTCGTCAGTATGGCCATGAACGCGTGATTGTGAATGGTTCTGCAGACTGGGGCATTAGCGATCCGCTTTCTTTGATTAAGGTCGTAAATCGTTTGAGAGAAGACGGTTTTTCGGAATCGGTGATTGAAGCAATTACGCATGATACACCGATGGCTTTTTATTCTGCTTCGCCTCATTGGAAGCCAGAATTTGATATTATTCCTCAGGATCCGACGACCTTTCAGCGTCAACCCTAACTTTTGTTGGAGGAGATGTTATGGCTACAACTGAGCAATCCGATTCGCCTAAAACAGAAATTTCTCCTGCACCCGCGGCAATCGAAACGGATAAGACCGTTGTCATTAAACCTGAGAGTGAACAGTCACTTTCAGGAAAGCCGATGACTTCTGGAAGCCCATCTGATGATTATGCCATTTGTGGCAAAATCGGTGATGGCGGCATGGGGGTGGTTTACCTTGCGCGAGATCGTCGTTTAGGACGTTATGTCGCGATTAAACGCTTGAATGAAAAGGCGTTGGCAGACCCTGTGCTGCGTACACGTTTCTTGACAGAGGCGCGCGCAGTAGCCGCTTTAAACCACGCGTACATTGTGCATATTTACGCATTAGGTGAGGATGCGCTTGGCCCTTACATCGTAATGGAATACGTCTCTGGCCCCGCGCAAACGGAAGTGGTGCGTCAAGACGAATCAACCGTCGCGCCTCCGCCAAATATGACGCTGGAACATTTCATTTCGCGAAATGGCCCGATGACGGCAGAAGAGTCTGTGGCAATGATCCTGAAGATTGCCCGTACGATGGTTTATGCGCACAGTTGTGGCGTGATCCATCGTGACTTGAAGCCTGCAAATATCCTTTTGGACCCTACGCAAGAACCAAAGTTGGTGGACTTTGGCTTGGCTCGCATTACGCCGCAGAGCGGCATGACGCGCGTAGAAGACTTGACTGCGCCAGGTGAAAAGTTGATTAGCTTGGGTTATTCTGCACCAGAATTGGAACAGGATGCTTCTACGAGCGATGTGCGCGCAGATGTCTACTCCTTGGGTGCGGTCTTCTACTTCTTGTTGACCGGACGCAATCCGCGCTATTACCGCGAACAAGATGTGCCCGTTTTCTTGCGTGAAGTCTTGCGTCGTAGCATGGAAACCGAACGTGAGCAACGTTATCGCTCTGCACAGGATTTCGTACGCGCATTGACAGAAGCAGCGAGCCATGGTAAGACGGTCGCACCGACGATTAAGACCTCGTGGCGTTGTAAGTGGTGTGATGCGGTGAATCCAATTAGCACCAAGTTCTGCGCAGAATGCGGTTGGGATGGCAGCGAACAGTGCCGTGAATGTGGCGCAGAAATCTTCGTGGGCCAACAGTATTGCCCTGCGTGCGGTGCGGATTGCCGTATGTATGAACATGTGGCGACAATCCAAAAGATGATTGAGGTCGCGTGGGAAGAACGTCACTTCGAACGAATCGCCTCCATTGCAGGACGTCTTCACGGATTTGAACCCGCAGGTCCAAGTGGCCGTAAGATGTTGATGGATGCGCGTGAACGTGTGGAAGAAGCCGAACGTCGCGTTGCGCGTCGTAATCGCTTAGCAACGTTGATCCCGAATGAATTGAAGGCTGAAAATTACGAACGTGCACAGGCTTTTATTGAAGAATTTCGTGCGTTGAATGAAGATCCTTCGGTGTATGAAGAAGAATTGCGTGAAATTCCAGAAAAGATTCTTCGCCGAGACTTGGCACGTATTCGTCAATGTGTGCGCGGACATGATTGGTTAACGGCAAAGAAACTCGCCAATTCTTTGGGTGCCAAGTATGGTAATTTGCCCGAATTCCAAGATGTGACCGTCTTGTTAGAAACACATACGCGTAGTCTGCGTCGCCGTTATTGGTGGTGGGGTGGCATTGTCATCTCAATCGTGTATATCCTCTCTTTGCCATTGATTGGAAGCTTGCATAAGGAGGCCTTTGGTCCGCTTCTGCAGATTTTCTATATGCCTGCACGTGGTTTGACCGCAATTCCTGGCATTTCGGAAGTCTATAATGCGTACATCGCTTTCTGTGATAACAATGCCTCTATCCAGAAGTATTATCCCCCAGTGCAACACTCTGCCACTGCGGAATACCCCAGAGCATTGTTGCCAGATGGCGCTGAAGAAAAGCGCGCGGCCTTTGAAACGACGTTGAATGAATTCGTGATGCGTCGCCGCCAACAAGAATCCCAGTTGTTGTTGCAGTATCGTCATGGCCTCGCTGAATTGCGTCGGAATGTGCAGCAGGAGGGCAATTACGAGGGCGTGATTTCTGTAGATAAGGCCCTTGATGAATATGTGCAATCAAACCTTTTGGGTGAACCGCGCGAAAATGATATTGAAGCTCTCGTTTCGTTGAAGCGTGCAATGTTGCAGATTCGTGAAGAACAGGCGCTGATTTCTGCGCGTCAGATTGTCACTGCTGCGAAGAAGTATACCGCCGCGCTCGATGAATTGCGTAAGGGATATACGCAAAAAGGCGAGATGGAAATCGCAGGGCGCATTAGTGCAGAACTTCAACGCGTTAAGGCGCTTCCGGTGATTACAGAGAATGAAGCCTTACTTGCGAAGATGACAACTTCTAATAATGGCGCCTTTGCTGGTGCGACGATGCCCGCTGTTGGCCCCTTGCCAGAATTGGAGGAGTTGGGCAATATTCGCGATGCATTGCGCATTGAATTGGACCGCTTGGAACGTGAAGCGACTGAGGCTTTGGCGGATTGGCCGCAACAGTACCTCGCTGCATTGCGCACATTGATGGAAGCCTTTAGGCAATCGGGCAATTTCAATGCGTGGGAAGCCGCATCCTCTGAACTGGCTCGTTTTGAAGAAACAATGCGGTTGCGTCAAGAAGACATTCTTGAATTCCCTGAAGAATTGCATCAAACGCAGGAAACGTTCTTGTCGCAGCGCCGTATCGTAATGGATTCCTGTGATGCAGATAAGCGTACTGTTTATCGCAATTACCTCTCTAAACTTGAACAGTTGAAGTCGAATTTAACTAAACAAGGGCAAATGAATGCCGCCTCAACCGTGAACCAAGTGATTCGCATGATTCAAACAGAACCGCGTTATTTGGCTCTGGAGCGGGGCTCTGCAGGTGTAAAGAAGACGCCTGTGGAGGCTACAGAAAAGGCGAAACCGCGTTCAACCGACCCTCAGGAGTAAGATGATTATGCAAGATACCATCGCTACATTAATTGATATTCGTCCCTTGGCGCAGGGTTACAATGTGTTGACCTTTGATGCGCCTGCCATCGCGAGCGTTGCACAGCCAGGTCAGTTCGTCCATGTGCAGATTCCCTCCTTGGAACCTTCTCGCTTGCGCCGTCCTTTTAGTATCTATGATGCTGACCCTGCTACGGGTAAGCTCTATGTGCTCTACAAGGTGGTGGGCTATGGTACACACCGTTTGTCAAATTTGACCGTTGGTACGCAGTTGAACATTCTGGGTCCCATTGGTAAGCCCTTCCCCTTGAATCCGACCGGTACGCCGTATTTGGTGGGCGGCGGCTATGGTGTGGCACCTTTGTGGTTCTTGGCTACGCGTCTTCCGCGTAAGGGAATCCTCTTCGTGGGTGGTCGTACTGCAGCTGACATCCTTGAAACCGAACGTTTCAAGACGATTGGCTGGGAAGTGCGCATTGCCACGCAGGATGGCTCTTTGGGCGAAGCTGGCTTGGTGACGCTCCCATTGGATGCTGCATTGGCCGCAGACCCTGCTGCAGAACTCTATGCATGTGGCCCTGATGGCATGTTGCGTGCTGTTGGCGAACGTGCCATGGCGCACAATATCAAGGGGTGGCTCTCCTTGGATAAGCACATGGTGTGTGGCGTGGGCGCTTGCTTGGCTTGCGTGCAGAAGATCCGTAAGGATGGTACGGGCGATGAAATGTTGGCACGCGTTTGCGTGGATGGCCCCGTATTTGAATCGCGTGAAATCGTTTGGTAATCGCGCCAAACGCTTCACGGTGGTTGAAATCAATACACTGTAACGCCCGTTTTCGGGCGTTCTTTTTAGCCGAAGCATGCGTCTCAAATTTAGAACGAAACAAATCTCTTGGAAGGTGTGGGCAGAATTGCTTCGCCTTCCCAATCTCTTTACTGTGCCTGGCGACATCTTAGTCGGTTGGTGCTTGTCTGGCATGCGGGGTGGCTTCCCGATTTTGCCGATGTTGAGTTCGCTCTGTCTCTATTCTGCTGGCTTACTGTGGAATGACGCTTTTGACGCGCGCGTAGATGCCTCTGAGCGTCCTTCACGCCCAATCCCATCAGGACGCGTTGCGCGCTCAACCGTCTTCAAGGTGGCAAGTGTGCTTGCGGGATTGGGACTTCTCTTCGCATGGCATGGCTTCCCTGCAGCAGGAATCCTTTTGGGGGCAATCCTCTTTTACGACATGATTGCGAAAAATATCCCATGGGTTGGCGTTGTCACCATGGGATGTTGCCGCGGCTTAAATGTCTATCTTGGCGCTGCTGCCACATGGCCCATCTCAGAAACGCCACACGCTCCGCAACTCTGCTGGGCGATGGTCTTCTTCACAGCGTACATTGTCTTAGTTTCGGTAATTGCGAAACACGAAGCCAATCCAAAAGTGCAGGCCGGCTACAATCGTTTTTTGGCGCCTGCAATGACCCTGGGCCTAATTCCGCTCTATCTCTGGTTTGATCGTGGAGTAGGGTGGTCGCCTCTGGTTGTGGCGGGCGCGATGGCGCTTTTCTTATTGAAACGTCATAAAGTGCCCGTGCTTGTAGGGGCATTGATTCGCTTCTTGATTCCGCTACAGTGCATTTGGTGTTTGTCTATGTACACTGTAACGAGTGCGTGGCTCTTGACCTTTTTCAGTTGTTGTTACGTGGGGGCAATCCTCGCCTCTCGACGTTATGCAGGTTCTTGATTTTGAATGAAAGGATGTTGTGATGATTGAGTATTATCCCGTAGTGACCGGTCCACTTGGAGAAAACTGCTATTTGGTGTGGAAGGATACCGAGGCCTGGATTATTGACCCTGGTACAGACCCTGAAGAAATTATTGCAGAATTAGAGAATCGTCATCTCACCCCAGCTGTGATTGTCTTGACGCATGGCCATTTCGACCATTTAGGTGCGTTGGACACGCTCTTGACGCGTTGGCCCACCTTGCCCGTGGTGATGCGTGAAGAAGATGCAGAATGGGCCTTTACGCATGCCTTTAATCAGTATCCGCCCTTTTATATGCACCAGAAGCGTCCTGAAACCCTCGTGATGGCTGGCGATACCTACACGTGCGGAGGCCTTACAGCGCGCTTCTTGCACACGCCTGGCCACACACCTGGCGGTCACTGCATTCTCTTTGAACGTGAAGGTGACGCGCCACTCTGCTTTACAGGTGACACCCTCTTTAAGGCCTCTGTAGGACGCACCGACCTTCCGGGCGGCTCCTTCTTACAGTTGGGCGCATCATTGAAGTTTTTGGCAGAAACCTTGCCGCCTGAAACAACGATTCTCTCGGGCCACGGTGATGCCTCTACAATGGCATGGGAATTGAATTATAATCCCTATCTGCGCGGCGAAGAAGAGTTCTAAGATCCGCAGAAAAAACGCGCATGGGCAAA
>JAZRAG010000083.1:0-15158 GCA_045634445.1 Candidatus Spyradenecus sp. | reverse complement strand
GAAGTGCCTTGTCTTCCTAACACCGCTTGGCCTCCGACTTATCGTGCGTACGATACATCGCGCTGTCCATGTCATTGTGAGGAGAATTTTCAGGGAAGTCGCAGTAGTGCACCAAACGATCTGGATCCACCTTCTTCAACCAGTCACCCTGGTCTTCCAAGTTCTTACCAGGACCCGTTTCGTTGCCCAAAGACCACATAATGATGGATGCGTGGTTCTTCGAACGTTCAAAAGCATTACGCACACGGAAGGCATAAGCCGCATGCCAAGAGGGCACATTGTTCAAGCACTGAGCGGTACCACGAATCTGGTGTGCTTCAATGTTTGCTTCGTCCATCACATAGAGACCAATACGGTCGCAGATTTCATACCAGTACGGATGATTCGGATAGTGAGAGGTGCGCACTGCGTTGAAGTTGCCTTCCTTCATCAAGCGAGCATCCTGCTCCATACGCTCACGCGTCAAAGCGCGACCACGGTCGGGATCCATTTCGTGACGGTTTGCACCCTTAATAATCGTGCGAACGCCATTCACCAAAAGTTCACCCTGCTTACCGATTTCAATGCGACGGAAACCGGTCTTGAATGCACGAGCATCACCATTCGGCAATGCAACGGTGACATCATAGAGGTTCGGCGTTTCTGCGGTCCAACGGCGCACACCGGGCAATTCCGTCTTCGTCAAGGCGAGTTCCACTTCTGCGCCAGGTTCCAATGCGGGCACCTTAAGGGTTTCGGCATAGAGCGTACCGACCTTCACAGAAACAGTCGTAGCTTCGCTTGCCGTGGCACCTGCGTTACGAACCCACACGCTACCTGTCACGACACCCGTGGTGTAGTCATCTGCGAGGCCCGCCTTCACCCAAACGTCGCGCACCTGAACTGCGGGCGTCGTGAAGAGCGTTACATCACGGAAGATACCTGCAAGACGCCAGAAGTCCTGGTCTTCCAAGTAGCTACCATCACTCCAACGGTACACCTGCACGGCAATCACGTTTTCACCCGGCTTCAATGCAGCGGTCACATCATATTCACCAGCGGTGAAGGAGTCTTCACTGTAACCAATTATCGTGCCGTTAATCCACACGAAGTAGGCAGATTCCACACCATCAAAGCGCAAGTAAACCTTCCCCTTCGAGAAATTCTCAGGAAGCGTAAAGGTGCGACGATAGCTACCCACGGAGTTGCGTTCTTTATACGCAGTCCAGTGCTTCGGCGGTTCGGACGTCACCGAAGGCGGATTCACGCGGAAGGGATATTCTTCGTTTGAGTAGATCGGCGTACCATAGCCAGCGAACTGCCAGCTCAACGGCACTTCAATCTTGTCCCAACCCGATACATCTACGGACGGCTGCCAGAAATCCTGTGCACGGCCATCAGGTGTCATTGAGAAGTGGAAGCTCCAGATACCATTCAACGTCATTTGCGCTGCGGGATCTGTCGGCATTAAGGATGCGCGTGCAGGCTCACGATTAATCTGGAAGATGGTTTCATCTTCCCACACGGGAGCGGCTGCCGTCAGCATTCCTGCCATACAAAGCATCGAAGCGATGGATGAGAGTCGCATCATAATTACTTTCCTTTCAGTACTATAACAGTAATATAACACAAATCTGCTTCATTGTCCAATCTCTACCATATAATAATACATACCTGCGCTTTGTAATACACATTGTTCTATCGCTTTGCATACTGTTCATCTGGCGTAAAGCAACGCTCAGGCGCAATAACGCCCTTCCCTGCTTCTTGTGCGAGCGGGTCATATGGCGCACCGCGATACACGACAAGCGGTTCGCCGTTTTCGTCCACCACCTTAGAAACTTTTTCGAGATTGACGGAGTAAATATTTTTTTAGTATAGTTTGAAGAACTCCTTTTGGAGAGGCAGGGTTTTGACCCAAATTTGTTACAAAAGCCTCTTCAAGGAGTTTTTTCTCTAAGGCATCGCCTTTCAATGTGCCATTAATTAGGCAAGTTTTTCTCTAACTTCTCATAGGCTTTACTTGCTTTTTCCGTCCATTTTCGCTATCCTATACAAATAAAGGTTATTCTTTTAAGAGGATTTTTCACTATGTCTACCATGGCCGAATTACAGCGTAAGCTGAAAGCTCAACAATTTTTGGACAAAGCCACCAAGGCTGCAGAACGCGGCAGCTTGGACATCGCATTAAACCTTTGCCGTCAAGCACTTACGCTCGCACCGCATGAAGAAAATGCACGTCGCCAGTTTCACGAAATCCGCATTCGTATCTTCCGCAATGAAAAGAAGGGCGGCCTTGGCTTAAAGATGGCTGAACTCTCTGCTCAGATGAAGATGGGCGCTGTTCAGAAGTTGATTACGCAGGGTAAGCTTGAAGAAGCCATGGAAATGGCAGAAGAAATCATGGATGTCAATCCGACTTCTGCGAAGTTGAACGAATTCTACTTTGATGTGGCTCAGCGTACCAATCATCCTGAAGCATTGCTTTCTGCGATGGAAACCTTGGCAGCAGCTTGCCCAGATGATATGGCGCTCATGCTCCGTTTGGGCGACACTTACATGCAGACTGGCGTCTATGACCGCGCTTGCGAATGCTATAAAAACGCTTCTGCAAAGGCTCCTGCAGACCTCAACATCCAGCGTAAGTTGAAGGATGCTATGGCTAAGAACACCATGACGGCTGGCGGTTGGGAAGAAAACGCTGGCAAGAAGGGTGGCTTCCAGGCCCTTATCCGCGATAAGGAACTCGCCGCAAAGCTTGACCGCGATGCAAAGGCTGTCGTGACCGGTGATGACGCTGAATCCGCCATCGCTGACGCTAAGGAAAAGATTGCAAAGGAACCCAAGAACATCAACTACTATCGTGCGCTTGCGCGTATTTATCTCCAGAACAAGCGCTTTGATGAAGCATTGGAAACCCTCGATGCCGCACGTAAGGTGAACCCCTCTGACCCTGAACTTGACCGTAACTGGTCGGATACGAAGATTAAGGCTTACGAAGCTCAGATTGAAGCCCTTCGTGCCGCTGGTCAGGAAGATGACGCTTACAATATGGAAGTCGAAAAGGCGCAGTTCGCCTTTGACGACCTCTGCCGTCGCGTTGAAAGCTATCCGAACGATCTCGGTTTGCGTTATGACCTCGGCATCATGTACTACGATAATGAGTACTATGATGAAGCAATGCAGCAGTTCCAGTTGGCCCAAAAGAGCCCGAAGCACCGCTTGGAAGCGCTCTACTACCTCGCCTGCTGCTTCAAGGAAAAGGGTCAGGGCGATTTGGCTGTGATGCAGTTGGATGCTGCTAAGAGCCAGCTTAACGTGATGGACGATCTCAAGAAGCGCGTTGTTTACACCTTGGGTGTTATTGCTGAAGAAGCTGGTGATGTCGAAAAGGCATTGGACTACTACAAGGACGTCTATGCTGCAGATATCGGCTTTATGGACGTGGGTGAACGCATGCAGCGCCTCCACTCCTCTCGTCAAGGCTAAGCGCATTAAAGATAACACAACGGCTCCACTGCTTTGTGGAGCCGTTGCTTATAAAAATCCTCCTCTTTTTGTAGATTCTTTTAAGAAAAGTGCTCAAAAGTATGATGACAATTACTGAAAAAATTCTCGCTCGTGCCGCTGGCAAGGACAAGGTTGTTCCTGGCGAATCCATTTGGGTAAATGCAGATATTCTCTTAACGCATGACGTCTGTGGACCTGGCACCATTGGTGTTTTCCACCGCGAATTTGGTAAGGATGCGAAGGTTTTCTCCAAGGAAGGCGTCGTGATTATGCCGGACCACTACATCCACACGAAGGATGAAAAGGCCCACCGTAACATCGACATTGACCGTCAGTTCGTGAAGGAACAGGGTCTCCCTCACTTCTATGATCCTGGCACGCCGAACTACGTGGGCGTTTGCCACGTGGGTCTTCCTGAAAAGGGCCACGTGAAGCCTGGCCAGGTCATCTTCGGTACCGACTCTCACACCTGCACACACGGCGCACTCGGCGCTTTCGCAACGGGTATCGGCAATACTGACGCTGGCTTTGTGCTCGGCACAGGTAAGCTCTTGGTCAAGGTGCCGCACACGCTTCGTTTCATCCTCAATGGTAAACTTCCGCCCTACGTGACGGCTAAGGACGTCATTTTGCGCATTATCGGCGATATCGGTGTGGATGGCGCAACCTACTGCGCGATGGAATTCCGTGGCGAAGCCATTGATGCAATGAGCATTGAAGAACGTATGACCATCTGCAATATGGCCATTGAAGCTGGCGCAAAGAGCGGTATCATGCCGCCTGATGAAAAGGCGCTCGCATACGTGCGTGAACACTCTGGTGAACAAGTCATCGATGTCATTGAAGGCGATCCTGATGCGCCCGTGCTCGCAACGTACACCTACGATGTTTCGACCTTCGTGCCGTGCGTCGCAAAGCCGCACTTGCCGGGCAACTACGCTGCTGCTGCAGACTGCCGCGATGTAGCCGTTGACCAGGTTTACATCGGTTCTTGCACTGGTGGTAAGACCGAAGACTTCCTCTGGGCCGCAAAGGTGCTCAAGGGTAAGAAGGTCAAGATTCGCACGTGCCTCGTGCCCGCGACTTGCGAAGTGATGCGCGCACTCACCACCCTTACGATTGACGGCGAAACGCTTGAACAGATCTTCGTGAATGCTGGTTGCGAACCCATTCAGCGTCCGAGCTGTGGCGCTTGCCTCGGTGGCCCGATTGACACCTATGCACGCACCAAGGGCAATGAAGTCGTTGTTTCTACGACGAATCGCAACTTTATTGGTCGTATGGGCTCTAAGGATTCTCAGATTTACCTCGCCTCCCCTGCTACGGCTGCTGCTACGGCAATCGCAGGTCACATTGAAAGCCCTTGGGCAGTCCTCGGCATTGAAGGTGACGATGCATTGCCGCGCGTAGGCCCTGCAATGGTGGAAGGCAATCCTGAAAAGCAGACGGCGGCTCGTCCCGATGAACCCGTCTCCACTTTTGCCGTCACGGGTAAGGTGTATGTGCTCGGTGACAACATCGATACGGACTTGATTATCCCCACGATGTATCTCAACCTCGTCCCGACCATTCCGGAAGAATACCGTAAGCTCGGTTCTCACGCTTTGGCAGGTCTCCCTGATAGCTATCCCGTCTTCTCCTCGAATCCTGATGGCACCACCCCCTACGCCATCATTATCGCAGGCAAGAACTTCGGATGCGGTTCTTCGCGTGAACACGCTCCAATCGCAATTGGCGCGGCAGGTTGTAAGGCCGTTGTGGCAGAAAGCTACGCACGCATTTACTTCCGCAACGCCGTGGCCACGGGCGAAGTCTTCCCGCTTGAAACGCCTGTTTCCCTTCAGGACGCCTTCAAGACTGGCGATGAAGCCACACTTGACCTTGCGAAGGGCACATTGACGCGCACATCCGATGGCGCAGTCTTCACCCTTTCTGCAGCAGACGCTGTGGCTCCTGTGATTGCAGCGGGGGGCATCTTTGAGTATGCGCGTCGCAATAACATGGTGAAATAATCACGATTCACCCTAAACTTATGCTAAACTGCGCGATGTTTTGAATTAAAAACATTGCGCAGATTTAGCAGTCAAAGAGCGCCTTTCTTTGAACGCAATTAAGGCTTTTTCAAAACAAGCCTTTTTGAAGATTAAAACAACTGGTTTTCAATCTCAAAACAACCTCTTTTGAAATGCAAAACAAGCCTTTTCATTTTGAAAGCTTTTTGACATCTATTTAGCCCTTATTCATAAGGATACATTTATGAAGCGTTTCTTCTCTGCACTCTTCACCGTCACGATGTTGACATTGAGTTCGACGGTCTTTGCTTTTGCAGATCCTTTCCGTCCTGAAGCCTCCTATGCCGATGGCGTGGTGTCTGTCACCTTTATGATGAAGACCCCCGACCAGCACATCTATGATGATATGATGGCTTGCTCTTTGGGCGCACCGCTCTCCAAGCCTGAAGCACACAAAGATGCCGATGGTCGTGACATCTATGAAGGTCTCGCCACCTTTACTTGGTCGGCACAGCCCTCCCAGTCCTTCACCCTCGACTATCAGGGTTGCGATGCTGCACAGTGCTATATGCCCCAGACCGTGACCTTCACAATCAAGGCCGATGGCACCGTTGTGGATGGCGAAGAAGCCGATTCTGCCGCACCATCCACCGTTGCGTCTGTGCCCTCCTTTGAAGTGGCCAATCTCGGCGCCATTGCGAACAACACCGTTGCTGAAGTCAAGGAAAACGCCACCGCTGCGATTGCTACTGTGGCTGAAACACTTCCCACGGTAAAGGTTCCCGCCGAACGTAGCCTCTCTGGCTTCATCCCCACCGAAGATTTCCTTCCCTTCTTAACGGGGGCTCCCACCACGACCGAAACGGGCGACGTTTCCTTCTTTGATGACCCTAGCGCATGGGTGGCAATCCACGGCTTTTGGTTCTTGATTGGCCTCGTCTTCATCTTTGGCATTGCGCTCAACCTCACCCCTTGCGTCCTTCCTATGATGCCCATCAACCTCGCCATCATCGGTGCTGGTGCAGCAGGCGGTAGCCGTGCAAAGGGCGCCTTACGCGGTGGCGCTTACGGCCTCGGCATTGCGCTCTCCTACGGCATTTTAGCCTTAATCCCTGTCTTGACGGGCGCAGCCTTCGGCACCTTGCAGGCCACCTGGTGGTTCAATGCCGCCATCGCAGTTGTCTTTATTCTCCTTGCTTTGGCGCTCTTAGACGTCTTTATGATTGACTTCACCCGCTTCTCTAGCGGTGGCAGTGGCAAACAAGGCACTTTAGCCGCCTTCATTGCTGGCGCAGTTAGCGCTGTGCTCGCAGGCGCTTGCGTGGCCCCGATTCTCATCGCCGTGCTCTTACTCACCACTGACTACGTCGCTGCAGGCGCCTATTGGGCACTCTGCTTGCCCTTCGTTTTGGGTCTTGGCATGGCAGCACCGTGGCCGATTGCTGGCGCAGGCCTCTCCTTCTTGCCGCGCCCTGGCGCATGGATGATGTGGGTCAAGAAGATCTTCGCAGTCATCGTGCTCATCTTCGCTGGTTACTACGGCTGGACCGCCATTAAGACCTTCCTCCCGCACGAAGGCCTTGATGGTGCAGACCTCCCCAAGATTGAGGCCGCTATTGCCGAAGCTCGCGCCGCTGGCAAGCCCGTTTTGCTCGACTTCTGGGGCCCTGCTTGTAAGGCTTGCGACCAAATGGAAGCCTCCACACTCCAGGATGCCGCCGTTGTAAAGGAATTGGAACGTTTTGAAGTGATCAAGGTGCGCATGGATCTCGCAGATCGTGCCATCCGCCCCACGCAAGAACGCTTCAAGATTCAAGGTCTCCCCACCTTTATCGTCATTGACTAATCCCTTGACGTGAACCGAAATCAGCACACCCTCAAAACGCTCTCCGTTCGCACAGACGTCGCGAAAGATACGGCTGTCCAACGTTTTGAGCGGTGGCTGACAGTCGCCCGACACGCAAGTCGCCATACCATCAACAACTACATTCGCGACATCGGTCAATTCGTCGCCTTCATTTGGCCAAAAGCCCCTGCCCCCTTCCCGTGGGACAAGCCAACGCGCGCTGACGCCAAACGCTTCCTACACACCTACGCCAAAACAGGCGCAAAACCAACCTCTACCGCGCGCAAACTCGCTTCACTGCGTTCATTCTATCGTTTTCTCATCACCGAAAAAACGCTTGAAAACTCCCCCTTTTCTGGTCTGCGTCCGCCCATCCGCGAAAAACATCTTCCCGTTCTCCTAACCGAACAAGAAGTAACACGCCTCTTAGACGCCCCCGTAGAAGCCCTCCGCGTAGCACGCGAATCCTCTGGCGAAGCGCTTAATCCCCTCAAGCACTTTCTCCTCCTCCGCGACATCGCCCTCTTCGAAACGCTCTACTCCACCGGCGCTCGTGTCGCAGAAATTGCGGCGCTCAAGAATGCCAATGTCAATTTAGAAGCAGGCTACTGCATCGTCCATGGTAAAGGCAATAAAGAACGCCTCTGCATGCTTGGCGAACCCGCCGTACGCGCCATTCGCGAAATGCACCGACAAGCGGCAATGATCCGTCCACGCCCTGACGCCCCTACCCAGCCCCTCTTCACCAACCAATTTGGCACCGCCCTCACCACACGCTCAATGGAACGTTTCATGAAGCGTTGGCTCATGGCTGCGGGTCTTCCCACAGGCCTCTCCCCTCACAAACTTCGCCACTCCTTCGCCACCCATCTCCTCACCCACGGAGCAGATCTCCGCGCCGTCCAAGAACTCCTTGGCCACGCCTCCCCCGCCACCACGCAAATCTACACCCACCTCTCCGTCGAACACCTCGCCGAAACCTACCACAAATCCCACCCCCGCGGCTAATCCCTCCTTTTGGGAAATACGCCTCAAAAGCCCTACAATACCTGCAGTCAACGCCGCCAAAGCCACCAACAAATTAAACGAACAGCTCAATTTACATCGCACATCACATAATAGCGTAGTCTCAGATTAGATGATCTACGTATCTAAACCGTTCCTTGGTTTTCATCGCAAACATCTCATCGTTCTCTCTTGTTTCAATTTTCAACATTCCCGTACACTATTGTGCCAACCATAAACTATTGTAAATGAATAATTTATTTTGAAATATTGTGCCGGGAAAAGATGTCTTAAAACAGGATAAATCGTACTATTTTGTTCTTTAAAATGTGTTTCGGAAAACGATTTAGCCGACGAATAAAAGAGTACGATCGTTTGCTTGGCACATTTTGGGGCATGCCTAAATGATTTTAAAGAATTTAGGAAAATAGTACGATTGATTGAAAAACTGAAACCAAGGGGGGTAGAAATAAAAAAGCCACAGCGGGAGCTGCGGTTTTAGAAGAGGAATGGTCGGACCTCGGGATTTGTCAGTCGGAACGACTGCGCCGTGTTAGCGGACACCCAGGGTTCATAATCCCGACAGAAAAACCAAGGGGTTTCACTTCTTCGGCCCTTCGTACTATTTTTTAAAGTTTTCTAAATAGGTCTAAAAAGTCCCGGGCAAAAAATTGTACTATTTAAGATTTCTTCCCGAGCGGAAATTTTCCCTTAAAATAATTGGCCCCCCAAAAAAATTGTACTGTTTAAATTTTGCATGAATAGTACAGATTGTACTGATTTTAAGCTTAAAATTGCCGGCCATAAAATATTCAAAATAAATTATTGTAAATGAATAAGTTACGGCACAGCAAATATAGCACAAAGTATTGAAAAACTGAAATTGTTAGATTGGCATTAATTTGAACTTGGCGATGGCGTCAAAGATGTGTCCCCGTCACTTTCTTGAATCTGAAGACCTAGTGGATCTGTCGCAATCTTTGAAAACTGTAAAACATCAACAGTTGGATAATTACAATCAAATGCAGCGCGGAAGTGTTCATCCGCTTCTTTACTCCGCCCTAGCTTTGCCTCACAAATCGCAAGGTTATTATATATCTCGCCTAAATAATATTTAGATTGCGGTCCCCTTTCCTTTTTGAATTCCGGAATTATCTTTTTAAGACAGTTAATCGCAACATTAAAATGTCCTTGCTGCATTTCACACATGCCCTTAACATTGACGGCCGTAACATTCATAGGATCACAAGATAAAACTTTTTCGGACAACTCACGAGCTTTGTCCCATCTGTTGTCCTTTATTGCTAAATATGCCAAACGCCCCTCAAGATCTGATCTATCTTCTGGTGTCAATGGCGTTTTTGTTGATTGAAGAAAGTTGTCTAGTGTAACATACCCATTGTTATATTCTTCACATGCTGCCGCACAATACACAATCCACCTTATTAATTTACATTCCATGTGGTTCCACATTTCAGCATCCTTTAGGTCAACGAGTTTTGAAAAACATAACTGGGAATACTCAAGCCCCAACTTGTAATTATGCAGAACATCAGCGTATAGATGTGCCAACCTAAACAATGCAGGAATTGGTGTACTTGATGTCCTAGCGACTTCTTCAAGATAAGGAATTGCATAGTTATATTGCTTTCGCTCCATATAGATGGAACCTAAAATTACATAGACAAAAGCGCGACATTCAGAGCTTCTATTGTTGGAATCATCAATGTTTGAAAGAATCTTTTGACTGTTTTTAATTATTAAATCATATTCCCCATCATTATAAAACACCTCCATAAACGCAACATAAAAAAGCCATTTATCAAGAGTTACTTTAGCGTCTATTAAAAACTTCAGGTTTTCCTTTCTGAACTCATGTTCTTCCTTGTCAAATATAGAATGGCCTAATTCTGCGTCAAACTCTGCAATGAACTCGTAAATTTCACGATATAAAACCGATAGTTCATTATGGCTACTTAAAATCAATTTTCGAATGACTGGATAATACTGGTTTGGCCCAAGATCAGAAATCTTTTTAAAGAATTCTTCCATAGATGACACATCTGGATCAATCTTCTTAAGAAGTTTTGACGATAGATCTGATTTAATAACCTCTTTTCTCGAACATGCATTTGTATTCAATTCTGCATTGGACACTTTTGCCAAGTTTCTGTCTAAATCGCTATCCGCCCCAAGCTCTCTTTTTATTTCGCTGGGTGGGATTGTCTCCCTATTACGATTCACGATTGCGGTTGCAAGCATCGCAACCAAATTTCGCCACAATCCAGGACTACAAAGATGAACAAAAAATAAAACAATCAAGACCAACAGAATTAGATAGCATATATCAATAACACAACTTCCTTGCCCTGGCACATGGTATTCTTTCTCGAAAACCCGCATAGCAGCATAAACAATCGTCATTAGACCTATTAAAATTCCAGTGTCCTTCCACCATTTAACAGACATCCGACAAGTACCTTTATTATTCATCTTGACTTCCTTTCTAAATTAATTAATTCATCAACCTTTCAATGCTCGTATCAGGACTCGGGCGAAGTCAATGACGATATCCCTTACATCATCATCTGGCGCAATGATGCGCGCCTGAAAATCGGCAAGTTGGGGATACTGTTTCTTCATGTCACTAATCGTCAACTTATAGAGAAGTGGCAGAATAACTTTTTCCCCTGCTTCGTTTTGCCGTTGCAACAGTTCGTTCAGCTCTTTTTCCGTCCACTCACGGCCAAGGAACTCCGGCGAGACGACAACAATTCCAAATCGACACTTCTTAAGACCATTGGCAATCTGCAACTTCCAATTATCCCCCCAGTCAAGAATATTCGCATCGTACCAAATGGATATGCCGAGCCTACTAAGTTCAGCCGTAAGCGCATTTACAAATTCTTCTTTGTTGTCATTGGCGTGGGAAACGAATACATCGAATTGATATGATGCGTTAGCCGTTGACGGCAACGATTTGTTTCCGTGTTGATCCTTCAGTTGCATAATCGTCTCGTTCAGTCTTTGGTTCTGTTCCCTTAGAAGTTGATTTTGAATCTTTGTCTGTTCATTAAGTTCAATTGTAGCCTCCGCCGCCTTGCGCTCGCGCTCCGCTTTTTCCCGCATCCCCCTATTGATGTCATCTACAGCATCAAAATAACGACTTGCTGAGACTGCCGATGATACATCTCGAAGCATATTGATTTGCGAGCCAAGGCGATTAATCTCAAAATTATCCATTCCCAGACCTCCTTCTCCTCATTTCAACCGCTCGCAGAGCGGCAAGAGTTCTTCCAGCTTGGCGACGATGCGCTTCTGCCCGGCCAAAGGCGGGAGAGGGATGAGAGCATTAACAATTTTTCTTTTGAAATATTTGGCTGTGCCCCTCCTTCTCCTATTTTGATGAATGCTTTTCGCCGTGCCATCAAATAATAAAATAGATACTTGTTCCACACTCCGTCATAAGGGATGCAAGCACAGCAGGCTTGATTCGTTGTCGCTGCGATCTGTAATATTCCCAACTTACCGATAGTGGCACCATACATCGCCATTAAAACGGAACCAACAGGATTAAGTCTCACAGAGTTTTTTCCAACGCCAAATCTGTTATGAATTCCGGGATGCTTGACACATATCCATCTGTCAAATCTCCTGTCTTGAGCCATGGTATACTTCCTCCATAATATTCGCTATGAGTTCTTGATGGTGTTGCACCCGAAGCCCAAGATCCAATCTCCCCCAATCGCGCCCACACCCAACTTTTAGGAATCTCGAAAGGCTTTTCGTCGTCGGGTATTTCCTCACGCGAAACCGAGACCTCTTTTTGGATATCAATGTCAATACCAAACTGTTGTCGCAAAAGGAAGTATATTTCCCTCTCAAACACATTGACGGTATCGGCCTCGCTCTTGGCACTATGCGCACCCTTCAAGATATTTGTAAAAGCATTGTCCATGGCGAACTAGAACTCTCCACTGCCAAGCCATGTGGCAACCTTCGTACGGCTATAGTCTTCAGTGTTGAATTTTGCCATTGCACTACCTCCTAATTAGATGCGAATATTAGCGTCATCTTCGCGACATGAACTACAAGGTTCAGCACGACCATCCACCGTCGCATTTCCTTCCCTCTTAAAAATTAGAATACAAACCGATACGTTCTGAAAACGATATCACCTCACCCGTTTCATTTTATCACCCATTCTACACGTACATAATACCATATTTTTCGTCTTTATACTCATCACAAACAAGCTTTATTTATGTTCCAATGAAACTCTCCCTTTCTGTTTTTGGAAAGGAGTACAATGGGTTAAGGTGTTGAAACAACTCATCCACCCCAAAGCTCCCCAAAGCAGTGAAGTCTTCAATAGTACAATGAAAATTAAAATGAGATAATGTTTCATTGATTTACCTCTTATTCTACCTTCACAATCGTCCTGCGATCCATACATTCAAAATTTATCGTGACTATGATGTCGCCACATTCCCAACGCACAGGGCGGTTTTCTGCATTGTAGTTGACTGACCAAATGCCTGTACTCGTCTGTATTAGCGTCTGGTTACCATCAGCATCGTATTGCGGTTCAAAAGTATCAATCGCAGTGTATTGATTGAGTTCATTCGCGGTGTAAGTCTTCCCTTCGGCCGTGGTACGATTACCAATATCATCGTAATTGTAAGTCAACCCTTGCCCCGAAATCAACTCATCACGAGTGTTGTAACCATAATCCTGCACTTCATTTTGTACCATCATCGTGCCCGACTTACCAATCTGCGTACGACGACCTCCGATATCATTTGTGTAGTCATACTGCGAAGCCACCGCGCCATAAATGGTGTTTTTCACACGCGTCAACAAGTCACGATTCGGTTCGTATTCCCAAGTGGTGTTACTCGAACCGCCATAGGTGTGCTGCGACTTCAAATTTGTCCCAGGCAAATAACTCCAGGTAAACCACGCGCCACCGGCTTGCATCCGATACAAGCGACCCGTTGCATTGTCATACTGAATAATATTTTGCGCGACCCATTCAGCGACCACCCCGCACCACGACCATAATCATCGTAGTGGCGCATGAGCGTGCGGAGATCTGTTTTCGAGCTCAAAACAAATTGATGATACGTCATATAAACGCAGAAGCTTGATCAGCTTTTATTGTACGCAAAGCTATAGTTTCAAAAAAAGTCCTCAAAGGAGTCCGATTTTCCAATTGTTTTTCTAAACACCTTTTCATCCCTTGGGATATTTTAGCTTCATATCCACAAAGAAGTCGTTCTTCTGGACACACAGATGTGTAAGGGATTAATTCATTTTTCAGATTCAATGACAGCATAACATTCGTAGCATGCCTTATCGCCTCCCATAAAATGGGGTATAGATTGTCAAAAGAAAGAAATTGACAATAGAGTAGTTCTTCTTCAGCCTCAACATAAGTATATTCAAACCATCCACGTAAATACCACGGTGTTATCTTTTTTATTTTTTTAAAGCGTTTAATCTTAAAACACTGACCATACTCTGTAATCACCAAAGCACCCTCCCAATGTTTTAAATCTACCAACGCAATGGAAGGATGTTGATTATAAAGGTAAATTTTATTTGACCATTCACCCCTAAAAATAACTAAACGGGGATATCCACACATAGGAATCTCAGAGCACTCGTTCTTTTTCATTTATTACTCCAACTGCATACCATCTAAATAAATTCCATTCGAATCACCAATTTTTTCAAAGAAAAGTTCTTCTGTAAAATGTAACGAAGTATCAATCTGAAAAATTTTAGCACCGTCTGAATACTGAATCATCCAACGTTCTAACAGTGTTAATCGAACACCATTATTTGCGCCATGAATAGCTTGATGAATTTGATTTGAAGATTTTAACTCCCCTTTAATAATTCCACCATAAATTGGATTTAAATTCCATGGTTGATTTTTTATCCAATCAGGAATATATTTTCCGATTGGTCCATTCCGAGATATAAATTGATGATGTACATGGGTATTCTTGGGTAAAGGATTGTGTTTTCCATACCATTTTCGTGTTGCCGACCAAGTATGGCTACCAGTTTTCCAACACCCTTTCCCAAGTCCAATGACAACAGATTTAATCAGTGCCAAATCAGCGATAGCCATCCCCATGTTGAATGTTCCTTGAATATAATCCCCATTATAAAACGCATAGTCCATTCCACGAAGTGGACCATAAACAGGAATAAATTCCTCTACCGTGCTTGGAGGCGACGGCTTAGGGCGACTCGGACTATAAAGGATTGAATTTGTCATTGACAATGGTGACCCTAACACTAATCCCAATGCATCGTATTGTGATGGGTTATTCATTAGAAATGAATATTCAAGTAAAATATCTTCAATTAAATCTCTACCTGTCCACCTTCCGTCAGTGGGGTTATAATGCCTATAATTGTAATACACCAATCCTAACGTATCATCGTGGTATTCGGAGGAAAAACGGAAGGGATTGTCTGTAGTGAAGGTGTTATCTGCGACGGCGGAGGCGGAGATGGCGCGGGTGACAGCACCGAAGGGGGCGTAGTCGTAGTGTGCTGCGATACCATTGCGCGTCTCAAAGTGAACGAGTTCTGACACATTCTTATTGCCATCAAAAGTGTAGAAGAATTTGTAGCCCGTGCCGCGCTGGGTGAAAAGCGGACGCGTGGCGATCGGTTCGGTCGGGTCCCAAACAAAGAGGTTAATCTGCGAATTGTTATTCAATGCATCCAATTTCTGTACACAGAGGTAGTTGTCGTAGACAAAACGATGGTGTTTGACCACTTCT
>JAZRAG010000082.1:0-5457 GCA_045634445.1 Candidatus Spyradenecus sp. | reverse complement strand
CGTCAGTATTCCTTCCTTTGTTATTTTTCGCAACACAAATCATAGCAGGAATACTGACATTTTTCATTTTTCCGCGCCGCCCCCCGGGGGGCGTAGAGATGTCTCCCTTCATTTTCCTTGACTGTTGAACTATCTTCTTTGTCTTCACCTTTTTACCTGCGCAAATACATTGTGCACTTTTCAAGCTACAAAAACAGTTCACCATCTGATTAGTCACTCCTTTTAATTTGCTATAATATTTGACATTATGACTAAACGTATCGGCATTATCGGTTCGGGGCGCTTCGGTGAAGCGTTGGTTCAAGCATTTGCTGCACAGGGTGCAGACGTACTGCTTATGGACACAGATCGACGCAAAATCCAAGACCTCTCCGAATACGTCACAAAGGCCATTGAAGGTGACGCTACGAACATTCATACACTCGAAGAGGCTGGCTTTGGTCTCTGCGATACGGTTGTTGTAGCAATTGGCGAAAACATTGAGGGTAGCGTTATGGCGACCGTCAACTGTAAAGACCTCGGCGTTCGCACCGTTGTCGCAAAGGCCGCTACCGATGTCCATGGACGCGTTCTTCGCCGCGTGGGCGCAGATGTAGTAATCTTCCCGAATCGTGACCGCGCAGTGCGTTTGGCGCGTTCGCTTATGTCTGCAAGCCAAGCCGATCTCTTTGAAATCGCTGATGGCCTTTACGCAGCAGAAGTCACTGTTCCTGAATTCCTTGTAGACCAATCGCTTGCAGAAACGAATGTCCGCGCTGAATACGACATCACTATTTTGGCCATTCGCCGCTTAGACGATGTCGACCCTGCCGCACCTCGTCAGCTCGTTATCCCTAAGGGAGATACGATTATTCGAAGCGATGACCGCCTGCTCGTTTTTGGCACTGCTGAAAAAATTGACGACTTCACACAGGCCTAATCTCCCGCATTTCATTGGAATAGGAGCGCACTAATGGAATCTCGTATCATCATTCGCCGCGCCACGCTCGCCGACGCACTCCCCATTCACAACTTGATTCAAACCTATCCCCACGAACTTATTCTTCGCGCGCTTAACAACATCGTGGAGAATATTGACCGCTTTACTGTGGCTGTTGATGGTGAAGAAATCATCGCTTGTGCTTGTTGGCAAATCCTTCCCGAAATCGGATCACCTGAAGGTGCCACTGTTGAACTTCAATCTGTGGCAGTTAACAAAGCTTATCGTGGTAAGGGCGTTGGCTCGCAACTCGTTCGCTTTGTGCTTCAACGTATTGAAGGCTTCCGTCCTGCGCAGGCGATTGTACTCACGTTTGAACCTGAATTCTTTGGGAAGCTCGGCTTTAAAAAGATTGAAAAAACGCAAATCATCCACAAGATTTACCGTGGATGCATCTACTGCACGAAACACACCAATCCCTTTACTTGTCCCGAAATTGCCATGGCGCTTCAAATGCGTCCAACGCCGTAAGTGCGTTTTGGGTTCTGTGAAGCCATTGGCTATTACAAAAAGGCGCTCGATTTTACGAGCGCCTTTTAATTTCTTCAACCTCCTTTCATGCCTCTTCTTCACTTTTTATATGCGCGCTTTACTCACTATCAGATGTATCAACATTATCCGCACTTTCTTTCCACCCGTGGGTGCTTCTTTTTCTTCTATAATAATCAGATGACAATGGCGTCAAAAAAGTGTATACTATGTAGTGTTGAACTATTATCTCAATTGGAGAGTCTTTTATGCGATTTCCAGTACTTCTTTCGCTTCTTTTGAGCGCAACATTTCTTTCTGCCGCAGATCTTTCTGTGCAACAGCGTTGCTTAGTGCGCGAAGTTGAACGCATTAATCCCGAAGCGCTTACTCGTTTTGCTGACGATTGGGAAGCCACTTACGGTGATGATGCGCAGGTGGCAGCACTTCGTGCGTTGATTAAGAGCCTTCCTTCAAAAAAGCAACAAGCGCTCGCGGAACTCCGCAATCAGGGCAATGATACCGCGGCAAAGGCGCTCACGCTTGAAGTGAAGCGCGCAGTTTTGGCGCAACCGCTTTTCAAGGACATGGAAATTCTCTCCATGAAGTATGACTTTGGCGTTAATGCTCGTCGCCAAGGCGCTCCTGGCCAGCCGAGCATGGCGTGTTACAATGTCGTTGAAGCAAACCAAGGTCTTAATTCGCAGTTGGTTAAGATCACCGACCTTACTGCAGCTACGCCGAAGGTTGAAACGCTCTACGATTCGCCTCGTGCAACGGTTACTTGCGTAGATCTTCACTGGGATGCAGACAAGGTCTGCTTCGTGAAGAAGGACCCTGCAGACGGCAACCGTCTTAAGCTTTGGGAACTCAAGCTTGACGGCAGCGCTCCAAAGGCCCTCACGCCTGCAGGCGTTGACTACGACATCGGTGATGGTTGCTTCTTGCCTGATGGCAAGGTGATTGTTACGGCTACTGCTGCTGAGCAGGGTCTTCCCTGCGAATCTGGTCGTATGGCAATGACTAACACTTATCGTTACGATCCTGCCACGGGTAAGATGGAACGTCTCACCTTTGACCAAGACTCTAACTGGTCTCCGTGCGTTCTTGAAGATGGTCGTGTGATGTTTGTGCGTTGGGAATACTGCGACCAGACGCACTTCTTCTCTCGTATTGTTATGACGATGCGCCCTGATGGCACCCGTCAGCTCGCGTATTTCGGCTCGAACGGTTTCTGGCCTAACCACTATGGCGATCCCTTGCCAATTCCTGGTGCGAATGGTCGCTTTATCTGCGTGGCAACTGGTCACCACGCGAGTAAGTCTGGCCGCCTCGCCCTCTTCAATGTTGCAAAGGCACGTGCTGAGGAAGCTGCTTGCGAACAGTTGCTCCCTGGTTGGAAGAAGCCCATCCCTGCTCGTATTGAAGACTATCTCTACGCTGGTGATTGGCCTCGCTTCCTCACGCCCTATCCGCTCGGCACAAGCCCGAGCCAGGATGGTGCTGGCAAGTTCTTCCTCGCTGCTATGCGCGCAAGCAATGAAGATCTCTGGGGTATTTACCTCGTTGACGTCTTTGACAACATGACGCTTCTCTGCGAAATCGAAGGATCTTCACTCACGGAACCGATTCGTTTCGCAAGCCGCAAGATGCCTCCGGTGTATCCCGACAGCCACATTCCGGGCGAAAAGACTTGCACTGTGCATATCGCAGACATCTACAAAGGCCCTGGTCTCCGTGGCGTTCCGCGTGGCACGGTGAAGAATGTGCGTGTCTTTGCTTATCACTACGCTTACCTCAAGGCTGGCTCTCACGAAGGTGTGGGTACTGAATCTTCTTGGGATATGAAGTACGTCCTCGGTACTGCGCCTGTCAATCCCGATGGTTCAGTCTACTTTGTGGCACCTGCTCATACGCCAATCGCAATCCAGCCGCTCGATGCTGAAGGCAAGTCGATTCAATTGATGCGTTCTTGGTTTGTGGGTATGCCTGGCGAAAAGGTGACTTGTATCGGCTGTCACGAAAGCGCCAACTCCATCTACAATGTGCCACCGTTGCTCAACACCAATCCTCAGCCGCTCAATGCATGGGGTGGTAAGGGCATCACCTGGAGCTTTATGCGCGACATTCAGCCCATCCTTACCCGTAAGTGCGCTGCTTGTCACAATGACGCAACGACTGATACCGACATGAAGATGGATGGCCCTTATGGTCAGCAGTCGCTCATCGGCCGTCGCCCCAACCTCGCCAATACCGATCCTGTTGTGCTTCCCTATCGCGATGGTCTCCGCCCTGGTGGCGCTGGCGCCTTCACGCGTTCTTACCACGATTTGAATCCGTACGTTCGCCGTCCTGGTCCTGAAAGCGACAACCGCTTGATGAATCCTGGCGAATATTCTGCAAACACATCTGTTCTCATCCAGATGCTCAAGCGCGGTCACCACGGTGTGGAATTGACCGAAGAAGAATACAAGAAGCTTTATACTTGGATTGACCTCAATGTTCCCTTCTGGGGTACGTGGACGGACTTTGCGCTCAATTGGGCAAATGAATTCCATCGTAACTGGATTGGTATTCGTGGTCCTGAAATGCAGCTTCAGCGTATGAACGAATCTCGTGCACGCCGCGAAAAGTGGAATGCGCTTTATCAAGTTTCCAATATGGATGCTACGCTTGAAGCAGATCGTTATGATTTCGCAATGGCGAAGAAGGACCTCGCAGCAATCACGCCTGAAAAGCCTCAGGGTCCTCGCCGTGAAAAGCCTGAAACGCCGACCTTAGAAGGTTGGCCGCTCACCAATGTGAAGGCTGAAACGGTTCAGGTCAATATGCCTGGTGGCTCGCTCACCTTCCTCCGTATTCCAGCAGGTAAATTCGTGATGGGTGATGCGAAGGGCTACTGCGATGAAACCCCGCATGTGGTTGAAATTAAGAAGCCCTTCTTGATGGCCGACATTGAAGTGCCGTTGCGCAACTTCTTGAAGTGGAAGCCTGACCATTACAATGGCTACTGCGACGAACTCGGCAAGGACCACACCACTCCTGGTATTAACATCATGGATAACGAATGGTGGCCTGCTGTCCGCGTTTCTTGGCAGGAAGCCCAGGAATACTGCAAGTGGCTCTCTGAACAGACGGGTCGTAAGTTCCGCTTGCCTACCGAAGCTGAATGGGAATGGGCCGCACGTGGCGGTACCGATACGCCCTTCTTCTGGGGTAATGAGGATGACAACTTCGCTCCTTATGCCAACCTCGCAGATAAGGCGCTCGACAAGCTCCCCAATCAACGTCAGACGCTTCACTACTATCTCCGCGACATGCGTTATGATGATGGTAAGATGGCGCTCTCCATCACGGGCAAGAGCCGCGCAAACGCCTTCGGCCTCAAGGATATGATTGGTAACGCAGCAGAATGGACGCAGTCCGCTTACGCACCCTACCCCTATGCAGACGATGCTCGTAATACGCCTGCAGAAGGTGCAGAAGTGGTTGCCCGCGGTGGTGCTTGGGACCTTCTCCCGCGCTTCAGCCGCGTATCGCTCCGCGTTCACTATCCTCAGTGGCAGCGTGTGGCCAACGTGGGTATCCGCCTCGTTGTTGAAGAATAAAAGCCGAAAACCATCCTTCAACTAATCCGCGATTATCGCATTTAACGATTACAATTAGGACGCTCACACGAGCGTCCTAATTTGTTTTGATAACACCCCTTCAAAAGGTTGATTTTAAAGGCTTTTTGAAAAAGACTTGTTTTGCGTTTCAAAAAGGCTTGTTTTCAACTTTAAAAAGGGTTGTTTTGAACCTCAAAAAGGCTTGTTTTCAAAATGAAGACGCATTACCCTCAAAAACAAGGTCTTCTTTTGCAGAATAACTGGTGAAATGCAAGACAAATTGCGCAGGCGGGTGGGGAAAACATTGAAAATTTTCATGCGGCTCCTTCTTGTTTGATTTGTGATGAACGTGGGTAATGAGCAAGTTTATACTGGAGAATCGCGATGTCTTTGGCTATTAGT
>JAZRAG010000081.1:0-1398 GCA_045634445.1 Candidatus Spyradenecus sp. | reverse complement strand
AGAAGCGGGTCAACCCCGACACCCTGCCTGAACAGGTGCGCATCCACTTCACAGATTACGATAAACGAGTAGCGGAAGGCGAGGTGGACGATGGTACCTGACGACGAGAAATTCAAATACGCAAAGCCCCGCAAGCCCCGCAAACCGAACCCCGACTTGGAGCGCGAGCTGGAGGCGCAAGGCTTTCGCCCCTTTGGATATGAATGGTGAACGACTATGGCAAGAGACCCAAGATACCAGAAGCTGTTGAACTCGAAGCGATGGAAGGAGCTACGGGCGTGGAAGTTGGCACAGACGCAGGGGTATTGTGAGATATGCTACCGCGAGGGGTGGCGAGGCAGCGACGCGCTGGCGGTGGACATCCACCACAAGATTCCCGTCGAGTCGGTGATTGACCAAGGCGAGGCGGCGATGGCCCGCGTCTGTTATGATCCGAACAATCTCATGGCTCTTTGCATCCGTCACCATACTGAAATCCATCAGGCTATGGGAAAGGACACAAAAGAGAATATTCAGGAGCGCAAGGCTAAGAAGCGCATCGCCTTCTTGCGGCGCAACGATCCAAATTTCAAAGAAGAAACAAAAAACCAAAAAGATTAAAGATTATGCCAGTAGGATTTGCATGGAACTTAGGCGAGTACGCCTTTAAGAGTGCGGACATCAATAATGCATTCGAAGTGACAGGATTAGCAGAGCTGAGTAAGAAACTCGACGCGCTTCTAACATCCAGTCCTGGAATGGAGAAGCGCATCAAGCGCATCATCGGTAAGGCCCTGCGCCAAGCCGAGAAAAAGATGGAGAGTTATATCGCCAGCGATGTACTTAAGAACGACCCACGCAGTGCTCGCAAGGCTCTGAGGTACACCGTCTATCGTCGCATCCTCGGTGGTAACTTGAATATTCTTCAAGGTAAGAGACGCGGGGCTGTCAGCAGCTATACACCTGAGCGGCACCCATCACCTGGGCGAGGCGGAAACCGCAAGGCTCGCAGCGAGCGCACCATCCGCATGGAAGGCTACGAGGGAGCCGACCGCTCATTCATCCTCCGCTTTCAGAATGCCGGCGCCCGCGTTGGTGGTGGCAATCGTGAGCTTGGAAGAACCAACTTCAAAGTCGATGAGCATCGTGCAAAGGTGAAGCGTGGATCGCAAGGTGGTAACGTAAATAAGTATGGAAAGACGGTTAACACCGGCAACCGTGGTCACATCGCTGCCCAGAACTGGTTCGGAAACGTGTCAGACAGATACATGAGTGAGGTGGCTGCGAGCATCGAGTACGAAGTTGACAAGGCAATCGCCGAAGAGTTTAAGACTGAATCGTTTGGTAACTATTGATACCCTCGAATTAAACCCCCATATAGGGTCATTTAACTTTCGAAGCCAAATCTTCCGAAATAAG
>JAZRAG010000080.1:0-22544 GCA_045634445.1 Candidatus Spyradenecus sp. | reverse complement strand
TCCTCGCCTTGGTGCCGGGCGTGATTTGAAGGGAGTGCGTAAGTGTGTGTTGGATGCGGTGAATCGCATTCAGGGGCAGGGGTGTGCGCCAGGTATTTTGGGGATTTGCATTGGGGCTGATCGTGCGGAGGGGTATGCGGTGGCGAAGCAACAGCTTTTGCGGTCGCTCGAGGATGTCTCGCCGGTGGCTGAATTGGCGGCGATGGAGGCGCAACTTTTGGAAGAGGCGAATACGTTGGGCATTGGGCCGATGGGCTTGGGTGGCCAGACGACGTTGTTAGGGGTGAAGATGGCGGCGCGGACGCGTTTGCCTGCGTCGTATTTCGTGACGATCGCGTATTGTTGTTGGGCGTGTCGCCGTCAGTGCGTGGTTTTGAATTGAGGATTTTGTCATGCGGACGATTAACTGTGATTATTTGGTAGTCGGGTCGGGCCTCGCAGGAACGATGGCCGCGATTAACTTGGCATCGCATGGTCGCGTTTTGATGGTGACGAAGCGGACGCTTGAGGAGTCGAATACGAATTATGCTCAGGGTGGCATTTCGTGTGTGATGGGCTCGGATGATACCTTTGATCTGCATGTGGCTGATACCTTGGATGCTGGGGCAGGGCTCTGCAATGAGGCGATGGTGCGTCGGATTGTGGAGGCGGGTCCGCAGTGGATGCGTGAATTGATTGAGATGGGCGTGCCTTTCTCGAAGTCTGAGGATTCGAATTGTCCAGAAGGATTTGATTTGACGCGTGAGGGCGGTCATACGCGCCGTCGCATTCTGCACGCAGGGGATATTACGGGCCGCGAGGTGGAACGAACCTTGGTGGCGAAGGTCAAGGCCACGAAGCGGTTGCACGTCTGCGAAAATACGCTGTTGATTGACTTGGTGACGACGCGTTTCTTGCATGCGCCGACGGAAGAGAACCGTGTGGTGGGTGCTTATCTCTTGAGCACGGAAACGGGTGAAATCTGGGCGGTGCGCACGGGTGCTGTGATTTTGGCAACGGGTGGCTGCGGCAAGGTTTATCAGTATACGTGCAATCCTGACGTGGCAACCGGTGACGGCGTGGCCGTGGCTTGGCGTGCAGGTGCTGAGATTCGCAATATGGAGATGGTGCAGTTCCACCCGACGTGTTTGTATCATCCGAAGGCAAAACGTTTCCTCATTAGCGAAGCGGTGCGTGGCGAAGGGGCTGAATTGGTCACGCGTGATGGCGAACCCTTTATGCAGAAGTATGATCCGCGTGGCTCTCTGGCCCCGCGTGATATCGTGGCGCGTGCAATTGACTCTGAGATGAAGAAGCGCGGCGATGCGTACTGTTGCTTAGACATTCGCCATAAGGGTGAGGCGTATTTGAAGGAACGTTTCCCCGCGATTTACGCAAAGTGCCTGGAATTTGGCATTGATATGGCGAAGGATTTGATTCCGATTGTGCCTGCGGCGCATTATTGTTGCGGTGGTGTGGCAGCGGATATCACGGGTAAGACGACGTTGCCAGGGTTATATGCCATCGGTGAATGCGCGTGCACGGGATTGCACGGGGCGAACCGTTTGGCCAGTAATTCGCTTTTGGAGGCGATGGTGTGCGGTTGCGAATGTGCGAAGGCGCTCTGCGCAGAACCGATTCCCTCGGTGGAAGATATCACTGTGCCTGACTGGATTTATGGTCACGCCGTGCCTACCGATGAGGCGGTGCTCGTGGCGCACAACTGGCAGGAACTCCGCACTTGTATGTGGGACTACGTGGGCATTGTGCGCACGAATAAGCGTCTGCATCGCGCATTGCGTCGTGTGCGCAATTTGCGTGAGGAAATCAATAGTTACTACTTCGACTACTTGGTGACGGCGGATATTTTGGAATTGCGCAATATTGCAGATGTGGCTGAGATGATTATCACCTCTGCAATGGAACGTCACGAAAGCCGTGGGCTGCACTATTCCTTGGACTATCCGGAGCGGTTGCGCATCGGAAAGGACACCAAGATTGTGCGTGCGCCTGAAAAAGAATGGTGAGTGAAGCGTGATTTTCTGGATTAATAATCCGTTTGATAATTTGCCGGGTGAAGGACGTCGCCCGCAACGCTACAGTTTGCTCTGCCGTGCCTTGGTGAAGGCGGGGCATCAGGTGGTGTTGTGGAGTAGCGACTTTGCGCACGCCTTGAAGCGTCCGCGCCATTTGCCAGCGATTTACGATGCGCCTGAAGGCTTTCAGGTGCGGTTGATCCCTACGCCGCACTATGAGGACAATGTCGGGCTGCGCCGCGCGTGGAGTCACCGTTGTTATGCCAAGATGTGGCGTAAGATGGCGCGTGCCGCGGTGGCCAGCGGTGAATTGGAGGCGCCTGATTTGGTTTTGACCTCGTGGCCGCCGATTGAGACGGCTGCGGTGGCGCGTGATTTCCGTAAGTGGTGGCATTGCAAGGTGGTCGTGGATATCATGGACGCCTGGCCAGAGAACTTTTATCGTCTTTTCCCAGGGCCTGCGTGGATGCGCGATGGCTTGGCAAAGCTCTGTTTGGCTCCTTTGCATCGTGCAGCGCGGAAGGCGTATCGTTTGGCTGATGCAGTGACAGGGGTAGGGTTGACCTACTTAGATCTCGCCGTCAAGTATGGTTGCAAGGCGCCACGTCATTTGTGTTATCACGGCATTATGCGCATGAACAACGGCGCATTTCGTTATACGCTGGATGAATCGGAAGCGTTGCGCGTCATTTATGTGGGCAATATGGGCCGCAGTTATGACCTCTTAACGGTGATTCGCGTGGTGCGTTCGCTTGCAGAGGCAGGGGAACATATTCGCTTGGACTTGGCTGGCACGGGGCCGAAGGAGGCGCTCTTGCGTCGTGAAGCGCGTGGGTGTGAGTCGATTCGCTTCTATGGTTATTTGAGCAATGAGGATATGCAACAACTCCTCAGCGACTCGGACCTGGCGATGGTGCCGATGTTCCCAGACAGCTTTGTGGCGGTGCCGTATAAATTGGCCGACTACACGGCGGCAGGCTTGCCGATGGTGTGTTGCTTAACCGGTGAAACGCAACGGCTCATTGAGCGTTATCGCGCCGGCACGATGTATCGCGCGGGTGATGAGGAAGATTTGCGGAAGGTGCTCTTGGGTTATTTGCACCAACGCAGTCGCATCAATCAAGAGTCGGTGGCCTCGGCACGCATTGCGCGTGAGAAGTTTATGATGGATTCGATTTATCCAGAGTTTGTGCGCTTTTTGGCCGATCTCTAAGGGTGATTTTCAGACAATTTAGGGCATGATAAGGGTATTCCATGAATGTACAGCAAACCTTTCTAACCAATCTTCTGCGTCGTACAGGACTCTTCACTGAGGCGCAATTAGAGATTTTGCTCAAGGCCGATTTGACAGAAGGCAATGGCATTGCTGGGGCCGTGGTGCGTCTTGAAATGGCGAAGGAGGCAGATTTCTTAGAGAAGTTTGCGCCGCTCTTAGGGATGCAGTTCGTGGATTTGAGCAAGGTCGTGCCCACGAATGAAGCCCTGCAAGCGTTGCCCGCGCGTGCAGTCTATCAGTACAATGCCTTACCGTTAAGCCTGGAAGAGGGCCAACTGACCGTCGCGTTGTCGGACCCCTTGAATAGCGTGGCAGCGGATGGCATTCGCCTCGTCTGCGGTATGCCTGTGAAGGTGTGCATCGCCCCCTCTGAAGAGATTGACAAGGCAATTAAGCGTCACTACGGCGTGGGCGCAGAAGCCTTGGACGCGATGATTGAAGATGGCCGCTATGAAGTGTTGGATGATGGCGCCAATATCTCCAAGATTGACGTGAATGAAGGCGGTCAAGAGGCCTCCATTGTGCGTTTTGTGAACTCCATTATCGCTGAAGCGGATAAGCAGGGCGCAACGGATATTCACGTGGAGCCGATGGAAGACGAGCTCCGCATCCGCTATCGCATCGATGGGATGTTGCACAAAGTCGATGTGCCGCCGAAATTGAATAAGTTGAAGGCCGCCATTATCTCGCGTTTGAAGGTGATGGCCAACCTCGATATCGCAGAAAAGCGTTTGCCGATGGACGGTCGTATCGGTATCCGTCTGAATGGTGAAGATATCGATATCCGTGTTTCTACGTGCCCAACGGCTTACGGCGAAAGTGTGTCGTTGCGTTTGTTGCAGAAAGCGGGCAACTTCGTACAATTGAAGGACCTCGGGATGAGTGAGCGCGATTTGGCTTTGACCAATAAGCTCATCACGCGTCCGAACGGGATTATTTTGGTAACAGGGCCGACAGGTTCGGGTAAGTCCACCTCGCTCTACGCCTTCTTGCATGAGATCAACAAGGTGAACGTGCGTATCATGACGGCAGAAGACCCGATTGAATACGAAATGAAGGGTATTAACCAGGTGCTCGTGCACTCGGAAATTGGGTTGACCTTCGCCCGTGCGCTGCGCGCCTTCTTGCGTCAGGACCCCGACATTATCATGGTGGGTGAAATTCGTGACGGTGAAACGGCAGAAATCGCCATTAACGCATCGCTCACGGGTCACTTGGTCTTCTCCACGCTGCACACGAATGACGCCGCGGGCGCCTTCGCACGTTTGGTCGATATGGGCGCAGAACCCTTCTTGGTGGCTTCGGCCGTGGCAGGCGTCTTGGCGCAACGTCTCGCGCGTCGACTCTGCCCGAAGTGCCGTAGGGAAATCCCCTTGAAGGAAGGGTGGTGGGACCAACCCTATGCGCCGCCGCAGGATTTCGTCTATGCGCCGCACGGCTGTGATGCCTGCGCACATACGGGTTATAAGGGGCGTGGTGCAATCTTTGAACTCTTGGGCGTCACGGAAGAGATTGGTTCGCACATTATTGCCCGTCACTCCTCAATGGAAATTCGTAAGGCCGCAATGGCAGAAGGCATGACAACGCTCCGTCAGGACGGTTGGCGCAAGGTCTTTAACGGCTTTACCTCCATTGAAGAATTGATGCGTGTGACCGAAGACGCAAAGTAAGCTCGCGGGCGATTCGGCGCGATGTTTTCTATTGGACAAACCCTCTTTTTAGGCAGCTTCACCCTCATTGTGGCGGGGCTGTGGCTCTGGATGTTGTGCAAAGGTCTCAAAGGCGGGTGGATGGCCACCGTGATTTTGAGCGTCTGCTTTCTGGGGCTTTTGACGCATCAAGCCTATTGGCAAGTGCGTGGCGGTGGGAATGTCGCCCTAACGCGATTTAAACGTAATCACGATGCGCGTCCGCCAATTCGCGAGGACCAACGTCAGACGCGTGGGCGCATTTTAGATCGTAAAGGGGTGTTGCTCTCTGGGCCTGTGGCCAATGGGAAGTGGGGGCACGTGGCGCCCTTAGGGCCAGCGGCCTTTCATGTGGTCGGGTATGACATCAAAGGGCGCGGCACAACGGGGTTAGAACGCGTCTTTGCGGCGCGGTTATGGGGCGTGGCACCGCCCGAACGCTTAACCGATTTCCTGCAGAAAGCAGAACCCGAAGATGTGGTCTTAACCCTTGATGCAGGGTTACAAAAGCGCGCGTATGAACTGATGAATGGCCGTCGCGGCGCAGTGGTGGCTTCAGACCCACGCACAGGTGCAATTCTGGCCTTAGTCTCTTCGCCAGCACCCCTTGAACACGAGATTATCGCAGCAGAACGCGACCGACGCAATACGCCCCTGTTCAATCGCGCAACCCAAGGTCTTTATCCGCCAGGCTCGGTGTTTAAGGTCTTTTCAGCGGCTGTCGCCTTAGAAAATGGCAAGGGGGGACTTTATGTTTGCTCGCCGAAGGGGTGGGCACCAGGCGCGTATACCAAGCCGATTCGCGATACCCATCCGCAACCCGAAGGCGTGGCGATTAGCATCGATACCGCCTTTGCCGAAAGCTCCAATATTTGGTTCGCGAAGGCAATGAGCGCCTGCGGGTGGGAAAAGGTTGAAGCCGCCGCAGAACGGTGTGGATTACGCGAGGGAATTACCCTTGCTGAAAGTGGCGCCTATTCCTTAGGCAGTAAGGCAGGGGTGGTGCCCGAATTGCAGTACACGCCGAATCGCGTGGCCTATCTGGGCTTTGGTCAAGGCGATCTGCTCTTAACGCCGCTACATGTGGCCGCAATGACGGCAACAATCGCCAATCGTGGCGTCTATGCGCCCTTGTATTTGGAACGCGGGACGCAGTGGCCCTCAAAACGTGTGTGGTCTACCAGTGTCGCGAATCGCGTGAAGTTATTGATGCGTGGCTCTGTCAGATACGGCACCTCTCGAGGCGTGGCCCTATCGGGATTAGAGATTTGTGGCAAGACCGGAACGGCAGAAAATAGTGGCGCAGACCATGCGTGGTTTACCTGTTTCGCGCCAGCAGACTCACCGCGCATTGCGATTACCGTGATTGTGGAAAATGGCGGCTTTGGCGCCTCTGCCGCACTGCCTGTGGCCCGCGAACTCTTAAAGACTTGGCAAGCACGCCAGAAAGAATTCCCCTAAAGGAATCGCTGCAAGCGCCCTGTGTGGAAGGGGTAAACAGGGGTGATTTTTTGAGAAAAAGGTGAAAAAGCGGCGTATTTCCCTCTTTTTGAGTTGTTTTTTTCTTGTGGGTTTTGTATACTAATTAAACCTTTTTAGGGGGTGACCAGGTCTCGACAGAGCATGTCGGAACTTCGGTTGCGTGCCGGGGATGATCGTTGGCCCCGTAAAATATCGATCAAACACTAACTGCGAACGATAACTTCGCTTACGCTGCCTAAAGATAACGGCACGTCGCTGAAGCACCGATGTCTGCTGAGTGTGGAAGCGTCGACTAGCAGATCCTGCTGTGAACTGGACCCTCGAGAACACACGCTTGTATTATCATGAAGGTAAGTGCATGGAAGGCCCGCCGGTTGGCTGACCCTGCATGAGAAAATAGGCCGGATACGCACGTAGACATCGCTGTGAAGCTGTTTTGGACGCGGGTTCAACTCCCGCCACCTCCACCAATTTCTCCGCATTAACGCCACTGTTTATGCGGTTCTTTTTTCAAGCTGTTTGTCAGCAGGACCTGTAGCTCAGTGGTCAGAGCAGGGGACTCATAATCCCTTGGTCGGCGGTTCAAATCCACCCAGGTCCACCATTCATAAAACCTTGTTTTTACGGGTTTTTATGGGATTTAGCGCTCAGAAATGGGCGCTTTTTCTTTTGCGATATTTTGCAAGATTTTACACATTTTCGCATAGTTTTGCGTCTTATTTTACAATTTTTTGCAACGAAAAAAGACCGCCACAAAAGCGGTCTCGTTACGAGCACATCTAGCGATGATTAATTTGGTGTGCGGAAAATGCTTTAGCCAACGAATAAAAGCGTACGATTGATTGAAAAAGTGAAATTCTAAAAGCATAGAAGAATTTGATATACTAATCAAAGTAGATATTTGTTTTTATTCGTGTCAAAGGATTTTCGCTATGAAAAAGGTTTTAACACTTCTCCTCTGCACCTGCTTCGCCGCTCTCAGCTTCGCAGATACCGAAACCGTCAACGGCATTAAATTGTATTATTCAATTTCAAATGGTGGAGCTGAGATTACCGATTGCTCCAATTCAGCCTCTGGTGCATTAGCAATCCCCGAGACCCTTGGCGGTTGTTCCGTAACCTCAATTGGCGAAGGCGCATTTCAGGATTGTAGCGGTTTAACCTCTGTGACGATTCCCTCGAGCGTGACCACTATTGGCTATTCTGCGTTTTCTGGTTGTAGCAGTTTAACGTCCGTGACGATTCCCGAAGGCGTGACCGAAATTGGCGAAAAAGCGTTTTTCAGTTGTAGCGGTTTAACGTCCGTCACGATTCCCGAGGGCGTGACCACCATTGGCAATTGGGCGTTTGAAGATTGTAGCAGTTTAACCTCGGTGACGATTCCCTCAAGCGTGACCTCTATTGGCGAGGATGCGTTTTGGGATTGTGACAGTTTAACGTCTGTTGAGATTCCCTCAAGCGTGACCGAGATTGGCGAAAAAGCGTTTTTCAGTTGTAGCGGTTTAAGGTCGGTGACGATTCCCTCAAGTGTGACCGAGATTGGCGGTTGGGCGTTTTCTGATTGCTCAAATTTAAAGATTATGGTGGATGCTAAAAATCCCTCGTATACATCTGAAAATGGGGCATTATTTGACAAAGAAATGAAGAAGTTAATTCGCGGTCCAGGTGCAACATCGCAATACACGATTCCCTCGAGCGTGACGGAGATTGGCGACGAAGCGTTTCGTGGTTGTAGCAGTTTAACGTCGGTGACGATTCCCTCAAGCGTGACCTTCATTGACGATGATGCGTTTCAGGAATGTAGCAGTTTAACGTCGGTGACGATTCCCTCGAGCGTGACCTCCATTGGCAAGCGTGCGTTTTGTGATTGTAGCGGTTTAACGTCAGTGACATTTGAAGGTGTGCCACCGACGGTGGAGAGTTATGCGTTTTTTGATGTTCCATCGGGGTGTAAAGGTTACTATCCCTCAACAAAGGCTGAAGAATGGGAGGCAGAGATTGGGGATGGTAAATGGAATGGCCTCACGATGGAGGAGGTGGAGATTCCAACATTTGCTGTGAATGAGACAGAGGTTGGGGATGGCGAGGTCTCCGTGGAGATCGCGCCGAAGGCAGGTGAAAAGGCGGGCTTCTACAAGTTCGTTGTTCCGAATAATCAGTAAGCATGCCTTGATTCATCTACAAACGCCCTCTGATGGATCTCATCGGAGGGTGTTTCATTTTAGAAAATTCCGTAAATTCGGAAAAATCTAAAATGGAAGTGGACTTATTAATTCAAGTTTTATTGGCACTTGTACTAATTTTCAAAAAACAACAATTAGTACAAAATGTACTATTTGGGCAATATATTTGGCGGCACAACAATATTTCAAAATAACTATTTACCAACCAATAACTTATTTCACACCAATAATAGTACAAAATAGTTTAAAACTTAAATTTCAGCGCCTACAATTAAACAATATTTGGGCTATCTTCAAGAATCCTTCTTGATTGATAAGGCCTTACGATATGATCTTAAAGGGCGAAAGTATATCAGCACACCTTCAAAATATTACTTTACAGACATTGGCCTTCGAAATGCGAAACTGGATTTTCGCCAACAAGAAGAGACACATCTCATGGAAAACATCCTTTTCAATGAACTCAATGCGCGAGGGTATAACACGGACGTTGGGGTATTGGAGATCACAGAACGGGATCCATCTGGAAAATATATAGAGAAAAAGGTTGAGGTCAATTTTGTCGTCAATAAAGGAGATAAGCGATGTTATATCCAATCGGTATATTCATTGCCGACACTTGAAAAACGCCAACAAGAAGAACGTCCCTTGATGAACATTGCAGATGGATTTAAGAAAATCATCATTGTTGGTGGCGCGAAACAACCGAGTTATGATGAGAATGGCGTTTTGATTATGGGAATTAAAGAATTTCTGTTAAACGAAGATGCTTTAGATTTTTAAGCAAACCTCTATTCTCGAACCCAGCAGAGCTCATCCAACCAAGAAACACAAAACCACGAGCCATTACATCAGTGGCGAGCCATGCTCGTTCTTTTGGGGTAGGGTTTAGGTGCTTTGTCTTGTAGTCATCACGCGCGCATTTTCTATATTAATGTATAGGAATCGCCGTGGTTTTGTGATATAATGTGGGGCGTATTTGATGGTGAGTTTCACCGATACGTTAAGGAGTAAATAAAAGATGAAGAAAACAGTGTTATTGGGTTCTGCAATGCTTGCAGCAGTAACAGTTATCTCTGCCGGTTGCGAAAAGGCTGAAAATGAAACGCCGGCGCAGGGTGCAGAGACGATTGCAGTCGCGCCTGCAGGTGTTCAGAGCAATGTGGTCGCCTTGCCGCCTTTGCCGAAAGACACGGATGTCGTGGTTTCGGTGGGTGACAAGCAGATGACTTGGGTCGACTTGAATCAGCAGGTGGAAGAATTGATTGCGATGGTGACGACGTATTCGGGTCGTCCGATTCCCTCTGAAGAATTGCCCCAGGCAAAGCAGGAATTTCGTCGTCAGATCGCGCAGAACTTCGTGGTGGAAAATGTGATTAAGCAGGCCGCCGCAAAGGAAGGCATTGTGATTGATGACGCTTATCGCGCTGCTGAAATCGCTAAGATTGAACAGGATTCTGGTCAGAAGATTGATGCGCTCTTGGCTCAGCACCCCGGTGGCAAGGACAAGGCGATGGAAACGCTTGAAAACAGCTTGATCGAAAAGCGTCTCTTGGATGAAAAGATCTTCTCTAAGATTCAGATTGCTGACGCTGAAGTGCAGGCAGCTGTTGAAAAGAACCAGGCTGAAATCGCGCTCGCTGCTGAATCGATGAGTGACTATGCTAAGCAGATTGCTGAAAATCCTGCCGCATTCGAAGACCTCGTCCAGGCTAATTCTGTGGTGAAGACCCCGATTGAACAGCCTGAAGCAATGATGAGCCGCATCTTCGGTGACGCTTGGGCTACGATTAATGCCACGGCTGAAGGCGCTTTGACGCCTGTGTTGGATGTGCCCGGCGCAAAGGTCATCGTGAAGATGGGTGCTCGTAAGGGCGCTGAAGCTGCAAATCCTGAAGCCGCTAAGGCAAAGATTGACGCCATCCGTGAACGTTTGCTCAAGGGTGAAGATTTCGCGGCTTTGGCTGCTGAAAATTCGGACTGCCCCTCGGGTGCACGCGCTGGTGGTGACTTGGGTACCTTTGGTAAGGGCGCGATGGTGCCTGAATTCGAACAGGCTGCCTTCACGCAGGAAGTCGGCGCTATCGGCGAAGTGGTGAAGACGCAGTTTGGTTATCACATCGTGAAGGTGACCGAACGTGACGATGCCGCTGGCACGGTGCGCGCTTCTCACATCTTGGTGAAGACTGAAGCAAGCGAAGCTACGGTGGCTGTGACGGCTTTGATTGTGCCGATGCCTGCTGTGGTTACCGCAGAAAGCATCCGCGCAGAAATGACTGAAGCTCGTAAGCGTCAGGCTGCGATGGATTACTTTGCTGAACAGAGCAAGGCGATTGGCGTGAAGAGCACGCTCTTCCCCGAACTCTCTACCGACTCGAATCGCTAAACAAATTATAGGATGCCGCCCCGTCTTTGACGCGGGCGGCGTTTTCCATTTCAATGTCACGCCGTCATCCTAAACCAAAACAAGCTGTAATGGCCTCGCAAAACAAGCCTTTTTCAAAGCGAAAGAGGGCGCGTTCAAAGGTCAAAACAGGCTCTTTTGAAAATCACGCTCAACAGCAACCCGATGCATCGCTTGAAAAGTGGGCAGGTTTTTGGGCGGCAGTCTTGAAGCGTAAGATGTTTCCTTTGCCAGCAGTGTTGTTGGCCTTTCCGTCTTTGACGGTCTTATTCGCTTCGGTCGGATTCTTGTTTGGCTGTGGCATTACCCCAGTTTATGGCATTCTGGGCCTTTTGTGTGCGATGGGACTCGCCTTGGTGGGCGGGGGCACGCTGCGCGATGGCCTAAAGCGGATGGGGTGGTTGTGTTTATTGGTGGTGGGGCTTTTCGCCATCGACCAAAGTTTTATCTTTTTCTCGTGGTGGGATGCACAAGCCTACCACTTGCCCGCGGCACGCTTCTTGTTGGAAGGGTGGAATCCTGTCTTTGATTCAACCCGTGACCTGCTCTTAAATGCGACGGGCGCAGATCCGCTCTGCTTCAACAGTTATCACACGGCCTACTTGCCGCGCGCAGGGTGGGTTTGGAGTGCAGTAACCGCTACGCTCACGGGTAACTTGGAATCGGGTGATACGTTGATTCTTCTGACAGGCGTCGCCTTAGGAGCCTTGTCGTGGCGCGTGACGCCCTTGTTGTTTGGGCCCGGACGTTGGAAGCGCATCTTCTTCGCCTCGCTGACCTTGTTGTCCCCGGGGGTGGTGGCGAGCGCCTTTTATGGCGCACAGGATGGTTCGCTCTATTCATTGCTCTTGATTGCGATGTTGGCCGCGTGTGCGTATCGTAAGACGGGCACAACGTCGTGGTTGACCTATCTTGTGATTGCGCCGATTTTGGGATGCAATTTGAAGTTTACGGGCGCGATTAGCCTCGTGCTCTCTGCGATTATTTTCACGATTCCCGTGCTTTGGGGCGCGGTGCGTGGGAAGTTGGACCCCAAGGCCTTCTGGAAATGGGCCGCTGCCAATACCGCAGGCTTTTTATTGGCATTAGTGGTGGGCTTCTCGCCCTATTTGACGAATTGGGCCAATCACGGCGGGCCCTTCTATCCCGAACATAGCTTCTCAAAGGACGAACCCTTACCCGCGATGACGGCAGACTTCGACTTAATCAATGACGATGCCGCAGCGATGGGTTACTTTGGGCGCGTGACCAATGCATACATTTCCAAGTGGTTGGCCCACCGTTACTACGAATGGAAGTTGGGCAAAAAGCCCTTTAATCCTGTCTTCCACTTGGACCAGGTGAGCGGATTGGGCAGTGGCTTCCGCGTGGTGATGTGTTTGACGCTCTTGACGCTCTGCTTTACACGGCGCTGCGGCACCTTTTGGTTCCTCTTAGTCCTCGTGGCGACGAGTTTTATCCAACCCGTTAAGACGATTGGCTACGTGCGTTATGTGCCGCAGTTCTGGATGTTCCCTGTGTTAGTGGCCTTTAACGCGATGACGGTGAATAGTCAGCGTTCACCGTGGGTAGGGCGCACGCTGGGGATTATCGTGACAGCGACCCTCGCCACCATTACGTATGTGTTTACCTTAGGCAAGATTGTGCACGCCTTAGGGATGAGCAACTACGCCCTCTCTATCGTGGAAACGATGCAACGTGAACCCGCTCCGCGTGCGTACATTTTGTCGCTGCATGATCGTTATCGCGAAGATGGACGTTGTATGGCCGCGTGGGAAACGTTGCCGCGCGATATTCCTGCACCGCATGTCTTTGATATTTACTACAAGACGATGCTCGATGAATGTGGCGTGAAGCATGTGGCCTGGCAGACCTCTGCGCAGATGCGTGACTTGCGCGCGGTGAGTACGCCGTGCTTCTATTTGGGCGAACATCTGTGGTATTGGCCCACCGATCCCACGCAGATTCAGTTGCCGGACATGCACTTCTATGCAGGTCATCCGCGCAAACAGTTTACCGCGAAAAATATGTTCAAAATGACGTGTGAAGTATTGCCGTCATTGCCATCGTATTTCTGGCGCATCGGTAAATTCCGTTGGAAGGAATTCACGACGCATTGGTGGGGAGCAGAACGCTAATGCGCAAGACCGATTGTCACAAACCTTGTTTATCCCGATGGTGCATGGTGGCCATTGGGGTGACGGTTTTGTGTTATCTGGCGAATGCGATTTTAGGGGCGTTGAATCAAGACGAGGGGTGGTATCTCTACGCCGCGCGCTTGATGATGGATGGCGAAATCCCGCATAAAGACTTCTTCTTTACCCAAGGGCTTGTGATGCCTGCGGTCTACGCCTGTTTTGGTTGGCTCTGGTCTCCGCAAGGCATCTATGGCGGCCGCCTATTTACGGTGTTGCTCGCATTGCTTGCGCTTTTCATCACCGGCAAAACGGTGGCTTCGTCTGCACCGACGCCTACCGATCGCCGCATCACGTGGGTGGCTTTGGCCTCCCTTTTAGGCGTCAATCTTTGGTATACCTACTTCACGACAATCCCCAAAGCTTACAGCCTCTGCACCTTAGGGATGGCTGCCGCTTTTTGGTGTTTGACGCGTGTTGATGAAGCGCATCGCCTTCGCAAGGGGGGTGTCATTGGCGCAGGTCTGCTCTTGGCCGCGCTTGTGAATGTGCGTGTGTCAATGGGCATCTTGATTCCTGTCGTGACGCTGTGGTTGTGGTGTTTCCGCAATGCGGTGGGCCGCAAGGCGTGGTTCCTCTTTGTCCTCACGGCAGGGGTTACGCTCATTGCGCAATTCGCCCCCGAGTGGCTCTTCTGGCGAGAAGGATTCTGCGAAGCCCAAGCCTTCCATGCCGCGCGAACGCCTTTTGGCGTGATGGGCGTGGTGGGGTGCCTTGCACGCGTGTTACGATTTAATCCGCTCCTCTGTATGATGACCTTGGCCCTGATGGGGCTTTGTTGGCAACCCGGTCGCGTCAAAGCTGCGTTGGCAACGCATCCCCACGCGCGGGACATGCTCTTGTGGTTCGCGTGTGCAGTGGCGCTGGTGGGCGTTCATTTGTGTGCGCCAGTGCCGTATGACGACTACTTGGTGCCAGCGGTATTGCCCTTCGCGATGGGCGTGGTGGGTTGTTTTATCCACTGCATTGCGGCAGAACAGAAGGCCTGCTTGACGAAAGTGTTGTTCGTGGCCGCGTTAGCGCTTACCGTTTGTGCATCGCCGATTGCGCAAGATTGGGTGATTGTGGGACAAGATCGTTTTTGGGTGGTGAAGAAGGACGAACCCGATCTCTTGTTATTGCGACGCGTGGCGCGCTTTGTGCGTGCGGAGGCCGATCGGTTAGGGGAAGAGACGCTCTGGACGCAAGACACGTATTTGGCGGTTGAGGCAGATTTACGCGTGCCCAAAGGACTCGAAATGGGGCCCTTCTCAAAACCGCAAGATCCGATTTATACAACGAAGTTAGCCGCGTGGAGTGGTTATACCTATGCGCTCACCTTTCCTTCGTTGGAACCCAATGTTGCGCAAGCAGCAGAGATTGACTGTTTGAAAACTGTTTATGGGAAAACCCTTTTGAGTGTGCCCGTTTTTGGGCAACAAGGTACGCCTTTAGTCGTGGCAGAGAGGACAATGCCGTGAAACAAACGTTGATTCAGATTTCGACCGCCATTTTGTCGGGCCTTTTATTGGCATCGCTTTGGGAACCCTTTGCGCAAAGCAACAATGTGTGGTTCGCATTGGTGCCGTTATTGCTATTGATTCGTAGCAAGGCGATGTCCTTAAAGCGAATTTTCCTCTTGGGCTTATTAACGGGAACCGTTTCCTGGTGTGCGCAGTTGTCTTGGATGTTGTGTCTCACGGATAATGGCGGACCATGGCCGCTCGTGGTGCCTGCATTATTCGGGTTAAGCGTTGTGTTATCCCTTTACATTGCGTTGTTTGCCGTTTTGGCGGTTTATGTGCGCCGTCACTTGCCGACGACACCCGGGGTGGCACGCATTGCGGCAGTGGTGGTGATTGAACCTGCGTTGTGGGCAGGATGTGAATGTTTGCGTGCGACGTTATTCACCGGCTTTTCGTGGAATCCGCTCGCCTTGGCTGCAGTCGATGTCCTTCCCGTGATGCAGTTGGCCGCCGTGGGGGGCGCGTGTGCCGTCAGCGCACTCTTAGTGGCAATCAATGGTGCTATCGTGACCATTATTGAACGTTTTTGGGGCAGTGTTACGCGTGCGGAACCGCTTCAGTGGCGTGAAAAGTGTCTGCTTTCTTGCGAAAGTATGGTGCCGTTTGCCCTCTTTTTGGGTGTTTTCCTCTTTGGTTATTCGCGCATTGCGGCCTATGACAACACGCCTAAAAAGCGTGATGCGGTCGTGGTGGTGCAGAAGACCAATACGCCGTGTATTTTCCAGACGGCAAAGTCGATTCCAGTTTGGCGTCAGGGGCGTGAAATCGCCGATCTCTTGCCCTTCTTTAAGGCAGATTTGTGGGTGTGGCCCGAAAGTTCTGTATTGGAAGAGATTTTCCCGAATGCTGTGGTGCAATGGCAGTTGCGCGAATTGGTGCGTTTGGCAGAGACGCCTGTATTGGTGGGTGGCACCTATTTGACGCCCGATCAACAGTATTACAATGCTGCACTGCTCGTGACCCAAGAGGGGTTGGATGAAGCCCAGGTCTATGGGAAGCGTCATTTAGTCCCCTTTGGCGAATACATCCCCTTTGACAAGACATTTCCTGTTTTGAAGCAATTCTGTCCTACGGGCATTTCTTGTGATGCAGGGGAAGAGGTGGCCGTTGTGAAGACGCCCTCGGGTTTGAAAGTCGGTCCCTTAATCTGCTTCGAGGACACGGTCGCAACGGTTGCGCGCGACTCTGTTCTGGCGGGGGCGGAATTGCTCATCAATATGAGTAATGACGCGTGGTATGGGAATTCTGCAGAGCCGATGCAACACGCCCGTCAGGCGATTTTGCGTTGCATTGAAACGGGTGTGCCGATGATGCGTTCGACCAATCAGGGCGTGAATAGCGTGGTGGACGCGGTGGGCCGTATGCAGGTGATTGAAGAGGGTTCTTTCCCCACGCGCATTGCGATTACGGAAGAACCCTTTGCCTCCGCTTACTTAACGTGGGGCGAATTGGCATTTGGCGGTCCTTGCGTGACGCTCTTGCTCATCGTGTTGTTTACCTTGTTGATGGGGAAGTGTAACTTCCGTAAGACGGTGGTGGCCACAAGTGTGGTGTTATTGTGCTGCTTGCCGCGTTTGGCTTCCGCGAATGATACATTTTTAGCGAATGCAGACTTGTTACCGGTGGCCGAAATGGCTGTAGATGATGGTAATCTCACCCTTGCAGAGCGCACCGCTCAGACGGTCTTGAATTCCTTTGGTCTCGCTGAAGAAGAACGCGCTAAGGCAGAAGAAGTCTTAATTCGCGCCGCATTGAAGAGGGGCGAATGGGATACGGTCTTAAAGCGTGTGGAGGCGTGTCCTCAGTTGCCCGCGAATCGTCGTTTGGCCTTTACCCTCGCAGCTTACTGCGGGAAGAAGGATTTTGCAAGCGTCTTAAAGGGTTATGAAGAGGCGAAGGTCTCAACCGATGACGTGTGGGGCGTGACGGCGATGCGTTATGGTTTGCGTGCTGCACAAGAGCTGAATAAGAAGTTGTTGGCGGCTGATTTGTTTAAGAAAATCCAAGAGTCCAAGGGCGCAACGGATGTGATTAAGGCTGAAAATGCCTTGGCATGGGATGCCTTTTTGCCGAATGAATCTTCGCGTCGTGCGTTGTTGGAAGCCGCAGCAAAGGCAGACCGTGGCGGTGTCTTTTTGGCTTGCGCCTTGGCATTGCCCAAGTCCTTTGCGTCGGTGGACTCAAAGCCTGCCTTGAAGTGCTTGAAGGAGTTGTTGGAACTGACGGGAATGAGCTCTGCGATTGAAGCGCAGTTGGCATTGGCCGTGGCGCAACTCTCCTCTGACATGGACGAACGTATCGCTTACGCACGTCGCGCAGTGAGTGTGGTGCGTGATGAACGTTTGCGTCAGCGTGCATTACACGAATTAGGTGCACTCTTGTGTCAGGCGCCTGCAACGTTTGATGAAGGTATCGCGTTGTTGAACCAGGCGGTGATGTTGAATCCCTCTACGAAGTTGGCTCCGCAGATTCAGTTCCAGATTGCCGAAACATTGCAAGCTTTAGGCAATCCCGAAGAGGCATTGAAGTCTTACAACCGCTATTTGGAGAGTTATGATTTGCCCGAATTGGCGGTTCGCGTGCGTCAAGGAAAGGGCCGTTTGCTGATGACGATGAAGCGCCCTGAGGAGGCGTTGTCCCTCTTCCAGGAGGCCGCAGAGTTTGCTCAGGATGCGGCAACGCGTACGACGTTGTTGATTGAAGCAGCAGAAGCCGCAACGGAGTGCCAGCGTTACAATTGTGCGATTGGGATTTATCGTGACCTCATGCGTGAGGGTGTGCGTTCGGATATTCCGTTGCGTTTGGCACGTTGTTTGGAAGCATCTGGTGATAAGGAAGCGGCGCGTCGTGAATACGAACTCGTGCGTGATGATGTCTCTTCTTCTGAACAAGATGTCTTTGTCGCCGTCATGCGTTTGAGCGGGCTCTTAATTGAAAAGGAACGCTACACCGAGGCATTGGCGGAGTACTCCCGTTTGCTGGAGGGATTGACGCACGAAGACTTGCGTGCGGCCGCCCTTTTTGCGCGTGGTTGGGCCTATTACAAGACCGATAAGCTGCCCCTCGCGGTTGCCGACTTTACCAAGGTGTCTGAATCGGAACACGAATCCGCGGAAGAGGCGCGCTTCTTCTTGGTGTTGTGTTTGTATCGCTTGGGTGACGATGATGGCGCACGTGCGTTGGCGCACGCTTATGTGGAGGCTTACCCAGAGTCTGAGCGCATACCTGACATTATGTTGTGGCTTGCGAAGAGCGACTTCAATCGCGGTGATTATGCCTCTGCAGAACAGGGCTTTGTGGACTTCTCGGTGCGTTGGCCCGCAGATGAACGCGTGGGCAATGCGCTTTATTTGGCGGCACGTTCGGCCTATCAGAACCAAGATTACGCCGCCGCAGTTGAATTGATTGGTCGCTTGGCACGTCTCGCGCCCAACTCTGAAAATCTGCCAGATGCGCGTTTCCTTCAAGCACAGGCATTGGTGGAGCAGGCGCGTCATGCTGAAGCGCGCGACCTCTTAAATGCGTTGATTCGCCGTTATCCTACGGCAGAGTGGATTCCTGCGGCGTATGGTTTGCGTGGGGATTGCTTCGCTTACACGGCTACCGATGACCCCGAACGTTACAATCTCGCATTGGCCTCGTATCAAGAGGCAGTCTTGCGTTTGGAAGATGATTTTGATGCGTCTTTAATGTATCTCTTCCGTATTGGCCGCGTGTTAGAACGTCAGAATCGTCGTGATGATGCCGCAGAACAGTACACAAAGATGATTTATCGTGTCTTAAATGACCCCAATCTTTCGGCAATGGGTAAGCAGTGGTTCCAAAAGGCGCTCATTCGTTTGCGTACGATTGAGTTGGCTCGCGGTAACTTGTCTGCGTTTGAACGCTTACTGCATCGTGTGCGTCGTGCGCAGATCCCTGACCTTGAATTGCCCTAATTTTCCATAAGAAGACTCACCAAGGAATGCTATTTGAAAGGTAAAATAGATGAGTTTAATCTGTAAACATGTTGATGCGCTGACAGGGTATACCCCTGGAGAGCAACCTCGCTTCGAGGGAATGGTTAAGCTAAATACAAATGAAAATCCTTATCCGCCCTCACCCAATGTGCAGCAGGCCTTAGCGGCTTTTGATTGGCAGAAATTGCGCTTGTATCCTGACCCCGTCTGCCAGCGTGTGCGCGCTTTAATCGCTGAAATCAACCACTGTGACGTGGATCAAGTTTTCGTTGGCAATGGTTCGGATGAAATCTTGGCATTGTTTACGCGCGCCTTCGTTGAGGTAGGGGGAAGTATTGGTTACTTTGACCCGACATACTCGCTCTATTCGGTTTTGGCCGCTATTCGCGATGCCACCGTCAAACCCTTTGCCTTGAATGACGACTTTACGTGTCCTACGCCGCCTGCAGATTATGCAGATGCCTTTATTTGGACCAATCCCAATGCGCCGACCTCTTTGATGGCGGATCCCGCACAGATTGAAGCTTTCGCCAAGTCCTTTAAGGGCGTGCTTTTGATTGATGAAGCCTATGCCGACTTCGCACCGTGCAATTGCATGTCCATCGCTACCGCGGCGGGCAATACCAATACGCTCGTGATGCGCACACTTTCGAAGAGTTACTCTTTGGCAGGTATGCGCTTTGGGTATTGCGTTGGCCCCAAGGATTTGATTGATGCGCTCTATAAGATTAAAGACTCTTACAACATGGACGCATTTGCTCAGGTGGTGGGTTATGCCGCACTTGAAGATCAGGCTTACATGAAGCAGAACGCTGCGCAAATCACTCAGACCCGCGCCTTCTTAACGCAGGCCTTGACGGAACGTGGTTGGAAGGTATTGCCCTCAGCCAGCAACTTCCTTTTCGCGAAGCCGCCAGTGGAGGCAGCAACGCTCTTTGCAAACCTGCGCGAACGTCACATCTTTGTCCGTTATTTCCCTGCGGAAAAGACGCGCGACTATTTACGAATTACCATCGGCACCCCTGCAGAAGTAGATAAACTCTTGGCAGTTTTGGCCGATTACAACGCATAACGAGGAGATTCAGATGCGTACAGCAGAAATTAAGCGCACCACTCGCGAAACCGATATTTCGCTCAAACTCAATCTTGATGGCACCGGTAAGCATGCAATTAACACCGGCGTGGGCTTCTTTGATCATATGTTAGAACTCTTCGCCCGCCATGCATTGATTGACTTGGAATTGACCTGTAAGGGCGATTTGCAGGTGGATTATCACCACACGGTGGAAGACGTGGGCCTCGTTTTGGGCGCTGCGCTCGACCAAGCCCTCGGTGATCGTCGCGGCATTACGCGCTACGGCTCCTTTATGTTGCCCATGGATGAAGCACGCGCAGATGTCTTAGTTGACCTCGGCGGTCGCCCATATCTTGTCTGGAAGATTGCCCACCCAGAACAGTACATTCGTGACTTCAATGTGCAGTTGCTCGAAGAATTTATGCGCGCATTCTGCACCAATGCACGGATGAACCTCCACGTGGTCCAACCCTACGGCGCAGAAGTGCATCACGTCTATGAAGCCGTCTTTAAAGGACTCGCGCGCGCACTGCGTATTGCCGTGGCCTATGATCCGCGCGAAACGGGCATCCCCTCAAGCAAGGGCACGCTCTAATAGAGATTGGATACAATAAAAATGGTTATTCTTCCTGCGATTGATTTAATGGACAACTGTTGCGTGCGCCTCCGTCAAGGACGCGCAGACGAACGTACCATCTACTCGAATGATCCCGTAGCACAAGCAAAGCAATTCCGCGACGCTGGCGCCACCAATTTGCACGTGGTTGACCTGGATGGCGCCTTTGCTGGCGCGCCCAAACACACCGCATTAATTGCGCGTATTGTGAAAGAAAGCGGCTTGCAAGTTGAAGTCGGTGGCGGTCTTCGCACAGACGAAGCCGTGGCAGAATTGATGGAAGCAGGCGTTGCACGCGCAATTATCGGTACCCGCGCCCTTGAAGACACCGACGCCTTAGCACGTTGGGTTGCAGTCTATGGCGACCGCATCGCCGTTGGCATTGACGCCCGTGACGGCTTTGTGCAGACGCGTGGCTGGGTTGAAACATCTACGGTGAAAGCAACCGATCTCGCGAAGAAGGTTGCCGCATTAGGCGTAAAGACCATTATCTACACAGATACCGCGACAGATGGGATGTTGCGCGGCACCAATCTCCCCGCGATGAAGGAAATTGCAGACGCAGTCCCATCAGTCAACATCATCGCTTCGGGAGGTGTTTCGCTCCCCGAACACGTCACCGACCTCAAAGCACTCGGTCGTGACAACCTCTGGGGCGCAATCGTCGGTAAAGCCATCTACGAAGGCGTTACCACGCTTGATGCGATGCTCGCCGCTGCAAAAGCGTAAGGTACGAACGTAAATCACTACTTGAAAGTCATTTGGCGATTTCAATGCGGCAACTTCCGCTAAATTGGAATTGAATCAATGGAAAGGGGTGCCGAAAGGTGCCCCTTTTGCTTTACAGTGTAAGGTTTCGACGTGAGTTTCTAAATAAGGTAGGGGATGCTTTTGAGTATGGGAGTCATAGCGTTCATGTTTGAAATGTAGCGTATTAGAATAGCCTAGAGAATAGGGCTGTGTATAAATGTAATGAAGGGGATATGGAGAAAGGGACGAAAAGATAGATAATCTCGGTCAATTGTTAGAGAACGCGAGTGTGGTTAGGATAAAAAATCAAGTCCTCCGAGGTGGAGGACTTGATTTTGCTTTGAAGTTAAGCCGTCGATTAATAGACGTTGAGAGCTGCGAGAGCCTGGAGGTATTCGTACTTGCGAGAGTAGAATGCGTCTGCGGCTTCGAACATCTTCTTAGCTTCTTCAGGGTTCATCTTAGCCAACTGCTTGAAGCGGTTTTCTGCGCCAGCCTGAGATTCGGAGAACTTCTTCGTAGGAGCCTTCGAGTCGAGGGTGAGCGGGTTCTTACCAGCTGCTGCAGCATCGGGGTTGTAGCGGAACAAGGGGAAGTGACCGGTTTCGACAGCCATCTTCTGGTGTTCCAAGCCCGTGGAGAGGTTGATACCGTGTGCAATGCAGTGTGCGTATGCGATGATCAATGCGGGACCGTCGTATTCTTCTGCTTCCTTGAACGCCTTGACAGCAGCTTCAGGGTTCATACCCATGGAGATCTGTGCCACATAGATGTTCTTGTAAGTCATGGAGATAGCGGCGAGGTCCTTCTTCATCTGAGGCTTACCAGCTGCAGCGAACTTAGCGATTGCGCCGACAGGGGTAGACTTGGATGCCTGACCACCGGTATTGGAGTACACTTCGGTATCGAGCACGAGGATCTTGACGTTGCGACCCGTTGCGAGGACGTGGTCGAGACCGCCGTAACCGATATCGTATGCCCAGCCGTCACCACCGATAATCCAGACGGAACGGCGCACGAGGAAGTCTGCCACAGTGGCGAGCTTCTTGCAGGTAGCGCAGTCGCAGGTTTCAGCGGCAGCCTTGATCTTAGCGACGCGGTCACGCTGTGCAGCGATTTCTTCGTCGGTCTTCTGAGCGTCAGCAGCTGCGAGGGTTTCTTCAAGGAGAGCCTTGAATTCTGCAGGAGCAGCTTCAGAAGCGATGATCTTTTCTGCGAGTTCCTTAGCGAAGGCCTTCTGCTTATCGCGGGTGATAGCCATACCCAAGCCGAATTCTGCATTGTCTTCGAAGAGGGAGTTGGACCAAGCAGGGCCCTTACCTTCAGCGTTCTTGCAGTAAGGCGTGGTGGGGAGGTTACCGCCGTAGATGGAGGAGCAACCCGTAGCATTTGCGAT
>JAZRAG010000079.1:0-36593 GCA_045634445.1 Candidatus Spyradenecus sp. | reverse complement strand
GGCTTCTTCACTGAAGTCGATGGCCTCCGCGAAAAGTGTGAACTCACCTCCTTGAACGCAGAAGGCACCACCGCCTTTATCAACATCCCGCAGGAGATGATGGAAGGCATCGAGGCTCGCCTTTACTTCTTCACCCGAAACACCGCTTCTGGTGAACTCGCCATGATCAAGTATGGTCCCGTGCTCACGTATGAAGCTTAATCTCCTTAGCCAAGGAGGTGTAACATGCAGAAGCTCGTAGAGCCTTTGGTGACTGTAATCAAGATCATTATCGAATACTTGATTACACGCTGGTTCACCAAACGCTAACCCCATGGCGCCCGCAAGGGCGCCTTTTTCATTCTTAGCGTCTGACGGCAATCGTCGCCGCCCATATGCTCCCCGCACTGACCGTCTAAAGCATCGTCTTCTCCCTGTGCCAGTGGCATCGCTTGGCATCAAGCGTGCGCAAGGCTTTCAAAATATTGCGCGTAATGCGTGTGTTCGCGCGCGATATATGCTATAATACGCGCGATTTGTCTTTATTCTAGTTCAGGAGTCTTGAAATTATGGATTGCGAAGGTTTAGCAAAGCAATGGTTGAGTGCCGCATTTGAGGCAGTGGTGCCGGGATGTGGCGGCGGTAAGGTCGTACCCTCGAAGGATACGCGTTTTGGGGATTGGCAGTGTAATGATGCAATGGGCATTGCAAAGCGCGCAGGTCAGAATCCGCGTGCATTGGCTGAAGCGGTGATTCAGGCGCTTCCTTTGCCTGAGATTTTGGAAAAGGCCGAGGTGGCTGGTCCTGGCTTTATCAATCTCACGCTTTCGAAGGCGGCGGTGGCTGCTGGTGTTACGGCAATGACAGCTGATGCGCATTTGACGGTGCCGCAGAGTGGCGCAGGCGAGAAGGTGGTGATTGACTACTCTTCGCCGAACGTGGCTAAGCCGATGCACATTGGTCACATTCGCTCGACGGTGATTGGTAATGCAATCGACCGCATTCTTCGTGCTTTGGGTTATGATGTGATTGCTGACAATCACTTGGGTGACTGGGGTACGCAGTTTGGCATTCTCATCATGGGTTATCGTCGCTTCCTCACGGATGAAGAACGCGCCAACCTCACGGTGGAATTGCTCGAAAAGGTCTATGTGCAGTCTTACAACGCCACGAAGGAAGAACCCGAATGGCTCGAGCGCTGCCGTGAAGAGCTCGTGAAGTTGCAGGCGGGCGATGAAGAGAATCTCGCAGTGTGGAAGCGCTTCATTGATATCTCGCTCAAGGAATTCGGCCGCATTTACGATCGTTTGGATGTGAGCTTTGACCTCTATCGTGGCGAAAGCTACTATCAGCCGCTCTTGGAACCTGTGGTGGAAACGCTCAAGGAAAAGGGTTTGGCCACGCAGAGCGAAGGCGCCTGGATTGTGGATATGAAGGATGAAGGGCTTGAAGTGGCAATCGTGCGTAAGCGTGACGGCGGCTTCAACTACACCTCTACGGACATCGCTACGGTGAAGGCTCGTACAGAGGAATTCGATCCTGCGCGTATCATCTATGTGACCGACGATCGTCAGCAGCTCCACTTTAAGCAGTTCTTCGCGATCTGCGGTAAGCTTGGTTACTGCACGAAGGCATTGCTCCAGCATGTGCCGTTTGGCTTGATGCGTTTGCCTGAAGGCACCTTCTCGACGCGCCAAGGCAATGTGATTAAGTTGGAAACACTCTTGGATGAAGCAGCCGCGCGTGCACGTAAGATCGTGGACGAAAGCCATCCTGATTGGACAGAAGAAGCGCGTGCCGCTTTGGCAGAAGCGATTGGTATCGGCGCGATCAAGTATGCTGACCTCTCGCACGACCCGGCGACGATGATCGTCTTTACGTGGGAACGCGCCCTCGCCCTTGAAGGCAATAGCGGCCCCTACTTGCAGTACGCCAATGCGCGTTTGAACTCCTTGCTCGATAAGTATCGCACCACGACGGGGGGCGATCCGGCTGCAAATCCGCTTATCCTTGGCTCTGACGCTGAAAAGGCGCTCGCATTGCACCTCTTGCAGTATCCCAATGCCGTGCAGCGTGCTGGCGACCTCTGCAAGCCGAGCGTTTTGGCCGATTACCTCTATCAGCTCAGCCAGCTTTACAGCAGCTTCTATCAGAGCTCGCCCGTGCTCAAGGCAGAACCCGAAGTGCGCGACAGCCGCATCCGTTTGTGCGATGCCGTTTCTCGCGTATTGCGTGGCGGCTTGACGCTCCTCGGCATCCCCACCCCTGAACGCATCTAAGCACGAAGGACTCAGGTAATGTTGGAAACACTTTTACTTTCGGCTATAGGACCGATTCGCGCCTTCTCAGACTCCGATGGCTTCGGTCAGTTCATCGTGATTCTGCAGTTGGTCATGAGCGTCTGCTCTTGGGCAATGATGGTCGGGAAGGGTTTAGAACTCAAAGACGTGCGGAGACGTTCGGCGGTCTTCGTGGATAAGCTCATCAAGCGTAATGACATCCTCGATATCTACGCAGAAGTAGCCCACGACAGCCTCGCTTCCGCTGCCATCTCCGAAGTGCCGATGGGCAAGGTCTACATGGATAGTTGCAAACGACTCGCCGCATTGGTCTCGGTGGATCAACGCCAACGCATGGCCATGGATCCGACCTATCGTTTTGGGCTCACCCATACGCAGATGAACTCGGTAGAGGCCGTCTGTGCACACGCAGTGGAAAACGAATCCGTCCAATTGAGCGGTCGCGCAATGACCTTCATCGCAATCTTCACCTCCGCGGCACCGTTGTTTGGTCTGCTTGGCACGGTGTGGGGCGTGATGCTCGCCTTCCAGAGTATGGCAGCAAGCGGTAGCGCGGACATCGCAGAATTGGCACCGGGTATCTCGTCGGCATTGCTCACGACCGTGGTTGGTTTGGTGGTGGCCATCCCCTCAACCATCGGCTACAACCTGCTGCAGGGTAACTTGGAATCGCGTTGCGTCGATTTGGAAGGCTTCGGCGAAGACCTCATGGGTAAGCTCCGCTTGAACTACCTCGAGGATCGTTAATCATGCTCCACAAACGGATTTCTCGCAGAAAACGTAAGACGCGTCAAGGCAATGCCCAAATCGACATGACGCCGATATTGGATATGACCTTCTTGCTCCTTATTGCCTTCATTATCACCTTCCCTGCATTGCAGGCTGGCGTGACCGTGAAGTTGCCGCAAGGAAAGCAAAGTGATCCATTGCCCAATAATGAACCCTTTGTAGTGAGCATCACGGCAGAAGGACGCATTGTGGTGGGCAAGGATCCCGTCACCGACGAAGAACTCGCCGCACGCGCCCAAGCTGCAGTCGCCGCCAATAAGGACGTCGTTGCCCACATTCGTGGCGACGAAGCGCAGGCCTACGGCCGCATTATGGATGTAATTCAGATTCTCCGAGGAGCGAAGCTCACGAAGTTCTCGCTCATCACGACAGACAAGTAACGATTGCCATGCCTCGCAAGCCTCAATCACCTATCAACACACGCATGACTCCCGCAGAAGAGCCAACGGTCAACGTGCGCCTTCGTCGTACGTGGGGGTATATTCTCCTCGGCCTGACCATCTGCCTCTTCCTCGCGCTCATCTCCTACGATTGGCGCGATATTAGCTGGCTCTGCAATCCCCCCTCCCCGCCCAATGGCGAACCGATGAATCGCATGGGAATGGTGGGCGCGTGGCTCACCTTCTACGGTTATGGCTTTGCGGGGTTAGCCTACCGCTACTTTGCGTTACCCCTGATGCTCCTCACGGCGAGCTTCCTCCTTCACGGGCGCGTGAAGTACTTCCGTTTACGCCTCGTTTGGATTTGCAGCCTCTATGTCGTTTTGGCCTGTCTCTTCCAAGCCTTTGGCGGGGATCATGGCGAACACCTCCCGCTCTTGGCGCAGCTCAATATCCGCCCGAATGCAGGGGGCGCCTTAGGTCAATGGATTGTGACGGGCTTCTTACGCCAGTGGCTCGGGTCCATGGGATTACAGATGTTGCTCTGGTCTCTCGTGGCCTTCTTGCTATTGATGATTATCGGCGTGCGGAATACGCTCTTTGGATTAACGCGCTTGATGACGCCGAGCACCACCGAAACGCTCACACCCGAAGCCGCTGAAACCGCAGCGGCGCTTCGCGCACGTAATGAAGCGCTCAATCCCACGCCCGAAAGCGAAGCGCAGCCCTCCATTTGGAAGCGTCTCTTCGGGGCAAAGGATACCCCACCGCCCGCCGATGAAGCGGTACTTCCCAGTGCGACAGACCTCTTACGTTCTCGTGCACAAGTCAGTGGACAGGAGTGGGTGCCCCCGCCCCGTAAACCTGTGGTGGAGCCTCTCTTTGAACCAGAACCTGCACCCATTCCTGTATCAAAGCCCGTGATGCCTGTGGCTCCTGCCCCAGTGGCGCCTGCTCCCAAGCCAACGCCGGCACCGACGCCCTTCACGTTGCAATCCGAAAACGCGCCGATCCTCAAGCCTGTCTCCCCTGAAAAGGCTGTAACGGCTCCTGTTCCTGCAGCGAATGACAACACCACCCCTGAAGCCTATGTGGCAGATTATGGGTTGCCCCCCATTGAGCTCTTAGGTGAAATCCCTGCGCGCAAGAATGACGCCAATGACATCAATGAAGCCATTGCGGCCATTGAGAATGTCTTTGAACAGTTCCGCATTGGCGCGAAGGTGGTGAACTACAAGCGTGGTCCTGTGTTGACGCAGTTTGAAATTCGCCCCGAACCGAATGTAGACCTCAAGAAGTTCGAAGGGACGCGTCGTAACCTGCTCATGAACCTGCGCGCTGAATCGATTCGCATTCAAGCGCCGATTCCAGGCCGCGACCTCGTGGGCATTGAAGTGCCCAATACGATTCGCCAGTCGGTAACCCTCCGCGAAATCCTCGAAGGTGAAGCGTGGAAGAAGGCCGAACGCACGATGGAATTACCATTGGCTTTGGGTAAACTCGCGACAGGCGGCGACCTCATCGTTGACCTCGCAGATATGCCGCACCTCTTGGTGGCTGGTGGTACGGGTTCGGGTAAGTCCGTGGCCGTGAATGACATGCTCGTCGGCCTCTTGATGTGCCGTAAGCCTGATCGTTTGCGCCTCTTGATGATTGACCCCAAGCGCGTGGAATTCACCTCTTACGACAATCTCCCCCACCTCTTGAACCCTGTGGTGGTCGAACCCAAGAAGGTGATGTTCACCTTGCGATGGGCCCGTCGTGAAATGGAACGTCGTTATGAACAGTTGCAACGCTATGGCGTGCGCAATATCGGCGAATACAACCAGCGCGTAGATGAACCTTTAACCCATCGTGACAACCCCACGGTGAAGTTGCCTTTCATTGTCTTGATTATTGACGAATTGGCTGACTTGATGAATGACCCAACGGTGCGCGCTGACATTGAGCAGCCGATTGGCTCCTTGACCGCAAAGGCTCGCGCAGCAGGTATCCACTTGATTGTCGCGACCCAGCGTCCGACCACCGATATCATCACGGGTACCATTAAGTCCAATATCCCGGGTCGTATCGCACTCCGCGTGGCACAAGGTAATGACTCGCGCACCATCTTGGACGAAACTGGCGCTGAAAACCTCATTGGTAAGGGCGACATGCTCTTGGCCCGCGGTGGTAAGCCAACGGTGCGTTCGCAGGCAGCATGGGTCACCAATGAAGCGATTGACGATATCTGTAACTTCATTCGCAATCAGGCTGGTCCTGCCTATGACAATGTACTCGTTGGCGCGATGGATCGCATCCCTGAAGAGAAGACCACCCGTACCGTGGACTCGCTCCTTGAAGGTCTTGTCACCCCCTCTGCCAAGGATGAACCGCCACCCTTTGAACTCGGTTCGGACGAAGACTCCTCCGATGAAGGGATCTATCTCAAGACCTTGGAATACATTCGTCAGACGGGACGTTTCTCCACCTCGGCATTGCAGCGTCGCTTTAAGATTGGCTATCAGAAGGCGGGTCGCATTACCGATATGCTTGAAGAACGTGGCATTATCGGCCCGCAAGGTCGCGCAGGTGCTCCGCGTGAAATCTTGGTAGACCTCAATGCAGATGAACGCTTCAAGATGGAAGGAACCGATGGTGAAGCACCCGCCTTTGATACGCGCACTGCCGCCGCTCCTGACATTGAGCCTATGCCATCTGAAGAGGTCCCTCCTGCAGAAGCAGAGCCGACCCCGAGTTATCATTACGAACCTCTTGATGAATTCGCCTCCTCTCCAAGTGAAGACTTTGATATGGGTGACTTAGACCCTCAATCATTGGAGATGCCTGAAATTCGGCGCCCTTCGCAGTTTTCGTAAGGCAGAACAAGGATTTGAAACATGAGTAACGAGTTTGATATCGAAAACTTTGATGCTTTGATAGCAGAACTGCCGAATCTCTCATCGACCGCACCTAGTGCCGCAGATAAGGAACTTTATCAGCAGGCGCTTGCGTGGATTCGCGAAACCGGCTCCTTTACCACGGCTAAACTCCAGAAGCATCTCAACATTGGCTATAGCAAGGTTGGGCGTATCATAGATCTCTTAGAAGAGCGTGGCGTCCTCCTGCCTGCAACTCCGCAGGGATATTCTATTAACCCCGACGCCCTTTAATGCGTATTAACCATCCAGAAGAGGTTAAACACTATGTCTTTCGGTGAAATGTTAAAGCAATATCGTCTCGAACGCGGTTGGACGAAGGAATACATCTCCGAGCGTACGAACTTAATGACGAGCAAGATTGACGCCATTGAAGCAGAGGCGCTTACGAAATTGCCCTCTGGCCCTTATGTGAAGGGTTGGATTAAGAAGTACTGCGAAATCTTGGAAATCGATGACCAGCCCCTCGTTGCGGCCTATGAAGCCCAAATCGCAGGTAAGCATGGGAAGTCGAAGTCCGTTACGCGCCCCGAAGTGCGTGAACTGCCGGCGCGTCCGCTTGAACCCATTCACACGGGCGCCAAGCGTACGTTGCCACCTCAGGGTCCTGAACCTGTCGAACCCACAGAGCCGATGGTGCATAAGATCGTGGAGCCCGCCTCCGAGACCTTCACCTCTGTGCCGATTCCAGAAGTACTGCCCCATGCAGACGACTTACCGCTCGCAAGTGCACCAGCACCTGAAGTTGCACCCGCACCTGCAGAAGCCTTCACCCTTTCAAGTGACCCCTTACCGCAGTCCGCAGGGGTACCTCTTGCCGAAACGCCTGCACCTGCACCCGTGGCACATCCGCATCGCGCAATCTTCACAAAGGACTTCGAAAAGGAAAAGCGCGAACGCAAGATTGTCCAGCAGCGTGACCTTTCGGAAGACCTTCGTCCGCGAGGCGCTGACATGCACAACATCTTCAGTCCGCAGAAGCCCGTGCCAGACCCCTCGAAGCAGACGTTCAACTCGATACTCAATCTCTTCAAGCAGATTGGTAAAGGTTGCACAAGCATTGTCACGCGTGCAACACGTCCGAAAGTCACGCGACTGCACGGCGATGAAGGGCGTTATGTGACCCCTCGTATGTTGTATCAGGCCCTTTTGGTCTTCATTGTCCTCCTTGGCTTGACGGCATTGATCTTCATCTTCCGCTATATCTTCCGCCTCTCTGACGCCGCGGAACCCGAATATGGCATTAACCCAGGCGTGCCCTCCACGCAATTCGAATTGCGTCCTGTAGCTAACCCGCCTGCACCCTTCTTTGACTAAGTGTTGAACGTGCATCGTATGAATCGCAACATTGGCATTCTTGGAGGCTCCTTTGACCCCGTACACGAGGGTCACATCGCCCTTGCTCAAGCGGCGATGGATGCCTTTGCCTTGGATGAAGTGCGATTCATGCCCTGCGCACAACAGGCACTCAAAGAACACGCGCCAGCCGCAGCAAAAGATCGGTGTGCGATGTTGCGCCTGGCCCTTGCGAAGCATCCCCGCTTCGTCTTAGACTGTCGCGAAGTCTATCGTGGCGGTCGCACTTACACTTACGACACCCTCACGGCCCTCCGAAGCGAAGAACCCAATGCGACCTTCTGGTTTATTATCGGAATGGATTCGGCACGCTCCTTCTCCAAGTGGTATCGCGCGGAAGAGTTACCCAGTTTGTGTAAGTTCATTCTCTTCGACAGGCCTGGCATTTCGGCGCCAGACGCGTCCACGATTCCTGGACTCACTGCGTATCGATTGACAGGTCCCCTCGTCGACATCTCGAGCTCGTCCATCCGTGAAGCAATTGCGGCGAAGAGCTCCATTCATCACTCTCTTTGTGACTTAGAAGCACGCTACCTTCAACGTCACAACCTCTATTTATAATAAGGAGTATACATCCCATGACACAAACAAATGAAGCGCTCGCACTTGGCATCGCACAAGCTTTGTATGATAAGCAGGCAGAAGACATCCGTGTTCTGGACGTGCGCGGCATCTCCACTGTGACAGACATCTGCGTTATTGCTTCTGGCACATCTGCGCCACACTTGAAGGCTTTGCAAAAGGCAGTTCAGCGTCATCTCAAGGCTGACTCCGACACGCACTATCGTTGCTCGGGCGACTCGGATAGCGGCTGGGTGCTGTTGGACGCATTCACGGTGGTGACGCACATCTTCGCCCCTGAAGCACGCGAATACTATGATATTGAAGCACTTTGGCAAGGCGCTAAAGAGATCCCTTTCACCCCTAACCCCTAAGTAAACAACTATGAGCGAGAAAACACTCCCGTGCACAGAAGCGCAATTGCGCGATATCGTAACCCGTTGGCCCACACCTTTTCATCTCTATGATGAGAAGGCCATTCGTGCGAATGCACGCCGCTTAAAGGCAGCGTTTGCATGGAATAAGGGCTTCCGCAACTACTTTGCTGTGAAGGCGGCTCCTAACCCCTTCTTGATGAGCGTCTTAAAGGATGAAGGCTTTGGCGCAGACTGCTCCTCCTTGCCTGAATTGTTACTCTCGCAGAAGGTGGGCTTGGATGGTGAGGCAATCATGTTCACCTCCAATGACACGCCGGCAGAAGAATTCGTCCACGCCGTGGAAATGGGCGCTAATGTCAATCTTGACGATATCTCCCATATCGAATTCCTTGAAAAGGCTTGCGGTAAGTTGCCCGAATTGGTCTGCTTCCGTTACAATCCTGGCCCGCTCAAGGGTGGCAATGCCATCATTGGTAAGCCCGAAGAAGCAAAGTATGGCTTCACGCGCGAACAGCTCTTCGAAGGTTATCGCATGCTCAAGGAAAAGGGCGTAAAGCGCTTTGGCTTGCACACGATGGTGGCCTCGAATGAATTGAATCCGCAGTACTTCATTGATACCGCGATTCTGCTCTTTGACCTCATTGCAGAACTTCATGCTGAGCTCGGCATCACGTTTGAATTCGTCAACCTCGGTGGCGGCATTGGCATTCCGTATCGCCCTGAACAGGATGGCGTCAATCTTGAAATCGTTGGCGAAGGCATCCGCAAGGCCTATGAAGAACGCTTCACGGCGAAGGGCCTCCCTGATGTGAAGATCTACCTCGAATGCGGTCGTTGCATCACAGGTCCTTACGGTTACTTGGTGAGCACGGTGCGCCACCTCAAGCACACTTATCGCGATTATGTCGGTATGGATGCTTGCATGGCCAACTTGATGCGTCCGGCACTTTATGGTGCTTACCATCACATCACCGTTGTGGGTAAGGAGAACGCTCCTCTTGACCACGTCTATGACGTGACTGGCTCTCTCTGCGAAAACAATGACAAGTTCGCAATTCAGCGCGAACTTCCCGAAATCGTGCCGGGCGACTTGCTCGTCTTCCACGATGCGGGTGCTCATGGTCACGCAATGGGCTTCAATTACAATGGCAAGTTGCGCTCGGCTGAGTTGCTCTTGCGTGAAGATGGCTCGGTTACCGAAATCCGCCGTGCAGAGACCTTGGATGATCTCTTCGCAACATTGGACTTCGATAAGCTCGCCAACTTCTAAGCCTACACCACCTTGAAAGGCTCTGTTCCAATTCTATACGGAGTCTCTCTTTAGAGCCTTTCAAGGGGTTCAATCCCTTTTGGTTCGCGCTTTTAACGTAGAAAGGTTAGTTATGCGCTTCCCCAATCTGCTTTGTCGCAACGTCGCACTTTACCTTGCGCTCTGTTGTGCTTCGCTTCTCTCTGCTAAGGTCGTTTGGTTGGTCGGCGAAGGTGCCGAGATTAACGCAACCATGGTTGCCCCACAACTTGAACAGATGTTAGGTGAAGAGGTTGAAGTGATCCCATTCACTTGGTTGAGTGTTTGGGCAAACACGACTGATCCAGAAGGTACACGTGCGAAAGCACTCGCAGCTGAAACGTTCTTTGTGACGCCAGCAGCGAAAGAACCCAAGGGATTGACCTTCTTGGCGCTCACCACCCTGAAGACATTGCGCCCAAGAGGATTGAAGGACGCAGCAGTGGTTGCCGTGCAGAAGCCCGTCTATAAGATGTCGGGGCTCTGCCGAAATGACCGTTTGCAAGCCACCGTCCGTTTAGCGCTCGGCACCGACCTTGACTTTGTGGCACTTCCCAAGGTGTGGCAACAGGTTTACACGGATGACACCTTCTATAATGGCAAGGTGCCCAAAGGCGAAGACGCAGAGACCTACGTCGCAGCAGCCGCATTAGCAATGACCATCAAAGGCGTAGACTATACACCGCCTGCATTAAGTGGGGTTCATCCTGAACTCGCTGAGGATTTAGTCAAGTCCATTCGTAAGGGTCTCAAGCTTCGCGAAGATGTCCTTTACGCCGCAGCCCATCTGCCTGCAAGCGGTTTTGATGTGCGCGTGGGCTCCTCTTTTGACGCAATCCTTTACGATGGCGCATTTGAACGTAAGATTGGCGCTTGGTTGGAGACCATCGCTGCAGCAGATGGTCGTAAGTTAACCCTTCACTATACGACCGACACGTTGATTGATACGGGCTGGCCGTGCCTTTTCCGTACCACACATAAGCTCGGAGATGCTCCGAAGGCTTCTGTGTATACCCGCCCTGCCTTTGAGGACGATACTGGCTTAATGGAATTACAGTATCTCGCCAACATCTACAAGGCCGATGTCAATAAGCCCGGTTGGATGCCCTTCCCGCTCGCAGTTGCAGAATGGGTGCGCCGTTATCCCAATACCCCCGTCTATGAAGGTGCGATGCCGACCGATGCTACGGCTGCAATGTTTGCTTCAATGCTGTATCTCAAGTGGACTGGCGCAGCAGTTCTTCCGCAAGGCTGCGACCAACGCGTCACGACTGCTATTGCCGTTGGCCTTGAAGTGATGTTGCGCCAGCAGCGTTTGCATCGTGATGTGAATGCCATCTTCTGCCGTCCGCTTGGGAATGGCCGTTTTGCTTTCTCGTTGTGGCGTAAGCCCGCAGACAAGGTAACCATCAATCTCGCAGCCGACCAAGCCGACAAAAAGGTCAGCGAGAAGAAGTTGATCTTCACCAAGGCGAACTTCTGGTCGCCGCAGATCATCTCTGTTGATACGCCATCCACGCTCTATTGGAAGATCTCTGCGAAGGACTTCCCTGGTCAAAACACTGGCGCTCGTGCATTAGATTAACCCTTTTCCTGAGAGACTTCCCATGAAACGATTGACGCTTCTTGCTTTCTGCCTCACGACAGCAGTATCCGTTTTCGCAACCGTGCAAGCTGAGACCTTCTCTGATAAGACGTTCGCACCTTCCACGGTGCCTACGCGCGAGGGGTGCGAACAGTTGAAAGTGGTTAAGCCGCGTGGCGAACATGACCTACGTCGCGCGATGGAGAACGCCAAGGCGAAGGGGAAGTTTCTCCTTATTCAATACGGGCGCGAGAATTGCACGAATTGCCAGAAGGTGTGGAATATGCTTGGCAATGGTAGCATTCCCTTGCCCGAAGACTTCCTCTATGCCGATGTTTCGGTGGATGATCCTGAAACGCGTGCAGTCTTTGAAGAGACCTTCTCTGTGACCGATGCTGGGCGTTACTACCCCTTCTTGGTGGTGATGGGCCCTGATGGCTCGCAGCTCGCCTTCCGTTCTGGCTTAGGAACGCCCGACGATTACAACGCAATGATGCGAACTGCGCGCGACGATTACAATACGTGGCAACCCTAAATGGATGCACTTTACGAGGCTCTTGAATCTGGTTTCGGCTTCTCTGAATTCCGTCCTGGACAAGAGGCTGCCGTTCGTGCAATCCTCTCTGGTAAAGATGCCCTCGTTGTAATGCCTACGGGCTCTGGCAAGAGTCTGTGTTTCCAACTTCCTGCAATGTTAACCGATGGCACGACGCTTGTGGTGTCGCCTCTGATTGCATTGATGAAGGACCAAGTGGATGCGTTGACGGCGCGCAATATCTCTGCAACGTATCTCAATTCTACCCTTACGCCTGCAGAGACAGCTTTTCGCCTTAATGGTATGCGAATGGGGCGGTATCGCCTGGTTTACGTGGCACCTGAGCGCTTTCGTAATCCCCGCTTTTTGGAGGCGCTTGAAGAGACGCCATTACGCATTCTCGCGATTGATGAAGCGCATTGTATCAGTACGTGGGGGCATGACTTCCGCCCTGACTATCTTCACTTAGAACACATCGTAGCGGCGCTGCCTGCTGACATTCGCATCATTGCCGTAACCGCCACCGCGACCGATGATGTACGCAAGGACATCATCAAGCACCTTGGTCTTGGCAAGAATCACCGTCCTCAGCCCGACATCTTCGTCACGGGATTCGCGCGTCCGAACCTACATCTGACTGTCACGCGCGTGCGCACTAACGCTGAGAAGCTTGAGCGTCTTTTGCAGGTTTTAGAGACCTTTCACACGGGCATTATCTACTGTGCCACGCGAAGGGCCGTAGAGCGCGTACAAACGTTGCTTAAGCCACATGGCCATCGCATCATCGCCTATCATGGCGCAATGGAAGATAGCGAACGCACGCGCGTGCAAGATGCCTTTATGCGAGGGGATGCGCCTGTCGTAGTGGCAACGAATGCCTTTGGCATGGGCGTTGATCGCGCGGATATCCGCTTTGTCTTGCACTGGGATTTACCAGGCTCTGTGGAAGCCTATTATCAAGAAGTCGGTCGTGCCGGACGCGATGGTGCGTTTTCATGGTGCGAACTCCTCTTTTCGCCGGCAGACATTCGCACACAAGAGTTCTTCATTACGGCTGCAACGCCGCCACCTGAGCATATCTTTGAGTGTTATGCCGCGATTCGAAACGCATGTGCGCAGTCGCCCAATGGCGGAGCAATGTTAAGCCCTGAAGAGTGGGCAGGCCGTGCGGGCTTTGCTTCTGAGCAAACGATTCGCTGTTTGATGGCACATTTTGAACGTCGTGGGCTTGTCACGCGTACGCGTTCGGCAAATGACCCCTACTCTACGGTTTGCGTTCCAAAAAAGACGAATCCAGCGGCTTTGCAGGCGGTTTGCGATGAACTTCAAGAGAAGGCTCAAGCGGATAATGCGCGCTTGCAGATGATGTTACGCTTCGTTGGGTTACGTTCGTGTCGTCATCAGTATTTGCTCAACTACTTTGGCGAACGTGCTACGCAGCGCAGATGTGTCCGTTGTGACCAATGTCATCCGTTTAAACACTTGCCGCCTCGATTACCGCTCACGGAAGAGACGCGTACGATTTTACGCAAGATCCTCACGTGTATCGTTCGTATGCATGGCGAAGGTGATCTCGCATTAGCAATTGAGATTCTCCGTGGCGAGGCTGACGCGAAATGGAAGGCGCTTAGCACATATGGCATTCTCGCGGATCAGTCACGTGAAGTCTTAATGGCATTGGGCGAATCGCTTCTGTTTGAAGGATGTCTTATTGAGATGACGGTCACGCGAAAGGGATATGACCTTATTAAGGAACGGCTCATTCCTGAGCGGTTTTTACAATTAGCGCCCGTGGAGATTCGCCGTCCAAAGCACCTTACCAAACCGCAATCACCCCACTGTGGCTTAGCTGTCGCGCTGCGCGAATGGGTGAAAAGCGAGGCGCAACGTCTCGCCTTGCCGCCATTCTGCATTCTCAATGCGTCGATGGTGGCAGAAATCGCACGCAAACGTCCCACGACGTTAGATGAGCTTTTCCTCATTTCTGGCATTGGTGTGCGCCGTCTCGAAAAGCATGGCGAGGCCATTTTAGAGATTGTCCGCCAATACGAATAACTCCATTTCTAACAAAGGCTTATTATGCTTACTCAGCCGAATGCGCCACGTCCAAATCCAAAAGCCTTAATTCCGTTTTTGGTCTTTCTTCTCTTCTATTTGGGCATCTCGCTCTGGACGGGTGATTTCTACGCGATTCCGATGCCAATCGCGTTTCTTGTGGCTGCCGCGTCTGCCTTTACTTTAAATCGTAAGGCGAAGCTTTCTGAGAAGATGGAACTCTTCGCAAAGGGTATGGGCGAGTGCGACATTATGATTATGTGCCTCATCTTTGTGCTCGCAGGCGCCTTTGCTGCGACGGCTCAAGCGGCGGGTTCTGTGGAGGCCACGGTTCTGATTTGCCGTCATTTGATTCCAGACCAATTCCTCATCCCGGGCTTTTTCCTCATCTCTTGTTTGATTTCATTGGCGATTGGGACAAGTTGTGGCACGATTGCAGCGGTGATGCCGATTGCAGCAGGTCTTATTCAATCAATGAACTTGGATGCGGCGTTAATGGCAGGCGCTGTGATTGGCGGTGCGATGTTTGGCGATAACATGTCGATGATTTCAGATACGACCATCGCCGCTACGCGAACGCAGGGTATCGCCATGCGTGAGAAGTTCTTAACAAACATCCAGATTGCGTTGCCCACAACGATTGTCACGCTGTGCATCTACTTCTTTGTTGGCAAAAACATACAGTTGCCCCCTGTTTTAAGCGATATTTCATTCAAGGACATCCTTGCGACATTGCCCTATCTCCTGATTTTAGCAGGCGCGCTTTCAGGGTTTAACGTTATGGCGTTGCTCTTTTTAGGTGCGCTCTTCTCGGTGTTTACAGGGCACTTTGTTGGCGATATCGCTATCCGCGATTTGCTCACCAGTAGCGGACGCGGGATTCAATCAATGGCCGACACGCTCATCATTGCGATTCTTGCAGGCGGCTTACTGCATATGATTCGTTCAAATGGCGGCATTGCTTACTTGATGACGAAGATTGAACGTTTTGTCACCTCTAAGTGGAAGTGCGAACTGGGCATTACGGCACTCGTGGGCTGCGTCAATCTCTTTACGGCCAATAACACGGTCGCAATCGTGATTGCTGGCCCCATTGCGAAGGAACTCTCCCAAAAGTATGGGTGCAACGCGCGTCGCATCGCGAGTATCCTTGACTCTGCTTCATGCTCTGTCCAAGGGCTTATTCCTTATGGCGCCCAACTGCTTATCGCTATTGGCATTCTGAATAGTTGCCACATTTCCCTGAGTGCATTCAAACTCATTGGCGCGCTGTACTACCCGATTCTTTTAGGGTTTGCTCTCATCATTTCAATCTTACTCAATGGGCGGCGAAAATAAGCCTTTTCCCCTTCAAAAACTGCCCAAAATGAAAAAGGCTTGTTTTGCTCATCAAAACAAGCCTTTTTGAAATTGAAAAGAGGTTGAATTGCAAGTGAATTCAACCTCTTTTCATTTGACGTTAAAATACGGCCCTAAAAGGGGGCATCTCTTAGGCCTTTGAAGTTTCGCTCGTCGCGATCTGTTGGCGATGTTCTGCGGCCTCTGCAAGCAACGCACGGACGTGATTCGTCGCAGACTCAGCCTCTATCGCTGTCGCCGCAATACCTGCGAACTTGATCGCATCTGCGGCATTGAGAAATTGCTCAAGCGCGGCGCGTTCTGCCGCGCTTACACGCGCATCATTCGCAATAACGCTCAAGAACTCTTGCGTTGTTTGACGCGTCGCGCGCAGCGCATAACCGCGTTCGAAATAACGGCGCACCACACCCGTAAGACCATAGTAGAAGCGTTTAAACTGACCTTGCGCCAAAAGGTTCTCAGCCAGTAAGCGGTTGAGCTCCAGCTGCGCACGCGCTTCAGGCGACAACGTCCGCTCATGCAATGTGCGGCGAATGCGACGAATCAAGGGAACCGCTGCCACAATAGCGCCCACTGCAAGTAATGCCCACAGCACCCACACACCAATTGTCTGCCATCCTGGCGCAACCCATTCAGGCGACAAGTTCACCTCTGGCTCACCTGTCGCTGGCGGCAATGCTAAAGGCGCTGGGAAGGTCACCAATTGCGTCAAATAGGAAGTCGATTCACCTGTGCGGAGGTTCTTAGCCTTCAGTACAAAAGGCCTTAATGCCCACGGACCCTCCGCAGAAGGCGTTAGACGAAAACGCCACCGCTTCTGCGCTTTACCCGCGGCTTCTGTACGACCAACCGCAAAGTCTTCCACGAAGGTAAACCCGCGGAAGCGCTCCTGCAAATCGGGGATTTCAACATCAAGCGTTGAAGGCGCAGTCACTTCTAAAGTGCCGACCAAAGGCTCCGTATGTGAGAGCGTGTCAGCATTTGACACAAAGACCGCCTTGAACGGCGCGGTTTCGTCTAAGAGCGACAAGCGAATCGCCGCATTGAGCGTTAAGCCCACACAGCAAATCACCGCAAACAAGAATGCTTTCCAATTCATCAAATGCATGTCACGCTCTACTTCATTCGCACATCTTCATTCAAAAAGAAACGCAGACGAACGGTATCCGTCTGCGCATCTTTTTAGCGAAGACGATTGATTACGCAATACCGAGCTTGCGCTTGGTCTTGGCTTCCAACTTCTCCAACTTCGTTGCGATTTCAGTCTTATCTGCAACATTGTCAATGAAGACGCCACCCTTGAGGTGTTCCAACTCATGCTGCACAGCACGCGCAAGCAAGCCATACGCGGTGTACATCTGACGTTGGCCATTGATATCAGCAAACGTAAAGGACACCTTATCCGCACGCGTTACAGGCGCATGAATTGATGGGAAGGAGAGACATCCCTCCTCATCCGTCTGTTCGCCTTCCTTCGAAAGAATCTCAGGATTAAACATCACGAGCGGCATCGGAATCGAGGCATTCACCTCTACGTATTCTTCCTTTTCCGCATCTTCTGGGACGTCAATCACACAAAGGCTTTCACTGCGGCCAATCTGCGGAGCGGCGAGCCCCACGCCATTGGCACTGTACATGGTTTCAATCATGTCAATCGCCAAATGACGCAGTTCTTCAGTAATCATCTCCACAGGCACGCAAGGCTTCCGAAGAATCGGATTGCCCCAGTGGCACATCTGTAAAGGTCCAATTTTCGCCATGGCTGTTCTTTACTTCACAGGAACCAAACGATCCGTGCCCATGTAAGGACGGATGGCTTCAGGCAACAACACCGAACCATCTGCCTGCTGGCACTGTTCGAGAATTGCAATCATCAAGCGCGGCAAAGCTACACCCGAGCCATTAAGCGTATGAATAAAGGCAGGCTTACCATCAGGACCGCGGTAGCGAATATTCGCACGACGTGCCTGGAAGCTTTCGAAGTTCGAGCAGCTCGACACTTCCAACCAAGCCTTCTGGCCAGGAGCCCACAATTCAATGTCATAGCACTTCGCAGCAGAGAAGGAAATGTCGCCAGAGCAGAGTTCCAACACGCGGAAATTCAAGCCCAAGCCCGTCAAAACGTCCTCAGCATCCTTCACGAGGCTCTCGAGTTCATCATAAGAGGTAGAAGGTTCAACAAACTTCACCATCTCCACCTTATCGAACTGGTGCACACGCAAGACACCACGCGTATCCTTACCTGCAGAACCTGCTTCACGACGGAAACAAGGCGTATAAGCCGTCATTTTAATCGGAAGCTGTGCAGCATCCAAGATTTCATCGCGGTAGTAATTCGTCACTGGCACTTCTGCCGTAGGAATCAACCAGAAATCGTCAACTTCGCAGTGATACATATCATCCTGCATCTTCGGCAATTGACCCGTACCAATCATCGAAGCCGTATTCACCACGAACGGAGGCAACATTTCAGTGTAGCCCTGGTTCTGCGTGTGCAAGTCCAGCATATACTGAATCAATGCGCGCTGCAACTTCGCGCCCTGCCCCAAAAGGATCGGGAAGCCCGTACCCGTCAACTTCACGCCACGCGGGAAGTCAAAAATACCAAGCTTTTCACCGAGTTCAATATGATCCAAAGGTTCAAAATCAAAGACGCGCTCTTCGCCCACATGACGCACATCACGATTGCAAGAGCTATCAGGACCCGTTGCGATATCCTTGTTCGGCACATTCGGAATGCGCAACATTGCCGTGCGGAATTCTTCATCAACCGTACGAATTTCAACGTCCTTAGCAGCAATTTCATCGCCAAGAGCGCGCATTTCTTCCTTAATCGCCGTCACATCTTCGCCCGCCTTCACGCGGACACCAATCGACTTGGAGACTTCGTTGCGCTTCGCCTTGAGCGAATCCACCTCTGTCACCAACGTACGACGACGAGCATCAAGCGCCAAAACAGCATCCACCAATGCGGGATCCATCCAACGGCGCGTTAAACCTTCACGAACTTCATCTGGAGTTTCACGTATACGCTTAATATCAAGCATTTTAGCCTCTTTTCGTTATTCCTTAATATTAAACCATATTTTGAGCAAAATGGGAAATAGAATCCGCGATTTTCACACACAATTCTGCAGAAATCTGACGATTAAATCGAAAAGCTACCCGTTCAGAAGGTAACTCCTCAAAATACGCGAATAATACAAACAAAAAGACCACCTGCTCGGTGGTCTTGGAAATTGGTAGCGGGAATAGGATTTGAACCTATGACCTTCAGGTTATGAGCCTGACGAGCTACCTGGCTGCTCAATCCCGCAATCTGGGAGATGGCGCGCCTCGGTGGATTTGAACCACCAACCTTCTGATCCGTAGTCAGATGCTCTATCCAATTGAGCTAGAGGCGCGTAAAACGAGGCATATTATATAATATTCAAAATTTTAATGCAAGCACTTTTTTCAAAAATTTTAACTTTTTTGTTTTTCCTCAAATTAAGTCCTTTCGAGACCGTTCTGGATCGGCGATCACCATGTTCGGAATCAACGTTTGCCATGAGGTTGTGCCACAGAGCTTAGTCATCCACGCCGGGCGTGCATTGGGATGCGCGAAAAGGTGATCGTCTCCGTAGTGTTCATGTAACAGCTTCAACAATGCACATGCCGTTTGCCATGGACGATAAAGCAGGTCGTCTACAATATGAAGACGAATAGCGCCCTGCTCTACGCATTGCGTAAAGTCAAAGGCGCGAACGCCAGGGATCTCCGCTTGATTAATTGCCGCCGACAAAGCCTCACCATTGATCCATGGCGCACTTAACATTCGAAACGCCATTGCGCTTCCGCGCCCAATATCATATTGGGGTAAGGCTTCAGCGAAGACAAGCGCAGGATACAGACGCGCAGTCTCCCACGTACGAATCGCAGGACTTGGCGGGATAAACTCTGGCATCCCTTGCGGACGCGCAATAGTAAACCGTTCGTCATATCCCAACATTGGCGCAGCAATATGAGGTTTACCGCTCCAGCGTGCCACCTCTGTGTGCGTTTTACCATAAACAAACGGTAACGCACACGGCGCGACAAAGGAAAAGTGTTCAGCTTCTGCTATTGGGCCATCCTCAATTGTATGAAAAGGAATCGGACGATCGCACACTACGCACTGTACGCCACATTCTTCACACGCTTCAAGCGCGAGGAGTAACGTTGCTAAATAGGTATAACAACGAACGCCGAGGTCTTGCAAATCAATCACAAGGAAGTCTAACCCTTCCAGCATCTCTGGCGTAGGCTTACGATACTCACCATACAACGAATAAACAGGAATCCCCCACAAAGGGTGCGCTTGATGACCCATCTTTTCGCCAGCAGCTGCACCACCAAAGTAACCATGTTCTGGGCCAAACAAAGCTTTGAAATGAGCACCAAACACGCGACGCATCGCTTGCGCAGACGTTTCACCCGTGGACAACAATGCCGCTTGATGTGAAAGCAAACCCACACGCCAAGTTGGTTTTGCAGAGGCTAACCATGTTTCAATGCCAGGCTTCATATTCATCACAATACAAGATTGCGTGGGCGACCTTCATCATCCACGCAATTTCATTCCCATTAGCAATTCGTTGATTCAGGCTTACGTCCAACTAAGATAATCGTTGTTGGGATTACGGAGCATTCATCCATTGCATCCAGCCAATCATCTGAAGCATATGCCGGATGCTTTGACGCAGGCGGCTCTTCCAACCGTTCTACCACCAATCCTGCCGCACGAAAAGCATTAAACCACGCGCTCACAGGATAGGCTCGCGAAATTACAGGAGAGCCCTGGCCAGAAGGTTGTTCGCGCACATCATCAATCGGCTCAAAGTAGTTAACAAGCAAGCGGCCCCATGCGGCTTCGCCTTCTTCACCATCAAGTTCAACCCATTCGCCATTATAGACCGGATGAACTGTGGAAATCATCAACGTACCTCCTGGGTTTAACCAAGAAGCAATGCGCTTGACTTGTTCGAAAGGCTCTGCAACAAATTCAAATGCGTGCGAGCTTGTAATCAAATCGAATGTAGCGCCTTGCGGGTCAAAGGACTCAATCGTCCCCTGACGGAAGTCAATCTCTAAACCTTCCGCAGCAGCATCTTTGCGCGCGTAATCTAATTGACCTTCGGAGATGTCCACTGCGATACACTTCAAACCATGACGCGCAAGCCAGCAACTGTTTTGACCTTCGCCACAACCTAATTCTAACGATGTCATTCCAGGCTTCAACGCAGGCAACAGTTTTAATTCACTCTCACCTGCCAAAAGAGGTCCGTAGTGGAAGTCAGAGGCGTCAATTCGTGTAATCTCGCGATACATTTTCGCGATTGAATTCCAGTACTTCTGCTGAGGATGTTCGCTCATAGTGAACTCTACCTACTTACAATTCGCCACGCTTCACGGCGCGCTTATAACAATCCCATAAGATGATTGACTTACCATCATCAATGGTACCATCGTCAATCGCAGCATCTAATGCTTCTGCAGAGAGAAACACTGGATAGAGATTTTCATCAGTATCTAATTGCAATTCACCGGCTAACGGCTTTAAGCGCGCATAAAAGTGATAGTGCACTTCATCACAATACCCTGGCGCAGGAAGCGAATGACCTAACGCCACCAAAGAATCCACTTCATAGCCCGTTTCTTCACGCGTTTCACGCAAAGCCGCACTTTCTGGAGGCTCACCCTCTTCCATGCAACCCGCCACACACTCCAAAAGCGTCCGTTCAACAGCCTTACGATACTGACGAACAAAGACGAACTTCCCGTCTGGACGTTGTGCCAAAATGCAAACTGCGCCACGATGACGCATCACCTCACGAATAGACTTACGTCCCGTAGGCAATTCGATATCCAAAATATCAACCGTAATCGCGCGACCTTCAAATGCACGACGCGTTGCAAGCGTCTTTTCTGTCATAGGGTCTTGCATCGCTTACTCCATATCCAAACGACGTTCCAACGTGAACGAACGACGACCGCCTAATTCAACACTACGCGTGTAATACTTCGCTGCGATTTCACGCTTAGGATCAATTTCAGGCAAACGCACCAATGCCACCGCCATGTTGTAATACACATCTGGATCATTTGGATACGCTTCCATAATTGGTTCCAACACCTTCATCGCATCTAACGGCTTTTGCTTAACCATATAAGCACCAGCAGCCACGTATGCTGCCTTTTTACCCGCTTCACCCTTACCAGTCGTCATCGCGACGAGCTCGAGCGCATCATCTTCTTGACCTTGCACAAGGCGCAAACGAGCCAATTGCACCAATAAATCCGATGAGTCTGGCCACTTCTCTAAAGCGGCCGTGACACGACGTTCAAATGATTCAATCTGCTTCATGCGCCAAAGCTCTTCACAGATTTCCAATTCCTTCTGTAACGCTTTCGCATCTGCACTATTCTTCGCCTGTTGTTCACGTGCCTTTGTTGCTGCCGCTGCTTCTGCTTGGCGTTGTTTCAAGTTGTCCGCTGCCAAACGCTCTGCCGCAGCATCTGCCTTAGCCTTCTCCTCTGCAGCACGTTTACGCGCCACTGCCATCTCCTCTGTAATCGCCTTACGCAAAACGACCACAGGGCGACGCGCTTCTTCCAACTTTGCTTCCGCGTCTTTCAACTTTGCTTCCGCGTCCTTTAATTGCGCTTCAATAGCAGCTTGCTTTTTCTTCGCGGCAGCCATTTCGGTTTTCTTTGCCACCAAATCACGCTTAGCAGCCTCCATTGAAACACGCAAAGCATCTACCACGCTAGCATCTTTTGGATTTGCCTCTGCCTGACGAAGGCGCTGTTCCGCCATGAAGTAGGTCGTGTCCGCTACCGTATGCGCCTTTACCGTTTCTGCGATTGATTCCTTCACCACATCCAATTCACACAATGCAGCTTCTACATTTGTGCGGCAACGATTCACAGCGTCTTGCGCGACCAGTACCTTGCTTTCTTCAATCGCCAACTGATCACGCAAGGTCGGCGGACGCGGCAAATCATTCGGATTTGCTTCCGCCTTGGATTGTTCGGCCAATTCTTTACGCTCTTGTGCGAGACGCTTTGCCAAATCAGAGGTATCCGTCACAGCTTGACGCACATCCATCACCTCTGCCTGCTTCAAAGCCAACGCATCCAACATCGACACGCAGTGAAACTTCCTTAAACGCAATGTTGCAAACGCGCTTCCAGAGGTATCTTCCGTCACCTCAATCTGCTCAATCATTGCATGCGCTTTTCGGAAAAGACGAATCCCTTCTTCAATATCACCGTATTCAACGGCTTCCTGCGCATTTGCAATGACTCGATTCGGCTCACGCAATACATCTGCCACATGCTTAGCGATGCGTGCTTCTTTCTCTTCTTCACTTTCGCCAAACCAACCCGCCTGAGCAACGGGCGCACAACAGAGGGTAATTAACACCAAAATCCCAAACAACTTCTTCATATAAGTGTTCCTTATTCTATCCAAATAGTCCTTTGCATTGTGCCACTATCGGTTCTTCAAGGGCTCAACGTGCATTGTAACAATTGCATCCTCTCCAAAAGAGGCCCGTAAATTTTGCTCAACTTGTGACGCCAAGTCATGACTTTCGCGCACGGTCATCTCTGGATTCACGCGAAAATGTAACTCAATCACAGCCACTGTTCCAACGCGGCGTGAACGAAGGTGATGCGGTTCTGAAATCCCTGCGACCGCATGAACGGCATTATAAATACATTGATGCTCTTCCACGGTCATCCCTTGTTCCATCAACTTATCAAGGGAGTCTTTTATAATCTCCCATGAAACTTTCAACAAGATTATGCCCACAAGAGCAGCAGCAACTGCATCTAACAAAACCCATGCACCGCCAAATAATGCCGCAACACCTGCACCTATCGCAGTACCAATTGACGAAAGCGCATCACTCCGATGATGCCACGCATTCGCAAGGAGTGCATCATTTTGCGTTGCACGCGCAACGCGTGCCGTCCATTGATAAAGCGCCTCTTTCACGACAATTGAAACGCATGCAGCACCCAGCGCAAAGAACGATGGACGGTCGGGATAAATGCGTTCCCACCAAGCAAAAAATAGCGTGTGCCCAGCATGAAATGCAATCGCAATCCCCACTGCAGCAAGTGAAACACCCACAATTACCGCTGCGAGCGTCTCATATTTGCCATGACCGTAAGGATGATCCAAGTCTTGAGGACGCCCTGCGACCTTCATCCCAATTAATACAGCGAAGTCTGTTGCAAAGTCAGACGCAGAATGCAATGCATCTGCTACAAGTGCAGCTGAGTGTCCACAGAGGCCAACAACGAGTTTTAAGATCGTCAAAATCGTATTCACCACAACCGAGAACCACGTTACGCGATTCGCTTGTGATATCCGCTCTGCTGCACTATACTTTTGCTGACCCATACGACTTAGGGAAAGTATACCATAGAAATACGATTATTGCGAACGATTTAGCACTTTAGACGATGTTTTTATAGAAACAAAAACACAATCAAACATAACCGCTTTTCAATGTCTCATTTACGCTAAAACTTGGCGTAATCGTGCGACTAAATGTTGACGCGTTTTGAAAGGCTCTACGTTAACAGGCAATGCTTTAGAAAAGATCGTTCCATAACTCTTTCGTAAAATGCGCGTGTCTGCAATCACCACCATCCCTTTATCTGCGCGGCTACGAATGAGACGACCGAATCCTTGCCTAAATTTAATCACGGCTTGCGGTACTGACAACTCTGCGAACGAGGAGTGTCCGCTTCGTTCAATTTGTTCACAACGCGCCTTGAAGAGCGGATCCCCTACCGTTTCAAATGGTAAGCGTGCAATCACTACGCAACTTAATGCATCCCCAATAACGTCTACACCTTCCCAGAAGCTTTGCGTTCCAAAGAGCACCGTTGGGCGTTTCTGTTCTCGAAATGCCTCTGTCATTGCATCACGACTCAACGAAGTTGACTGCGTTAATAATGCAATACCACGCGCTTCCAAATGTGGGCCCAATTTTTCAGCGCAGGCTTTCATCATCTCATACGAGGTAAACAACGCCAAACTACGCCCATTCGCAGTTGTAAAAAGCTGATACATCAAACGTGAAAGTTCGAGATTGTAAAGTTCGGTTTGTGAAATCTCTGGCAAATAGTCAGGCACTGCGACGCAACATTGCGCAGGATAATCAAATGGACTTTCTGCCACGAATTCGCGAATCCGCTGTTGGTCTTGAATCATCTCCAAGCCTAATCGATGACGCACGTGTCCAAAATCACTCCGTGTCCGAAGCGTTGCAGAAGAGAAAATGACAGACTCTTTGTGATCATACAGAAGTCGGTTCAGCTGAACTGCCACCTCTAATGGCGCTGCAGAAAGCACCACGGCATGTTCTTCTGGCGACAGTCGCGTCATCCAATACACAAGTCCAGGGTCATCACCACGTAACAAACCATCTAAAACGTTTCCAACGCCATCCAAAGTATCGCGCGTAGCCTTAATCGCCACCAACACATCTTCATAGGGGTTGTCATCCCCTTCTGGTGGAACATAGCGTGCAATTTCGCCTAAAAAGCGCTCCAACATAATCCGCGCATCACCTAACGCCTTGGATACACAATCCCAACATTCGCTCACCTCGGCCTCTGGCACAAAGGTTTCTGCACTTCGAAAAGCGCCATTCCCAAAGGAGACCTCTCTCCGAAATTGCGGTTGTCCGCTTGGTAACGTTGGCAACGTTTCATCTGGAATTGAGCGATAACGAATCGTACTTTCAGGCGTTTGCGCAAAGAATTGCGCCAATTTACGAAAGAGTGCTTTACCACCATCTGCTAATGTTACGCCACATTTACGGAGTCCTTTTAACATCTCGGTGATACGTGCACGCTCGGAATCGTTCTTTATCGCTGGCACAATAAAGTCTTGTTGAATCTGTTGCGCTACGCTACTTGCTTCACGCCCCTTACTTGGCGCAAGTTTTTGGCAGAGCTCATAAAGCGTAATCGGCGAGATTTCATTTGAGAGTGCGGAAGTAGCCGCATCTTCAATGTTATGCGCTTCATCAAAGACAATCTGCGCATGCGGCGGCAACAACTTCCCAGGACTTGCTAATTCTGCAAATACAAGCGCATGGTTCGCAATCACAAGATCTGCGCCTAATGCCTCTTGTCGTGCTTGTTGTAAGAAGCAGCGCTTGTAGAATCGACACGTTTTCCCAGTACAAGAACTTGAATGACATCCAAACGAGCGAATAAAACCCATATCGCCACGCGCATGCTTTGGGCGGAAACTATCCATATCGCCATCAGGCGTCTGAGCCGCCCATGCAACAAAGTCGGCAAACAACAGCGACTCTGGCTCAGAGAGTTTTTCAAAACCACCTTCAACAAATGCCCCAAAGTGCTTCAAACAGAGGTAGTTGCCGCGCCCTTTCAGAACAACCGCATGCAATGCGCGACCTTGCGTCTGACCGCCGGCAAGGCATCTCGTAACCAATGGCAAATCTTTCGCAAGCAATTGCGACTGCAAGTTACGCGTATTCGTTGAAATCACAATTGGCAAGTTATTCCGCATGGCCCAAAGCGCACACGGCACTAAGTATGCCAAACTCTTACCAACGCCTGTTCCTGCTTCTGCCAATAGATGACGACGCTCATTTAACGCACGCGTCACTTCAAGCGCCATCGCCGCCTGTCCTGCGCGCGGTTCGTAGGATTTAAAAATCCGCGCGAGTCCATTTCCATTCGCCGCAAAGATTGACTGCACCTCTTCTTCTGAAAGTTCCTCCCATGATGTGGGCAAGGTCAATTCTCTTGAATGAACACGTGAATACTGCGGGAAGTGGGTATACCATGCATCATCTGCATCGTTCAAGAACAAATGGGCATTCATCGCTGCCTCAATTTCTGAGACAAACGCTTTATGGTCTGCGTTTCTCGCGCAGGCCATCATTACTTGTAATGCCCACATTGGCAACGACTTAGTCATTGAAGATATAGCGCACAGCAGTGATAGAAGTGGGGAATCGTTCGCCTCGTGGTAAATCCACAATCGCACCCTCAAGCTTTGTTGCGCCAGAAGCAACTTCAAAACGCGCAGGAATACCTGTCGTAAACTTCTTGAGTACAGGCTCAATCTGACGACCAATCACCGAGTGCAAAGGCCCTGTCATCCCCACGTCTGTAATGTAGGCCGTGCCTTTCGCAAGGAGTGTCGCATCGCTTGTCTGAACATGCGTATGCGTGCCAAATACGCAAGAAACACGGCCATCTAACCAATAGCCCATCGCGATCTTTTCACTCGTAGCTTCTGCGTGAACATCCACAAAGACAGGCACTGTCGCTGGAATCTTTGAAAGAACCCGATCCACTGCACGGAAAGGATTGTCGCACTGCGTCATGAAGACTTGACCTAAAACCGACACGATCGCAATTGGCCCCAAAGCTGTTTCTGCAATCGCAAACGTCGCGCCAGGTACTTGTTCAGGGAAGTTTGCAGGGCGCACAATACGCTTGTCACAACCAATCTGCGCATCAAAGCCACGCTGTCCCCACGTATGATCGCCTAACGTCATCAATGTCGCGCCAGCTTCAAAGAGTTCGTTTGCGACAGGGAGCGTGATTCCGCTTCCCGCGGCCGCATTTTCTGCGTTTGCAATAATGGCATGCACTTCACCGCTTTCAAGCAACTGCTTCGCCACACGCTTAAAGACTGCACGCCCAGGCGATCCTACAATATCACCAACTAAAAGAATCTTCATCTCAATCCCCATCTACTACTGATTCACAAATATCAGTTATTTTAAATACGACGCCATTCACTGATACTTTCAAAAAGAAGGACGTCCCTCTGCGAGAGACGCCCCCCGTTTTGCAAGCGAAGTGCGTCACTTATCCCTTAAAGAATGCGTGATAAAGTGCCTTCACTGCCTTTTCACGCTGGGAGCTCTGAACGCCGAACATCATTGAGATTTCAGAGGAGCCCTGATTCATCATATCGATAGAGATACCTTCGCGGAAGAGTGCAAGCGTAGCGTGTGCTGCCATACCAGGCGTGTAGTAGAGGCCTTCGCCCACGATCATAATCAAAGCGGTGCCGCGTTCAATCTGCAAGTTATCAGGCTGAAGATCACGCATAATGTGATCGCGGACGCGACCTTCCACTTCCTGCGTGAAGCCTTCTTCGCGGAAGACGACCGATACGTTGTCGATGCCAGAGGGCATGTGTTCGTAAGAGATGCCTTCTTCTTCAAGAATCTGCAACAACTTACGACCGAAGCCCACTTCACGGTTCATCATGTACTTATCGATGTAAAGCGTGCAGAAGCCCGTCGAGGAGGCAATACCCACGACCGAACCCTGACGTGCGCGGCGGTGATGCACCACCATCGTACCAGGGGCTTCAGGACGGTTGGTATTACGAATGTTAATCGGAATTGCAGCGCGCACTGCCGGAATGATGGCCTCATCCTGGAAGACGCCAAAGCCTGCGTAGGACAATTCGCGCATTTCACGATAGGTCATTTCAGGAATGCCAACGGAGACTTCAGGCACCAAGCGCGGATCCACAGGATAGACAGCGTCCACGTCGGTGAAGTTTTCATACACCGAAGCCTTCACTGCTGCAGCCAAAATCGAACCCGTGATATCAGAGCCGCCACGCGGGAAGGTTGCGACTTCGCCAGCGCGGGTGTAACCAAAGAAGCCAGGGAAAATCTGAATGTAGTTGCGATTGCTCAAAGACTGCGCGAGTAATTCATACGATTCAGGCAAAACCTGTGCATTGCCGAAGTCATCCGACATCAAAAGGCCTGCAGCCTTGGGGCTCACATATTCAGCAGCCACACCCTTCTTACGGAAGACTGCTGCCACGATACGTGCAGAGTTGTCTTCACCTGCGGCCTTCATGGCGTCCATAAAGCCTGCAGGATTAGAGGGATTGCGATTCGCGATGCGACCTTCTAAGTCGGCGCGAATTTCATCAATGACATCCTGATCCAAGCCAAAGCCACGCTGAATCACTGCATAACGTTCCACAATCGCGTCCAACACTTCTGTGTGGTCGCGGTCATTCATGCAGCAACCTGCGCACTCAATGAGCAAGTCCGTTACCTTCGTATCTGCCTTATTACGCTTACCTGGTGCAGAAACGACTACAATCTTACGCTCAGGATCCGCAGAAACAATGTCAAAAATCTTCTGAATCTGAATATCATCTGCTACGGAAGAACCGCCAAACTTACAAACTTTCATTTGTCTTATGTTCCTTAATTGAGAACGATCTTTTTTAAAAACCTTTTAAACTCGCGCCTTGCACACCTTAGAAAATGCAGAGGCTACGCGGCATTGCCTGCACAATACCTGCTTCATAAATTTCAGTCAAAGCAGCATTCAAGTCACCTGCATGCGCTGGCTGCGTCAAAATCACCACCGGCACATAACCTTCCGTGCGCTGTGCTTCAGTCGGTTCATGCTGGCTAGCGGCAAAGATGCTCACGCCATGATTTCCAAGAATCGTTGCGAAACGCCCCACCATGCCGCAATCATCCTTCACCATCAAGCGCACATAATAACGGCTCGTGCACGCTTCAGCGGGCAAAAGTTCAAGTTCGCTTTCTGAAATCACGGGCAACGGTTCAGCATTGCGCGGCACACCAGAAGCCACATGACGTGCCACCGAGACAATATCGGAAATCACCGCACTTGCGGTGGCTGCACGACCAGCGCCACGGCCATAGTAAAGCGTGTCACCCGTCATCGAACCATCCACCAAAACGGCGTTAAACACATCGCTCACAGAAGCGAGCATGTGCGTCTTCGGCACCAACGTCGGGTTCACGCGCACTTCAAGCTTGCCTTCATGAGCCTTGCACACAGCCAAAAGCTTAATCACATAGCCCAATTCGTCAGCATACTTCACATCTGCCAAATCCAAGCCACGGATACCTTCCACCTGCACCTTGTCAAGCGGCACGCTCACGCCGTAAGACAACGAAGCCAAAATGCAAATCTTGTGCGCCGTATCAAAACCATCGATATCCAACGAAGGATTAGCTTCTGCATAACCCAAACGCTGAGCATCTGCAAGCACCACGTCAAAATCTGCACCCTCACGAGCCATACGCGTGAGAATGTAGTTACACGTGCCATTCAAAATACCGTACGCAGCATTGATATCATTACCCACCAAGCCATCGCGCAGCGAACGAATAATCGGAATACCGCCGCCCACGCTTGCGCCAAAGTAAAGATCCACATGCTTTTCACGAGCCAAAGCGAAGAGCTCTGCGCCCTTCTCTGCCAAAAGCTTCTTGTTTGCGGTCACCACAGACTTGCCATTTTCAAGCGCAGTCTTCACCACCGTGTAAGCAATCCCAGTGCCACCGATCAATTCGACCACGATATCAATGTCTTCGCGCACAGCAAGTGCCAAAGCATCCGTAGACAACAAATCCTGAGGCACGACCACCCCACGATCCGTTGTAATATCCAAATCCGCAATTCCACGCAAAGCCACATTCACGCCACAACGACGAGAAATCAAAGCCATGCCCGACAAAAGGCCTTCCGCAACACCCGCACCAACCGTACCAAATCCAACAATACCAACGCCGACTTCTTTCATATCAGCTCCAATGTAATAACGTTACAACAAATAAAACACTTGCATTATACCACAAATCGCTACATCTATAAAAGAAGAAAACATCTATATCCCACAAAACTCCGCAGTATTAATTAGCGACCAATCTCCACCGAAAACAACCTCCCCCATTCATTTCAATTACCACCCCAAAAACCTCCCTTTTCGCCCAAATGGCGACCTACCGCCCCACCATCATCGGCACCCTTACTGCGCGATAAATACATCCCAAAGAAAACACCCCTCACGAGACTTTTGAGCGGCTTTTTAACCCTTTTTCAAGTAAGGTTCACTTCTATTTGCAGTGAGGTTCACTTGACATCAAAGTGAGGTTCACTTAAAGCCGAAGTGAGGTTGAGTTGAAATCAAAGTGAGGTTGAGTTGAAAATATCCCCAAAGAGGTCAAAAAAACGCATCAAAAAGGTGGTTTAAAAACATCGCCCATGTTTTAAAAAAACTCCGCCCATGTTTCAAACAAACATCGCCCATGTTTGATTCAAACTTCGGCGGAGTTTAAACAAGACTTCGGCGGAGTTTTTCATGGCTCCGTTAATCGCGCATTTCCACGCCCGGAAATGTACTATTTACACAAACTCACGCCGTTTGTTCACAGCAATTGTTGACCAGCGGAAACGTAGAGGATTTGACCTGTAATAGAAGGGGTCGCAAGGAGGAATTGAAGGGCGGCGGCGATATCTGCGGGGGTGGGGCGCGGAGTTAGGCAATCGCCAGCTTTTTCTGAATGGGTCTTATTTGGCGGTGGCAAAACAGGGCCTGGCGCAATGGCATTGACACGCGCGCCCGTGGCGCGGCCCCATTCCACTGCTTTCTCAAGCGTCCATTGGGCAAGGGCTTGCTTTGATTTCAGGTAGGCTCGCACGGGTTCTGGCACGGTTTCAAGTGCGCGATGAATGCGAGTGTCTAAGAAGGTGATAATGTGCGCAGTGGGAAATCTACGATGCGTAGCCTCTGCAATGCGGCGAATTGCCGTGTCATTGGCTTGGCGCATGCGTTCTGCAGAGGCATTGAGCTCAAAGAGTCCTGCGAAACAAATCAAGGCATCGCAGGCAGTAAGTGTTTCAACTGCAGCCTCTGGCGTGTAGTCTGGAGATAAAAAATCACCGTACTCTCTGCGCGAGAGCACGGTAATCTGAAAGTCTTTGGGGTCAAAAGAGGTGCGTACGGCTTCGCCGATACGTCCTGGGCCAACAAAGACGAGCGTTTTCATGTCCTTACGGACGTGTGGGGCTGAGACCAGGCGCAGCGCGAGGCGGTGCGGGGGGCTGTTCGGCAGGAGCAGCCTTCTTAGCGCCACCCTTGACCGACTTCGGCGCAAGCATACAGCTAAGGGTGCGACCGAGCAATTTGGGGGCTTGTTCAACCTGCACTTTTTCGCCGCAGAGGGTGATGACGTTTTCAATCATTTCCTGGCCGAGTTCGCGGTGTGCGTTTTCACGACCACGGAACATCAAGGAAACCTTCACCTTGTTGCCCTGGTCAATGAAGCCGAGGATTTCTTTGACCTTACGGTTCACGTCACCCACATCGGTTGCTGCGTGGAATTTGATTTCCTTGACCTGCGTAGCCTTAGCATTCTTACGGGCCTGCTTCTGCTTGAGGCTTTCCTCGTAGCGGAATTTGCCGTAGTCCATCAACTTGCAGACGGGAGGCTGAGCGCTCGGTGTGATTTCAACGAGGTCAAGGCCCTGGGCTTCTGCGAGTGCCTGAGCTTTACGCGTCGGCATTACGCCGAGCATCTTACCAGTGGAATCCACGACACGCACTTCGGGCACGCGGATTTTGTAGTTGGTACGGACGAAGGTATTCGTCTTACGTCCATTTTGTTCCTGACGGTCTTGGGGGAAGGCCAAGGGATCTCTCCTGTTAGGGTTGTTGTTCTTAGTTTTCAGATGTTTCTTGACGAATCATCTCAATAAAGGCTTCGGGGGTCATGGTGCCGAGGTCGCCCTTTTCACGGGAACGCACGGCGACAACGCCTGCTTCGGCTTCGCGGCCGCCAATAACGAGCATATAGGGCACCTTTGCGAGGGTGGCCTTACGGATCTTGGCGCCGACCTTGTCATTCGAGGGATCAATTTCCACACGCAAGTCTGCAGCCTGAAGCTTTGCCAAGACTTCCTTGGCCATCGGGAGCTGCGCATCGGTGATGGGAAGAACCTTTGCTTGAACGGGTGCCAACCATGCAGGGAATGCGCCAGCGTAGTGTTCGATCAAGATGCCGAAGAAGCGTTCGAGCGAACCGAGCAATGCGCGGTGCACCATGTAGGGGCGATGTTCCTTACCGTCTTCGCCCACGTAGGTGAGGTCGAAGCGTTCGGGAAGGTTAAAGTCAAACTGAATCGTACCGAGCTGCCATTCACGACCAAGGGCGTCCTTGATCTTCATGTCAATTTTCGGACCATAGAATGCACCGCCGCCTTCATCGACTTCGTAGTGCATACCTTCTGCTTCAAGAGCGCTACGCAAGGAATTGGTAGCCTGTTCCCACTTTTCAGGATCGCCTACTGCCTTTTCAGGGCGGGTGGAGAGGTAAGCGGTGATATCCTGGAAGCCGAAGCGATGCAAGATGTGCAAGCAGAACTTCACAGTGAAGCGAATTTCGTCTTCAATCTTTTCAGGTGCGCAGAAGATGTGCGCATCGTCCTGCGTAAAGCCACGCACGCGGAAGAGACCGTGACGGACGCCATCCTTTTCATAGCGATACACGGTGCCGAGTTCGGCCCAGCGCAACGGCAAATCGCGGTAGCTGTACTTCTTCGCGAGGTAAGCCTGGATGTGGAAGGGGCAGTTCATCGGCTTCGCGTAGTACGTTTCCTGAACGGCCTTATCGCCTTCACCTTCGGTCACGTTCATCGGAGGGAACATACCGTCCTTGTAGAAGCCCAAGTGACCAGAAGTCTGCCAGAGGTTGGCGCGACCAATGTGCGGCGTGAAGAGCATTTCGTAACCGTGACGGAAGTGTTCCTTACGCCAGTAGTCTTCAATGGCCACGCGGACGCGTGCACCCTTCGGCAACCAATGCGCCAAGCCAGGGCCAACGCTTTCGGTGATGGTGAAGAGTTCTAATTCCTTACCGAGTTTACGGTGGTCGCGCTTCTTTGCTTCTTCAATGCGAGCGATAATCGCATCAACTTCCTTCTGGGAAGCTGCAGCAATGCCATAGACGCGCTGAAGCATCTTGTTCTTTTCATTGCCACGATAGTAACTGCCAGCCACGTTCATCAACTTGACAGCACCCACACAGCCGCTGTGTTCCACGTGAGGGCCACGGCAGAGGTCAACGTAATCACCGGTGCGGTAAATCGAAACAGTTTCGCCTTCAGGAATATCTGCCAAGCGATCAAGCTTATAGGGCTGATCCTTGAAGATTTCAGCGGCTTGTTCGCGCGTGACTTCTTCGCGCACGAAGGGAAGCTTCGCGCCAATCAACTTGCGAATTGCCTTTTCAATGGCAGGGAAATCTTCTGCGCTTAAGCGATGTTCCAAATCAAAATCATAGTAAAAGCCGTCATCCGTAGCAGGGCCGATGTCAATCTTTACATTGTCAAACAACGAGCACACTGCGGAGGCCATCAAATGGGCCGCACTGTGACGAATTTCTTCAAGCGTTGCGCTCATATTCTCAAAACTCCTTAAAATCGCGAGAAATTATACCTTAATTTAATACGGATAGCAAAGAAAAGCCGCGTTTTCTTGCAAAAAGTTTCACCTTTTTTGCATTAAACGCGGGTATTTTTCATCAATCAATCATTTGATATCCGTCACAGGGACCAACGTTGCCTGCATAAAGGGCAGTTCTGTTTCGCCTTCCGTCTTCGGCAAGGCGAAGGAAGCAGATGTGCCATCCGCAGAGAATGCGAGATCATACATCTCGGGTTCTGCATCCGCAAGCGTATTCAAATCTGCCGCACGACGAATGCACAAATGCGCAGCACGCTGTACAGCATCACGCAAATTGCAGCCTGCAGGGCCCTTCACCGTAAAGGAAACTGTATCCGCTTCCGTAACAAGCCCCGTCACGGTCAAACGCAAAGGTTCGTTGGTTTCGGGATCCATATAAAGCAAGAAGGCATCAAAGGCGTGCTCAGCCAAGTCTTCGGTTGCTGCGCCATAAGTCGAAATGCCACCCGTGGGTGCCTCTAAATAATCCGTTAGGTTCACGTTGTACTTCGTAGCCCAATCGGTGTAGAGGCTAAACAAAGCGCCAGGAGCTTCAACATAGGGCGTGAATTGTTTGGCATCATACGCCGCAAGCGCAGTGGTTGTCTGCGCGGCACCCGTTGTCATCCATGCTTCATAGAAGCCACCACCCGTAGCAGAGAATGCCAATCGATTCAATTGCATTAAGGGGTTTTCCGGCATCGTCAGATCGCTCGCGGCAAGCGAGTCATCAATCGCATACAACCACATCGCTTCATCTGATTTGCCTAAGCTAGCAAAGTCAAATTGATATTCACCATCGGCAATCGCCCATTCGTAACCGATTCCCTTCGTCAGGCAGTGTTCGGTTGCGTCAGGATTCTTAGCATCCTTTGCATAGATACAAAATGCGCGACGTCCCATAACGCCATCATCACCGTGATAGGTCTGGAATTTGATACGAATCGTCACTGCGCCATTACCCACATCGTTGTAGGACACCTTTGATTTGCAGAATTCAAAGGTGTACGCTTCGGGTAAGTCAGACTGCCCTTCGCCTACAATCACGCGTGTCACATAAAAGTAACCACCAGGACCTACGCATACGCCTAACTTCGCAGCTGTGTAAACAGGCGTGAATCCATCATTGGGCAGACTCGCTTGATACGAAGGATACATCTTCTTCAAGACATCAATCTTCGGCAAATCTGCGCATTCTACGAAGCGAACCGTTGCATAAAGATTGTCTTCGCGCACCTTATGTGCATTCGCTTCCTCTTCAGGCAAAAGCATCTGTATAGGCTTCTGAATCGCATCATCCTTCTTTTCGCTAATGCCTAACGCCAAGAAGGTCTGCTCATTGTCTAACGTTTCTTTCGTAAACGCAAGCATGCCATTGTTATTGAAATCAGTATCTGCCACAACCTTATACGGCAGAGCGTCTTCCAATTCAGCCTTAGGCGCATTAAAGACCGACCAACCTGGCGCCTGCGTACCTGGCAAGCTATAGGTTTGCCCAGCCTTATCCATAAAAGTATAAGGCTTAATGATTAATTCACCCGTTGTGCCATCCCGTTCAGTGGTATCCAACGAGAGCCAACCGCTAATAGACGCCTGTACTTGCGCCATCAGCGCAAGCATCGAAGCCAAGAAAATGGTGTATCGTATTGATGTCATAACACAATCTTTCTGACCATAGAATAGCGCATTTCTGGCTTGTATGCAATACTTTAATTATAAAAAAGCGCGAATATTACAACAAGGCTCAAAATACACCAAACTACGTAGCAGATAGGTAAGAGAAAATAGACATATGAGTAGCACCACAAGGTACGGCATATGAGCGGAGCGAATAATAATACACAGAAGGGGCGCTTGCGGCGCAGGCGCTTAGCCTATCCATAAGGGAATGTCGGGCAACGCCCCGACTGCAGAACCTGCTTCGCAAGCACGCCGCCCCTCTAATACCATCTATTATCTATCGCCCATTCAGGGCTAGAAAAGCGGTAAGCGCACGCAGTCGAGAAATGGAGATGTGCCCTTTTCAAGCAGTGGATAAGATTTGTGCGACTCATGGAAAATAGCGAAGAATCTGCAAGGATCGCTGATCGTGGGGTGGGACATCCTGCCATCGTTTTGCGTAGCGTTCCGTCGGCATCCTCGGGGAGCGGAATGCGTAGCATCACGCTCCCCGAGGGGAGCGACGGAACAAGGACTTGCGTTCTTGCGCTAATTCGTCGCCTCCCTCCTGGCAGTCCTGCGCCGCAGGCGCCTAGCCCTGAAGGGGCGACAGAGAAATCCCGAGAACAACGGGATAGATGAGACAGGCAACGGCCTGTCGCTCAGATAGATGAGCCGCTAAGCAGCAGAGGCAAAGGGGTAGCCGATGACCTCACTGCCCCCTTATTGATCTGCAAGGTGAGATGTCATCATGGATGTGAGATGTGTCGTCAGCATCCTCGGAGAGCGAAATCTGCAGTCCCTTTGTCTCTGCAGACCCTTTGTCCCTTTTAGCCCTGAAGGGGGCCCACCTATCCGCCACAGACGCATTTTCGCAAGGTTTACGGAGCAGGTTTTGCGGTCTGCGCGTTGCGCAGACTTTGTCTATCTGCAGTACAAATGCTTATCTGCAGTAGAAATAAAAAAAGCCTGACCTTTTTCGAGATCAGGCTTGTGGGAAAACCCGGCAGCGTGCTACTCTCCCACCAGCGAACCTGGCAGTACCCTCGCCGATGAGGCTCTTCACTTCCGTGTTCGGAATGGGAACGGGTGTTACATCCTCTCTATGGCCACCGGAA
>JAZRAG010000078.1:0-64083 GCA_045634445.1 Candidatus Spyradenecus sp. | reverse complement strand
CGTCAGTATTCCTTCCTTTGTTATTTTTCGCAACACAAATCATAGCAGGAATACTGACATTTTTCATTTTTCCGCGCCGCCCCCCGGGGGGCGTAGAGATGTCTCCCTTCATTTTCCTTGACTGTTGAACTATCTTCTTTGACTTCACCTTTTTACCTGCGCAAATACATTGTGCACTTTTCAGCCACAAGAACATTGGGCAAATTCGCTTGCCTTTCGCGCGCGTAAAATGGTATACTATGCGCTTCTTCTCCTGCGTGGGAGAAGTTTTGTCATTAACAACCGGGCGTTTTAACCCCCTCTAAGCCAGTGTAATCATGCGTGATTTGGTGAAGCGGAGCGCGCCCGTTAAACAGAAAGAAAAGCCAAATGGCTATTCGCAAACCTCAGAAGGCGGTCGCTAAGACCGGTGGTCTCTATGATGAATTGATTGCTGCATTGAACACGCAGAACAGCGTGCCTGCAGTCGGTACCATCGTCAAGGGTAAGGTCACTGGCAAGCGTGGTAATGAAGTGCTCGTGGACATCGGTTGTAAGTCCGCTGGCTCTGTGCCCGCCAATGAGTTCGACAACATCGATGCAGTCAATATCAACGATGAATTCGACGTGTTGTTGATCGACCTCGAAGGTGAAAACGGCATGGTCGTGGTCTCTAAGCGCCAGGCCGATGAAAAGATCCGCTGGGAAGCTATTCTCGCCAAGTACAAGGAAGGCGATACGGTTTCTGGCGTAATCAAGAGCAAGGTCCGCGGTGGCTTGATCGTCGCTGTCGACGGTGTGGATGCATTCCTCCCAGGTTCTCAGGTGGACGTGAATCCTTCCCGCGACTTGGACATCTACATCTCCGACGAAGCTCAGGACTTCACCATCATCAAGATTTCCGATGAACGCCGCAACATCATCGTCTCCCGTCGTGAGCTCCTTGAGAGCCAGATGGCAGAAAAGAAGCACGCGCTCCTCGAAACCCTCGCTAAGGACCAGATCGTCCACGGTAAGGTCAAGAACATCACCGACTTCGGCGCATTCGTCGACCTCGACGGTATGGATGGTCTCTTGCACATCACCGATATGAGCTGGGGCCGCATCAAGCACCCGTCCGAACTCCTCAAGGTCGGCCAGGAACTCGATGTGATGATTCTCGATGTGGATTTGGAACGCGAACGCGTCTCCCTCGGCCTCAAGCAGGCTCAGACCAATCCTTGGGATGCTATCGAAACCCGTTACCCTGTCGGCTCCCGCTTGCACGGTAAGGTTGTCAACCTCGCTCCCTATGGTGCGTTCGTTGAACTCGAACCCGGCATCGAAGGCCTCGTCCACGTTTCTGAATTCAGCTGGACCAAGCGCATTGCTCGCGCTTCCGACGTGCTCAACATCGGTGACGAAGTTGACGTCGTGGTGCTCAACATCGACTCCACCAATCAGAAGATCGCTCTCGGCATCCGCCAGACCGAAGCTAATCCTTGGGACACCGTCCAGGATCGTTATCCTGTCGGCTCTCGCATCACCGGTAAGGTCCGCAACTTCACCACTTACGGCGCATTCGTCGAAATGGAAGAAGGCATTGACGGCATGATCCACGTTTCCGACATGTCTTGGACGCGTAAGATCAATCATCCTTCCGAAGTGCTCCAGAAGGGTCAGCCCGTTGAAGCAATCGTGCTCGAAATCGACACCGCCAACCAGCGCATCAGCCTCGGCCTCAAGCAGGCTCAGACTGACCCCTGGAACTCCATCGCTTCTACCTACCAGATCGGCCAGATCGTTAAGGGTAAGGTCTCCAAGATCGCTTCCTTCGGTGCATTCATCGAACTCGAAGACGGCGTTGATGGCCTCGTCCACATCTCCCAGATCTCTGACCAGCACATCGAAAAGGTGCGCGACGCTCTCAAGGTGGGTCAGGAAGTTGAAGCTCGCATCGTGAAGATTGACCGCGACGAACGCCGCATCGGTCTCTCGATCAAGGCTGTGACCATGGATGAAACCGAAGTCGCTCGCCTCACCGCTGAAGCAGACAGCGACACCGGCGCAGCTTCTCAGCTCGGCGCATTCGCCAACGCTTTCGAAGAAGCATTCGCTTCCTCCGAAGAATGGCAGCCCGGCCAGAACTAAGTGTTCGCTCCTCAGGGGCTCACACAAAAAGGACCGCCCGAAAGGACGGTGCTTTTTTGTTTTAGAGATTCGCTTATTCGTTATTTTCAAGTCACATCACGGGAGAGTTTCGCAAGTGAGCCTATGAGAAATTGGAAATTTAAAAACGAAAAAACGCCAAAACCTAGTGAACTCGGTCTTGACGTCTTTTTTCATATGGTGGACCAATGTGGCCAAAGGTCTAACTTTGGAGGATGTGGAGGCAGCGGTAAATATCATGGGGAAGATTGTAGCACTTTTGGAGTGTGCATGAAAAAAGCGGCCGAGGTTTTCGGTCGCTTTTTTTGGTTATTCGGCGGGGACGGTGAAACAGGCGTCTGCAATTGTTTTGAACTTTTCGGCGTTGCGTTTCGTCTCTCTCAACATTTCCGCCGTGACGGCATCTTCTGGGCCCAGTTTGTCAGCCATGTTTGCAAGGATGTTGGCCGATTCAAGCATTTCCTCTAAAAGGTCGCCGATCGCTTGTTTGCGTTCTTTTGCGCCAGCCTTGAGAGCCTTTGCAAGTTTTTCCGTGACGTAAATCACATCTTTGTTTTTTGTGGTGCGATTGCCCCACCTTGCAGCAGCAGCAATTTGTGCGCGTGTCTTTGTATCCATAAGACCTCCTTTTGAACCTTTGGGAAGGCCCGCGCCCGAAGGCGCGTGTGTTTTTTCTCACTTTAGAGCATTCAGTGCTCGGATAACCTTTCGCAGGAGTTGCTTATCTTCTGCGCTTTCAGGTTCATCCGTGCAGAGAAACGCAAGAATCGTGAGCTGACGGATGACGATTGCGTAAGATTCGTTCATCTGCGCCTTTTTATCCTTGAGGTTCATCGGTTTTTCCTCATTTTTGAGTGTTCGCGAATTTCGAACAACCTCTCAAAAACTGCCCATATTATAGCATTTATATTAAGCATACGCAAGCACTATTTTTGACTTTTTTATTTTTTTATGCTATTTTTTTGATTGTGCGATTCGGTTTTTCCGCACTGCCCAGCGTTGCGTAAGGCGCTGGGCTTCTTATTTTCTGATATCGGTGTCGGAGAGGGTGATGGTGGCTTCGCTGGTGAGACTGAGGTATGCGTTGTAGGGGACGCCGTCGGGGCCGGTGATTTCGGGGCAGTAGGAGGAGAGGATGGAGGCGACGGTTGGTGTCCATTTGATGATGGGCACGATGAAGCGTGAGGCGGGGACGGTGAATTCTACTTCGATGGCGGTGGGCTCTGCGTCAAAGGTGCCTTCTGCTCCGTTGAAGGGTATCGTTCCCAAGGGGAGCGTGGCGTGGGCTGTGGCTGGCATTTGTGCGCGTGGCCATTGGCCGTCAAAGGGATGGCCAAAAGTTAACAGGATTAATTCTGGCGCGAGTGAGACACCGCCGGTATTCTGATAATCATACTGAAGGCGGAGGCTCGCTTCGGTGATGTCCACAGTTGCTTTCACGCACGCGCCTGACGTTGCGCCAGGGAAGAGGATGCCGCGCATCGGGCCGATGACGTGCGACAGTTCCGCGGACCATCGGCGTGCGGAGACGGAGTCGCTGTAGGAGACACTCTCCGTTGCGACCGGCTGAGTGAAGGATGCTTCGCGCAAATAGGCGAAGGGGTCGCAGGGTTCGTCTTGGAACAGATAGGCTGTTGGGTCAAAGGTTGCTGGAGCGGCATTCAAGGCGGTGAGGAGGCATTGTTTGGCTTTCGCCTTGTTCGCTCGCAGGAGCGCGACATACTTGCTGTCGCCATAGGTGACATCGTCGGGCACTATGACGTTGCCTTCAGAGACGCCGATGAAGTAACGCAGAAATCTCGGCGCGTTCGTGTTGCGCGTTTCTTCATAATCTTCAAAGGTTTCGTCCTCAAAGATTCCCTGGGAGAAGTCGGTGCGGTTCGCGGGATTGCCATTTGCAATATCGCGCGTCATGTCGTGGTTCACGACCATTGCCAAGGGTACATAGCCCGACCGCAGGACGGAGGGCTTGGTGGTTGCACCCGACACCAGACGAAGCTCGTCACCCCGTTGCGCGGTAACGAGCGACAACGGGGTTTTTGGCGGCACACGAAAGATGGTGCGAGGCATAGGTTAAGCGTCCTTTTCCACGACCACACCATCTGCGTGGTCGTTCACGTGCGGCACGAGCGGGAATTTGGCGGCGTAGACCTTGTCCGCATTGAGACCCGCGGGGAAGCGCGGTGTGCGGTCGTCGTCAGGAATTCCCTGGTCGTCCACTTCTGTGATGGTAGTGCCATTGACGAGCGTCCAGCGTTGGACGATGTACGTGCTACCGTCAACGGTTTCCACCTTTAGCGGCCCTGGGGCGTAGAAGGCAACGCTCCCACCGCCGAGCGAGATTGTAGACGTCACAATCTGCTTTACCACGATCTTACCGGGCGGCGTTCCAGAGATATCGGTAATCTCCGCAATGAGGCACGTGAAGGACGGCTTTTCCGCGTCAGCTTCATGCGGGTCAGGCGCGGTGAAGGACACTTTATCGCCGTAAAGATAAAGCACGAGTTTTGTTGGATCTTCAAGAGCGGAGACGTCAACAACGTACCAATCGGTGAGCGTCGTATCCTTTGTGAGTTCCGTCAGATTCAAATCTACGCCCGCGACCGCGCCCGCTGGAATATAGACGATATACGCCTTGCGCAACGTTGAATAGCGGACCTTCCACGGATGCAGTTTTGAGTTTGCGCTCGTTTGAGGCGTGAAAGCCTGACGAGAAGGGATGCGCGTACCCTTTTGAAGGAGCGAGAGGATTTGATGCGCGGTTGCTTTAGATGTTAGAAGCGCCATTGACAACTCCTTCCTCTTGATCGAGCCTCAGCCCGTATTCCAACTGAGCCTCTTCGCAGTACTCTCTATAATACTGCTGCACATCGCCGCCACGGAGCGCAGCCTTTTTCATGGCGCGCGCAAGGGGTACGACGGCCTCGTGCGGCAGGTGGCGAAGCGTGCCACCGTCACGGCAGACGGCATTGGTGATGCGTTGGAAAGACCAGCGCGCGAGGCAATGGAGACGCTCACGTGCAACGAGAATTGGGCGCACGTGGCGCTTGTTTGCCTCGCGCGCAAATTCACGCTTGAGCACATACACGGGCGCATTGCAAATGTTTGCCAAGCGGCGGCAGAGCGTCTCGTAATTATCAGGCATTGACATCGTTAGACTCCCGTGACGGAAAGCGTACCGTCATCGGTGACGGTGATGCGCCATTTCGTGCCATTGGGCGACTGCATGATGATACCACCGAGGACGCTCAGGTCGCCGTTGACCGTCACAACGGTGGAAACGGTATCATCCGCAATCAAGCGCCAAAAACCCGCCTTATTAGACGTTGAGCGCGGCGCGGTGACTGTAAGGGAGCCGTCAGCATTGGCGGTGATATTCGTCCCTGCGACAGCCAGCCACGTAGCGTCTGTGAGCGTGGGAGAATACTGAAGCGTGAGCGCCTCCACAGGAATGCCGGCAGCCACGACAGAGAGCGTGACCGTATCAGGCCCAAGGGATAAATCGTTTACGAGAATTGTACCAGACGTTGCACCGCCTCCATCGCCTTTAGTTTCGGCTACGATAGCAGGTTGCGCGCCCGCATAGATTGCAATCTGGCCTGCACTGCCTTGCAATGCAGAGCCGGAATCGCGGCCAAAAAGAAGGATATTATCCGCAAGGTCTACGGATGAAGTAGCAGGAAATTTCGCCCAGTCTTGACCGAGATTGCCGTTGGTGCGTTCGATCATGTTTTGACGCAGCTGCGAAAAGCGCACCTGACCGACAGAGTCCGTCAGCACGACGTCATTCTGCGTCAGATCCACAGAGGTGTCGGGCGCAGCGGGATAGACCTTGAGAAAGAGACCAGGACCAGCACCGGTGATATTGACGGTCGCCGTGAACCCATTAATGGAGACCGACATCTCATTCGTCGCGGGCACCGAAGCGCCACCGAGTTGGTACTGTTCAGACTCAATGCGACCGATGGCCTCTTTGTGGATATTGGTGATGGTGAGCGGTCCCTTGTAAGCGATACCCTTGCCCGCGACCTCGACTATCGCTGTTGCATCGATATCATCCACGAAGATTTCTGCAACATCAAAGGGCGTTGTACGCGTCACGCGAATGGCAGAAGGGTCAATCACCTGGGCTGTGCCACCGTCGAGCCCGATATAAGCGGAGACGGTGCCCTCAGCGCCACGCGCGAAAACGAGCTCCTTATCAGGAACAGCTTGGACGCGATTTTGAAGCGGAGAAGTTTCGCGCAAAAGCGCCTTCGCGTGAAGCGCGCCAACGCTTAGGAGTAAAACGCAAACGAGTACTTTTTTCATGGAGCATGTCCTTCCTTATTCGGTGGGGGCAGAGATTCGTTTGAGGGATTCTGTGCCGCCGGAGTGTTGCTGAATAAAAGCGTCAAGAATCTGCGCGCCACAGGTCAGCGAAGGGCCCTTCTCACGCGTGGAGAAGACCGATACCACCACAGGCTTGTTATCGTGAACCATGCAGATGGGGCGGCCGCTGTCGCCGCCATAGATACGGGCACAATTGGCCAATCCACCGAGGATATCGGCGCGGACCACCTTCGGATCATACTCACGACCGAAGGGAGACCAACGGTCGCCATAGGGCGACGAAAACGCGGAATACGAAAGACATAGATTCTGCGTCAACGCATAGCACGCGACGCCCTCAAGCGAGCCACCGTAATAGTAATCCAACGCTGACCGATCCATGACGTATGGGATGATTCCATCCTCGAACGCCTCTGGACCTGCGGCATAACTACTTGTGACACGATAGACATAGAGGTCTGCTATACGCGCCTCATTGATTTCCGATTCAGAGTACCCGTTCGCGCGCGCCCAAGCGGAGAGGTCAACGCCCTCCGCGATTGAAAAATATTCGCCATTGCCGGTGGAAGGCGCATACATTGGGCCAACCGATGACCAATCTTTCCTATCGAACCAATGCGAAGCGGTGACCGCGTAATGCGGGGAGACCGGAACGCATGATACACGCCAAATGATGTCCGTCTGCGAGAAATTGACGAAAGACGTTGCGAGCGGAGACTGCGCGGCGAAGGTGGGCCTAATGCCAGGCTGCGCGAAGATGAAATCACTTGACGCGACCGCAGGGGTCACTCCCGATGCGACGGTGGACGATGCATCACGTTGCGCCAGTGCAGTCAAGATGGCATCATTCGCGGTTGCGCGTGCGGTGCCAGGCACGTCAGCGGCGTATACTGTCTGCTCAACACTTGTAGAAGACGACTGACGAATCGGAACGAAGACCGACTGCGTGGACTTGCTACGGTAATCATAGGCAGACACCTCAACGAGCGACATCTCACTTGCAGAGACAGATGCACCCATCGCGCCATCCAATTGAGAGATGGTTGCCCCCTCCGAGCCTGACCACGACGTGATGATTGGAGGGTCGCCAAGAGGGTCAACTATCACCACCTCAACGGCGGCATCCTGCGTGGTGGTAGTGGTCACGGTCGCGGTAGACATGACACGACCGAACTCATCCGTCGTGGAGACGGTGGCATTAGAGACAGACTGCGTCACGCCAGCGGGCGAAGCCTGCAACGTCCAAGCGTTGCGGTAGATCCACGACGTGTCATCCACATACGACCAATCCACTTCGATATAGCGCCGATAACCCTCACCCCACGGTTCAGACGAATGCTTCAAGCCATCGCCCGTTTGGACGGTCATATACGCGCCATCATAAGTATAATTGTTGATGAAGATTTCGGATTTACGATTGGTTGTGCCAGGCCATCCGAGATGGCTATTCTGATTTGTGAAGCTGAACCACTCGGTGCGCGCACGCGCGATGACGCCACTCCTCAACTCCTTGTAATCAGCTTTAATCGTGGCGACGTCATTGGTCACCCAATTGGTGGCACGGTAAGCGGCCTCAGCATCGGTGGCGGCCTGTTGGGCGAGCGCGGTGACAGAATTCACAGCGGTCTCTGCTTCAGCTGCGATTGCGTGAATCTCTGCCACCTGTGCGCCAATCGTAGACGCGGTAGCATCTGCTGCATTCGCCCGCGTCAAGGCCGTAGCGGCGTCAGATGCGGCAGTATTCGCCTTAGACTGAGCCGTGGCAACACCTGCGGCGGCATCAGAAGCCGTCTTTTGAGCGGCAGAAATGGCAGTGGTATTGTCAGACACATCCCACTGAAGCGAGGAGAGTTGCGCCTGAAGCGTTGCGACCGTCGCCTTTCCTGCTGCATTGTTAGCGACAGACTCAATGCGTGCGGACAGGTCAGCGTCAGCCGCCTTTCGTGCGGAAGTTTCGGCGGCAAGATCTGCGTCGGACACACCGCCAGACGGGCGATTTTCGAGAGACGTCACGCGGTCAGAAAGGGTTGCTACAGCGGCAGCCGTGGCGGCGGCATTGGCCGTCTTTTCAACGGTGGAAACTTTCGACAATGCGGCAGATGCGGTGGTGGACGCTTCAGAGGCGGCCGATTGCGCTTTTTCGGCGGCAGAAGCGGCACTTTCGGCCAACGCCTGAGCGGTGGAAGCGGATGTTTTGGCCGATTCGGCGGTTGCGGAAGCGGCTGTGGCGGTTGTTTTGGCCGATTCTGCAACGGTAGAAGCAGAAGCAGCAGCAGCAGAAGCGGCCGTGGCGGTCTCCGATACTGTAGAGATGGAAGCTTCAACCTTTGCGATACGCTCCGAAAGGCCCGAGTCACCAGACGGACGACCCTCAAGTGCAGTCACACGTTCAGACAGAACGGCCACGTCAGAAGCGGTGGCGGCGGCATTGGCGGTCTTTTCAACAGAGGAAGCCTTTGCCAGTGCGCTTTCGGCCGTTGCCCGTGCCGATTGAGCAGTTGAGACGGCAGACTGTGCGATTACACGTGCCCCGTCCGCGGCAAGAGAGGCTGTAGACGCAGACGCTTTAGCTGAATCGGCAGTTGCAACAGCGTCAGAAGCGGAGACAGACGCAGATTCGGCCACGCTCTGTGCGGATTCGGCAGAGGCGGCGATCGCTTCAACGCGTGAAGCAAGTACAGCGATTGCATCCTTGTATTCCGTCACCGTTAATTCCATCGCCAAGATCTGAGCCCATCCTGCGGCGGTAGACGGAGACGCAGGCGTGGACGATTGACCCGTTGCGAGATAGCGCGTGCCGGTTGCTGCCATCACCTTCGCGCCAAAATCAAGCACAGCCGTCACGGGCGACGATTTGGCGGGCGCGTAGCAAAGGACAATCGTTTCATCTGCTGGAATGCGAGCAGACCCTGCGATATACTCCATGCGATGCTCAATGCGGCCACCATTAATCGTGACATCATTGTGAACGACAGGACTCACTGCCTGATACGCCACGTACCAGGCGGATCCATTCCAACGCAAAAGGCGTAGGATGCGAGACGCATTCTGATTGGTCGTTGTGCCAGAACGCCTGAACAGCGTGATTGCGGACGGCTCAACGGCCCTATCGCCAAGACCGAAAGCAGACAGCGACCCTTTAATCCACGAGATGCCGGACATGTGATCCAATGCGCCGGTGGCGTTCGAATCTCCTACGTTCACACCCGTGTTATCGACGGACGAAAACGAGACGACCGCGTCCTGCTTTTTGACGTTTAGCGCCTCAAGTTGCGCCTCAACCGACGAAAAAGCTTGCGTGCGAGCGGCAGATTCGGCGTTGATTTTATTCGTTAGATCCGTCACAGCGGACTGACGCGCAGATGCCTCAGACGCGATGGCGGCCGAAGCGATAGGATCAGACTCTTTCGTGACGACGGTGTCGTTTCGACCGAGCGCACCGAAACGCGTAGACTCTGCATGAAGCGTGAAAGCGCAGAGGATGAGAATTAACGGAACCATGCAGCGGACCATGTTGCCTCCTTAATCGCAGAATAACGTTTGTAATACGCCTGACCTGCGGCGGCTGGCGTATGCTTTTCGCCCGTTGGCGTCAACAACACCGGCGCAGAGGCTGGTTTTTCTTCGCCAGTCTCTTCATCAATTTCTGTCGCTTTGACCAATTCTTTATCACCAGCGTTACCACCCCCTTCACCAATCGTGCGGAAAAAGCGGAAGCCACTCAGCAAGAGTGCCACATCGTGCCCGATATCTTCCATATTGCCATCAGGCGTGAGCTTAACAGGATTCGAGACGATATTGACCGAAAAGGTGATTTCCCACTTGTAAACGAGCGAGTCGTAGATACGCTTCGTGGAGACGGTGAGACGGCCGCAGTGCTTTGCGACAGTGATTCCGTCAATCGTGACAACCTGTGCGTTCACCGTGCAATTCGCGGCGAGCGCATCCGTGTCAAGATCAACGCATTTACGCGAGACAGAGAATGTCATCGTTGAGACAGAGACCGATGGAACGCTCCCGAACGGCTCACCTGTCGGAAGAAGGACAGCCTCACCCGTCACGGCATCGGCGGTGAGGTCCTTGGACGATTCACCACCAGCCCATCCGCGCGCCGTCTCAACTTCCTCAACCGTCTCATCCTCTTCATCGCCACCGCTACCGGCATCCTTTTCATCCGGCGGCGCATAGGACGCAGTTAGAACGAATGCACCGGCTTCTTCCTCTGTGATTTCCCACGTCTTGAGGAATACGCCGGGAACGACAGGGTGCGCGTCACCCAAACGCGGAAGCCCGGCAATCGTCTGCGGGTCAGGCAGAGATGTTGGAGAGACGTCGTAGACCACCTTCCACTGACGACGCGCAGCGTTCGACTCTGCACGCGGCGTCAGTGACGCGGTTCGGCCGATTATTTCGGCAATCAACGGATAAGCTACGGCCGCCATGGCTTACCTCACCAACGCAGAAAGAATCGTGGAAAGGTCAGCGACCTGTTGCCAGAGACCGTCAACCGTTGCCGTGTTTGCGTCGAATGCGCGCACACGCATCAGAATCGCGTCATCGATGGTGGGCTTCTTTTCGAGCGTGGCGACGCGCTCAGTCACAGAAGCGAGCGTGGCGGCATCTGCCTTTTCCTTCAAGGATTTGGCCTGTTCGTCCAACCGCACGGTGAGCGCGGCAGCATCTTCAGAAGCCTGCAACTGAGCGCCAGCGATAGACGATGCGAGGTCACGATAATCGGCATCAGTGAGCCAACGCGTATTTGGCGCGGGCGCAGGTGGCACGTCATCAGACGCGAGCATATTCCAACGCGCCACCACGAGGCCAGACGCAAGCAATTCGGACGGCGTACCAATCTGCACGAGGACGGTTTTGGCGTTGAAATGGTCACCGGAGAACAGCGCGCGGAATGCGTCCGTATTCGTATTAATCGTGCAACGGCCCGCCGCGGTAATCTGTGCAGCTGCAAGCGGCGTGAGCTTGCGGGGTTCCGCGATAATGAGATCACACTGACGGCCAGGTGGCAAGCCCGACACCTCAAACGTCACCTCAGAAGGCACGGCAAGCGTTTCGGGACGGAACGAGAGAGAGCCGTAGGACAAGCGGCAATAAATCGTAGACATTTTTTGACTCCTTTTTTTAAAATGTTTCTAAGGCTGCGAGCGAAGAAGCGCCACCGCGAACCACTTCGAGTAATTGACGCATCATAGATTCAATGGCCGACAGACGGTCAGCAGAGGCGCGAGATGCCGAAGCTACCTTGCCCATTGAAGAGGAGGACGACCCGGAAGACGAACCGCCAGAAGCGAAATGCGCGCCATCCATTGCGGCACGCGCAGTCGCTTTGAGCGCATCGTAAGAGCCCGCTTCAATACCTGCTGCAAGACCCTCCTTGACGCCATTCTTGACAGACTTCTTCGTTTTCTCTTCCAATTCTGGAAGCGCATGAAGCGATTCGGTTACGGCATTGCCCGTGGAGAGCGTTGCTTTCGCGTCGAACATCTTGTTGTTCTTCGCAATACGCTCCTGCGTTGCGGCGAACTCCCCCGTGATACGGTCAGCGAACGACTTGAGCGGCTGCATGCCGTGCTTTTCGAGAATACCAGACTCCCAATCGGCCAACGTCTGGTCAATTCCAATGCGAAACGACTCAATCGCCAGCTCCATATCTTCATCGAAGAGGCCGACAACACGCGCCACGGCACTCACGAGCGGGCCTGCGATTAGATTCACCAATTGAGCAATGCGGACGCCGATGAGTTTCAGACCATCCATCCAGTCACCAGCGAAGACTCCGACGATTTGTTGCACAGATTCGGCCATTGTTTGGAACCAGTGAACGAAAGTTGCAGCAAAATAGCGTACATACTCCCAGGTTGCCATAATAGCCTTATCCACGCCGCCAAAGGATTCGTCTGCCCACGTGAGGACAGAGCCGAGACAGTTTTGCCAGACGGCCGAAAAGGACTGGCCCACGAGCGCGAAGGCGTTGTTTGCGTTTGTCGCGAGCGTGACGGTCGACTCCGATGCGGCAGGCATGGCGTCCATGACAGTCGCAAGCGATTCACGGAACGCGTCAGGGCCCTGGCGCAATAACGGCGCAAGGCGTAACCCCTGCTCTTCCATGCCCTTCTGAAGGACGAGTAGACGAGCTTGTTCATCGGGAATTTTGGAGACCGTTTCGAGAAAGACGGTAAACGCCTCCTCAGGCTTCAAGCCACGGAGATGCGAAACATCCACGCCGAGCTTTTCGAACGCTTTCAGCTTTTCGGTATTGACAAGAGACGCGTTGAGCTTCTGCATAGAAGCGGCAAGGCCTTCGGTCGTGACGTTAATGCCAGCCTGACCCATGGCGCCGGTAAACTTTTGAAGCCACGTTGCAGACGTGCCAGCTTGTTGAGCGATATCGTTGAGCTTGTTGAGTTGATCAAGCGAAGAACCGATTTTTTTCGCAGCTGCACCCACAGCAAGGGCGATTGCGCCAAACTTGAGCGCGGCACCGATTTTGGCTTGAGAAGTTTTCGCGCGTTGAGCGACAGAATCGAACGCCTTTTTGGTGGCGTCCTTGCCCTGGAGTTCCATGCGCACAGAAGTGGCGGCGGCCATGGTGATAAATCCTTTCTACAAACGACGGGGCACGCCCCGAACCCCGAAACTAACGCGCAAGCGCCTGACGGATGCGAAGCATCTGCGCGTCTGGAACGAACCAACCCGTCACGCCGTCACACTCCATGCGGCGCATGCGCAATTCGGCGGGCGGTTGAGTAGAACTGCATCCTGCTGCTACAAGCCACAAGGCAAGTAGCAACAAAATGCAGCGGAGCAGTCTGTTGAAATCCTTGTTGACGACATCCTCATCCCCTTCAAGAATGGCGCGCTCTGCACGGTCAGCGGCACGATTTTGATACCACGCCACGAACGCCTGAGCGAGTGAAGCTAACGAAGAGATGAAGGCAAGCCATTTCATAAGACGACCTTTACACCGAGGACAGCTGCAAGAATAAGCACAAGTGCGTAGACGATCCCAAGGACGATTTTAAGAATCGGTATCCATGACTTGATGGAGTGTTGCGCCTCAGGCTTAGACGGCTGCTGACGCGCCGGGCACGTATCGTACAAGTTTACCTGCTTCTGAACCGTTTCCTGGATCACGTCAATCTTGCGCGACTGAGATTCAAAGCATTCGCTGAGGCAGATCAAGAGCTGTGCGATAGCATCGAGAGAATGGTCGCCAGAGGCGACGCGTTCCACTGATGCGCGAGCGGCAGGACTGTGCATTGCGGTCAGTCCTGTACTGCCTCTGTTACCGTGTCAACGACCTTTGCGCCGTCGGCCTTAATCTTTGCCGCTTCATCGGCAGAGATAGATCCGTCAGATAGGGCCACTACAACCGACGCGATGAGCGAGATGATAGCGAGTACGATAGCGATCAATTCATTCGTTGTGGGCTTCTTCATTTTTCGAGTCCTTTTTAAATCGGTTAAAGAGAGAAATCAAATCGGGCGAGACCTGTTCAGCCTTACGAACCGCCTCCAACGCCCGACGGCGTTCAATGGCCAGCGTGGCAAGGCCCCAAGAGTCGAGCACTTCATCACGGTAGACGGGTTGGTCACCCGACGATGCAACGATATTGTGCAGCAGCGCCACAAGGTCAGCCAAAGCGGCCGAAAGCCATTGCGGAAGCACTAGCCACGGCGTCAGAGCCGCGATGCCATCGGCCGAGGCTGGAAGTGAGAGGCCGAACGCTTGAGCGACCGCCGCGAGATGGTCGATGCCACCTGCGGCGCTCAGGCTAAAGGGACGCCATCCTCAACACCGGCGGCGAAGAGCATCAATTCCTGCACGAGTTCAACGGGCAAGTCCGACGCGTCAAGCGGTTCGCAGTCGCCCATTTTTTCAGGCGTTCCGTCATAGATGCCGATGAAGCGCGGGCACAATTCTGCGAATTCGCACAAAAACGCCACGCCAGCCTCAGCCGAAGCGTCCTTCAGGCGGACCATTCGCGACATGAGCGTGGCCGACACGCCAGCGGTATGAATCTGGAGACCGTTCCACGATTTCGAGCGAGTTGGTTTTAGAGAGGCATAAGCGGGCGACATGGTAAAGCTCCTTTAAGCGGTGAGACCGCGATCAATGTTGGTAGGCTGCAAGGTGACGGCCCAAGCCAAAAGACGATTGCCATCAGATTCGATAGAATCAGATTTGACGGCAGTGATAGCGCAGGGAATCGTCACCGATTCGGTGACAGCCGCGGCACCGTTGCGCGATTCGTCAATCTCAATGCGCAAATCTGCGAGCGTGCCAGACTGCGGCTTCGTTGCAGTCTTCAAGATCTTCACTTCGATGGGGTCAGTCTTGCCAAGCACGCCGGGGAGCGACATCTCCCAACGCGCGCCGACACAGGCGACTTTAATTGCTTCGTGAGAGTCAGAAGTGTCGGGGGCGATAGACTGACAATCGTAAGAAGTGGCGCCAATCGTCACGCGAGCACGCACGGCGACGTAGGCGACGGGTTGCTTATTGTTTTCCGATAAGGGCATTTTGTGAGTCCTTTTTTGCTGTGTTTATAAAATGCCCGACGCAAGATGGCGCGACGCGGCAAAAGAGAGAGAGAAATCATAGACGACGAGCGGCCAAGCAAGGCTTGCGGAATAATCCAGGCGGCACTCAGAAGCAATATAGCCGCAAGCACTGAAGCGTTCGGACGCGGCGTTGATCACAGTGTACGCAAATTGTTCAGCCGCCAATTCGCCACCGGCCTGATAGATCACCGGTGAAGGATTATGCGCGTCCAACTCTGGCGGCGGCTCCACGGGATAATCAATACGCACGCCCACAACCACGGACAATTCGAAGGCGCGTGGCGCTGCACCAGCACCCGCGCCACGGTGAAGCTCCACTTCAGCTGGCGTTTCGGTTGGGTACACGCAGATAAACGGCGCATTGCGTTCAGACAGCACTTTATCTTCGCCAAACCACGAGCCACGCACAACAAGTGGCGAACAGGCGAAGGCGGCCTGGCACGCACGGTCAACCGTGCCGCCGGGCGTTGCCAATTCAGCAACGAGCGTATCGAGAAAATCTGACAACAAAGGCGCGCTCATTTGGAAGCCCTCTTTTTGAGGATTTGCGCATAGCGCTTTTCGATTGTTTTGCGGGTTTCAACGGGGAACCACGCACGCAGGTGATCCGCGAAACCTGCAATGACGGGACGGGGTTGGCGAATTTTATCGTTTACCACGATCGTGCGCTTGCCAAGGAAACGGTGGATGAAGTAGCGTTCACGAGGCGACCATGCACGTCCGAGGAATGTTTGAAACGATTCGCCGAACGCAGAAGCCTGCTTGCTGTCAGGACTGAAGCCAACAACCGAGACCGTGCCACGAGCTTTGTAGGCGATTGTTTTTTTGAGCGAGTTGCCACCCAGACGACCACCCCAATTTTCACACGGGCGAAAAATTGTTGTGTCTTTCGGAGGAAAAGCGTCAACGCCGTCACGGCCACCGCCGGTGCGGATCACCTTGCGCAGCTTGTTTGCGGTGTGGGTGGTCATGGCGATCCAGCCACGATAGACGGCCTGAGGCTCTGCCTTCGCGATACGTTCAATCGCGCGCAAATCCTCTTTGTCCCATACAATCGTGAAATCAGCGGATGAGGACACGGTGAATCGCCTCCTTTTCAGCCGTGAAAATCGGCGTCGCGTCAGCAAGGACGACCACAGAGCCATCGGCGTTTTGCGTGACCTGTGCCACCTTCAGTGCCTGTTCACGCGATACGATAATCACGCGCCACCATTCAGAAACGGGCATCTGATGCGGAACGGCATCAGGGTAAACGATGAGTCGTAAACGACCATCAGGCAATGCAGCAGAGGCTATCACATCCGCAGACGGAATGAGCGCCGCATTGCCCGTGCGATTGCGGACAACGACTGCGAGGCGGTCTGTGTGCGTTAAAAAATGGTGTTTAGTGGACATTGCGCGACATCGCCTGTATATGGAAGCAAGAATCAATGCGATAGCACTGGAAGACGTAAAGCTTCAAACGACCATCGACTTCGAGGATGTCCCCGCGCCGGGGTTCGGTTACGAGCCCCCATGCGCCAGGGCCGCACGCGTTGCAGACGACAGAATAGCAATCGCCGTAGCGGTTGCCCATCTGTGCAGTATCGCGTGCATTAAGCAGCACGGAGGCCTTGAATGCGGTCTCACCACGCGTGGTACGCGCAATGACTTCATTCACGTAGAAGTCTTGCCAAACGCCAGGCGCGTCAAAAGTGATCGCCATTCCAAAGCCTCCGAAAAAACGCCCGCCCTTGCCGAAAGGAATCCCATCGAGCGGCGGCGGGCAAACCTACCCGATGGAACTGTACTACTATGGAAACGGTTAAGAAGCCGTGGGCAAGGTCACCTTGTAGACGCCTTCGCCATTGCAAAGCACGCCCTGGTAGCGGCCCTGAGCATCGAAGTAGTTTGCTTCATCCTTGTTATCGGCGTAGCCGTAGATGGAAGCCAAGGGGAAGTCATCTGCGGGAGCCTCAGCAGGGCGTTGGAAGATGATCGCAGCGGCGACGGGGTTAGCCTTAGCCACGCGAATCTGAGAATCGCCACCCATTGCTTCAGGGCGGCGGCCCATCACAAAAAAGTAAGCGTTTGCGCCGGAGGCAACCATCGTATCATCGACGACAATCACTTCAGCCACGTCGCAGAGGTCAGCGATGGCCTGAGCGAAGGCCTGAGGCTTGGTCTTGACCACGCCGTCATCGCCGATGACCTTGGCAACCGTGGTGAGATGCTCTTTCACTTCTGCAATGGAGCGAAGCGCGCGGAGACCCTTGCGGGTGATCACGAGGACAGGTTCACCACACACGGTGACCGCGTCAACGGCTTCCTGGATTTGAGCGAGGATCGTGCCAGCCTTGAGTGCGACCGTCTTGGCGGTGGTGCCCAAAAGCGTCCACGATGCAGATTCGACGCCGCGGAAAAATTCGCGAGCGCAACGGCCACCGCCGAGTGCGATCACATTGTCAATATCGTTGCCGAGCTGTGCTTCTTCATCGAAGAGCACGCCGGTACGCTTAGCAGCACGCGCGGTGAGTGCGTAAGAGACGGACTTGGAAGTGAGCATTTCGGCGGTGCGAGCTGCACCTTCCTTGTTTTCGGTGCCAACAGCTGCACCATCAACAGGCATGACAGCAATGGAGCCAGAGCGTTCAGTCACGGACACCATCGGGAGATAGCGGTGGAACGTTACGTAGCTGGGAACGTTGCCAGAATTAACAATTGCGCTGAGTTCATCGAACTGCGTGCGCTCGGTGGATAACGGCATAGGTTTTCTCCTATTTGAGTTTTTGGGGTTGTTTTGTTTACTTAGCAGCCGAACGCACGGCGGCCAAAAGATCGGGGAACTTCTTCATCGCGGCCTGCAAGCCATGCTCACGGACAGCCTTCTGCCATTCAGCCTTTACATCTTTCGATGCAGTAGAAACGGCAGGCGCGGTGGGGAGTTGGAGCGGCTTGCCACGCGCAGCGGTGATACCACGCAAAGTGCCTTCAGCCTTCTGTGCACGCAATTCTGCGGCTTCAAGCTTGGCCTTGAGGGTGGCGATTTCAGCGTTGGCGTCAGCCAATGCAACCGTGACAGCCTCCTGAACAGCGGACGCGATGGTATCGGCGAGCGCCTTATCATCATCCTCTGCGGGCTTTTCTTCTTCCTCAGCGGGTTTTTCTTCCTCTGCTGGAGGATTTTCTTCAGCGGGAGGAGTATCTTCTGCGGGCTTCTCTTCAGCAGGAGGCGTCTCCTCTGCTGGAGTGGTTTCCGCGGGAGTCTCTTCCTCCGGCTTCTTATCATCATCAGCCATGACGGCCTCCTTGTTAAGCGAAGCAAATGCAACGGCGGCGAGTATGCCACCGTCACGCTTGCATGCGGACAGACGCGAGAACGCATTCAACGCCACGGGAGAGACGGGCGTTGCGGACGGAGCTGCGTCAATCACTCCGTCAATCAATTGTTTATCAAGCAGTTTGCGAGCGCCGAAAAAAGTCTCCTTCGAACCGCGGACCCATTCGGCAACTTCTTCGCGCGACTTGCCGGTCTTTTCGGCGACCGTGTCAATCATGATATCGTTGATCACATCGAGCGAATCGGCAGCGTCACGGAGCGCCTCTGCGACCCACGTTTCACCGAAAGAATCAAAGCGCGCACCGTGGAGCATTACGAGCGAATTGCGGTGCACCTTAATCGTGCCCGAGAAGCTGAACATCATGCAAGCGGCCATCGATGCAGCCTGAGCACCGACTTCGACGTTGATCTTGCGGCCGTTGGTGCGCTCCCAATCGCGCAAAGCAATAATCATCGCATTCCCTGCGTCACAATAGCCGCCGGGGCTGTCAATGCGGAGCGTGATATCTTCGTCTGTGCTGCATTTCTGAAGCGCTGCATCAACGTCTTGCGGAAACGTAGCAGAGCCAGGCGAAAGGAAATCACGCAAGCCGAAGAGGTCAGCGGGCGCAATCATTCCGGATATATTAATTGTGTTGGTCATCGTACTAAGGAGTAACTGAGCTGTGAGAGAAAGGGGTTAATTCGAATCGCCATCCTCAGACGGAGGCGGTTCGGTGACGGGCGCGCCCGCCACAGTGACAGTCATCGGATGGAGTAAGCCAGCGGCACGACAGGCGGCGGCTTCTTCGCCGATTTCGCGAAGACGTTCACGCCACGAAGGGCCGAACACCTCACGATAGGAAGCGGTGCCGTTTTGAAGCTTCAAGCGAAGCGCGTTCTGCTCATCAACGGCGTTGCATTCCTCTTGTTTGGGCCATGTCCAGTAGAGACAGGCGCAGAAATCTTCGTCAGACTTTGGCGCAGGAAGAAAGCCGCTCTCAATCGCCTGGCCAATCAGGACGGCGGCGAGCCAATCGCAGAGATTGCGTTCGAGCGTCTTTTGCGCATGCTTAAAAGCAGGACGTGCGAGCACTTGCGCGCCACGGAAAGCGGAGTACGACGCCATCGGATCAAGCGTCACGTACTGAACACCCATCCCCAAAGCAGCAGCGGCACGGCCCGTGAGGAAGCGCAAGAAGTCTTTGACGTTGTTATTCGGCCGCTTTGTGTCGTACAGCTGCGCTTCATAGCCATCGGGCAGCACGTCAAAGAATGCGCCGGAGGCACGCGCAAATTCGTCGGGAAAGATTTCCTGTTCGTCTGCCTCTTCCTCTGCGGCTTCCACCTCTTCGCCCGTGGCCGGGTCAACGCCGTTTTCATCAACGATGACAGGCTTGGTCAATGCATCAGGCAATTGCGACTCATCTGCGGAGTCGCTGGTGCGCTTGTACGCGCCGAGCATCTGCGCATTGAGCTTTGCCGCGGCAGTCTCAGATGTGGCAATCGACTCCACATTGTGAAGCGTACCGGCAACAGGTGCAAAGGGAGAGACACCACGGCCCTGATTGGTGCGCCAACCGTGCTGAATGTAAACCCAATTCGGCACGTCAAGCGAATCGGGATCCTGAAAAAGCACGAGCGCCTTATCTGCTGCAAATGTCGTTTTGCCACGTTCAGCGGTGGAAACGATTACACCGATATGACGACCGAAGGCGTCGTAGATGAGGCCGTCGCGCTGGATGTAGCCTTTTTTGCCATACGTCGCTTCAAAGTGATCCGCTGGTAGATTGCCAATTTCGTCAGCGTCAAAAACGCGCAACTTGCCAGAATTGCAGAACGGCGCAGGAGCAGAAGCCGTGGCAACGTCAGCCACAACAACCAAATCGCCCCCGATATCGAGCGAAATCTGAACGCGACGCAAGAGCTCATTCAGCGTGAGGCCGTTGGAGAATTCAATACGCCGGGCACGCATGGAGAAATAGAGATTGGCGGCGCGGTTGAAGGCGTCATCCTGCGTCACGAGTTGGAGCTTGCCGCCCACGTCACCGACGATATTAAGGGCGCGCTGCTCGCAGATCGCACGCGCTTCTGGCGCATTGCGAAAATTATCGCGCATAAGGGCAAGCAGATAGCCACGACGGCCATTGCGCAGCTGGTAATCTTCGCCATAATGCTCGACAGACGTGCGAGCCAACAATTCGCGGTTGCGGTCAATGGCCGAATACTGAGCCTTGACGCGACGGAACGGAGCAATGAGAGTTGATAGACGCTTTTTCATTGTTAAGACCAGCGTGCCCAGAGGCGACGAAATGCGGATTGACCGGAGAGAGACTTGCGCAGATTTTTGTATTGACGCACAGAGGCGGCGTAGAGTTGACGCAACTCAGAGAGCGAAGCGCGGGTGTAAGAGCGCGAACCGCCCGCGGTGGACACCGTGGCAGAGACTGCACCGCCGACAATGGCGTCAATCGCGGAAGCAATGGCGTTCATACGTTGACGCGCCGCTTCGAGCGCCTGGAGGCGTTCAGACGGGGTGAGATTTTTGAAGACGATTTTTTCGGACATGCGCGTTTCTGCCTTTCAACGCCTTCATTAAAGCACAGGCAAAACGCAAAAAGAAATCTGTGTGTCAAACATGACATGCAGACTCTGCATAAGTGGTTGATTTCGCAAACTTTTTTCACGCAAACGCGCGCACGCGAGAGAAAACGCCCTTGAAAAAGGGCGAAAAGATGACGATTTTAACGGCGTGGAGCAGCGCGGAACTTGGAACAGAACCGCGGCTGAGGACGTTGGGTGAAGCTCGGAAGCATGCGCGGCGCAGGAATTGGCGGCGATTCGGCGGTAGCCTGTTCCAGAAGTGCGTCAGACACAAGCGTTTCGGCGGGCGCGAGAAGGCGATACCAAGACGCAACGGCGAAACAGCTGGAAACAACGTCGCCGTAGTGGTTTGGACCGTTGACCGACCAACGCCAGGACGTCTTTCCGTTTGGCATGGCGCGTTTTTCTTCGAGCGTTTCGGCTGCGATTTCGTCCGCGAGGCGGGCGTGCTCTATCGGGTCATGGCCGTAGAAGGACAGCGAGCCAGGCTGGAGGGGTTCTGCAAGCAAGGCGCGCTGCATGTATTCACGCCAGTAGTCTGCACAAACGGCAAGAAATACACCATTCTCGGAGGCTGACGCGTGAACATGGTCGCCGGGTTGTGCGATTTTGTCGGAGGGCCGATAATTGGAACCGCCGAAACCCTTTGCCCAAGCCAACTTAAAAGGCGCACGAGCGGTGGCGCAGTAGGCAGCGACAACAGGCGTTTGGAAGCCGCCGTCAAAGACCAGGGCTTGCGGCATCTTGCGGTGTGTGTTGAAAGACAGATGCGTGGCCGCCACGATACGCGTCACGGCGGCCAGTCCTGCTGCAAGTGCGGAGGAGATTTCGGTTTCGGTGGCGTTTTCTGGCGCGAGGCGCCCGACTTCTGGATAACGGCCATAGGCCACGAGGGCGGCAACGTTGCGACGTCCGACGGAGAGGATGCCCCAACGGAGACCTGCTTCAAGGTTGACGTCGCAAAAGGCCACGCACTCACCGCAGAGGAGCGGAATTGTGGCACGCGGGTATCCATTGAGGCGGCGGGCAACAAAGGACGGGTCAAGCGCAAATGACGCATCGGGGCGTGCGACAATCATCTGGTATTCAGCGTTGAAGGCGGTCTCTCCGAGCGTGCAGCGCCGGACAAAGGCATGGTGAATGGCCGACTCTTCAGTGAGCGGGTCACCGTCAAGCGGGTCGAGGACTTCGCAACCGTCATCCATCGCCTCACGATTGGCGACGTAGAATGCACGGGAGTCTGCGTGCGTAAGGTCACCGGCAATGGCATCGGCGCGGAAACGATTGACGAATTCATCCCAAAGGTCGAGGCGCTTGGGCATGGACAGAATCAGGGGCACCGTCATCGTGCGAATGTCTGGAAATTCTTCTTGGTCAGCGAGGCGCGATGAACCGTCACCGGGCGCGACGGGCGTGGTGGCGATGATTGTGGCCATTGCGCGATTGTGGCCAGCGAGGCCGTCAATATCACCGCGGACGACAGAGATAAACTTCTGCGTCTCGGAAGCTGACGACGCATCTTTGCGGGTTTGCGGGTCATCAAGGAAGACGAAGTCAGGACGTTGACGGCCAGCGACGAGGCCACGGAGCGACCCCTTGACGCCACGTGCGCGAAGCGTAATGCCTGAGGACTTGGAGCCCGCGACGGTAGGCAGCGTGATGCGCACGCCGGTGATTTCGATATCGGTGCGAACGCCGGAGATGTGTTGCGAGGCACACCGTTGTGCAATTCCTTCGAGTGCGTGAAACGGATGAGCAATCTCAGGAAAGTCCTCCAGGAATTCTTCGGACGAATCAAGGACCGCAAGGCAGTCAGCGATGATGCTTTGAGCGTCTGCGACGGTGGCAGAGATAACGACCAAAAAGCGCCGGTGTGCGAAAGCTGCCGACCAGAGCATGGCGATTTTCGTCCAGGTTGTTTTCCCCTTGCCACGAGGAAGGCGCACATGGAGTTTGCCGCCCGTGAGAATTGTTGCAGCCATGGCGCGGATAAATTCTTGCATCTTCTCAGACGGAGGATGATCGAGGAGATTGGCGCAGTAGATTTGGCCGAAGGCAACGAGGTCGAGGCGGCACAATTCACGACGCGAAGGATTAACGCATGGAGGCGGCGCGCCGATGTCATTGGACCGTTCGACATGATCGCGGACGCGTTCAGCCGTGGAGCGTGGAGAGGCGGCCGCCGGTGCAGAATAGGACGGGTCTATTAGTTCGAGCGCTTCACGGTAGGCGGCCGTAAGCTTGCCACCAGAAGCGAGGCGCGCACGGGCAATGTCAGCGGACCGGGCAAGCAGAAGCGACAGATCCGGCGGCGCAATGCGTTGGAGCTCACGGACTTGATCGGCCGTGAACGGACGGCCACGGTCAAGCGTGGCGCGAATTTTGCGATAATGGGCACAGTCAGAAAATTCCATGATCAAGGCATCCTGTGACTATATCTTCAGAGTAAAGGCGCACGGCATCACCGACCGTGGCAGAGGCTGGCAGAGACGTGTATATGGCCGTCCATCTTTTAGAGCGCGCAGTTAGAGACGCGTGGAGCGCAGTGGCATTTCGTGAAAAGGAATTGTCACAAAAGCGGTCAACAATCTGCACGCCCATGCGCGTCAGCGACCAATTCCCGAAAGACCAATCAGGCAAGTAGATTGCGCCCTGATCCGTCGGAGTGATGAAGTACCACCGCCCTACACGGTCAGACAGTCGAAGCCCTTCCATGCCGCTCCAGACGAATCGTGCAGGCACCACAAGACCGAGCGCCATGCGGCACCGCATCAGGCGCACGTCTGGAAGCTCTCGCTTAATGTGCGAGCCCGCCTGAACGATTGAACGGCGAACCGCACGACGCAGCCGCCGGAGCTCCCCGGCAAACTCCGCCGACGCCACCGCCGTCGCCACCCGCCGCGCCTCTTTCCCCGTGATTTTTTTTAGCAACAATTTTTGCGTCAACATAAATTTCACCCAAACAAAAACACTTCACAACGTTAGTCACTCACACTCCCGTGGTGTGACGAGCGGGGTAAGGAGTGGAACGAACGGGCGAAAGGACCCGCTCAGGGGGGCCGGCAGAACGAACCTGCTGCATCCAATCTGATCCAAAGGGCCGCCGTCCATGTGGTGGAGGTGGTGGAGGTGTTTTCCTATCTTTTTAAAAAATAAAAAATAATTGAAAAAAGTAGGAAGTTTGCGAAAGTGGCCTCTAACCCCAACAACCCCCACCACGTCAAAGAATCTCGAACACGTCATCTTCTTCACCATAATCTGCGTAAGTGGTTGAGTTTGAAGAGTTTGTTGGTGACTCTTCAGAATTGGAAGGCGCGGAAGCGTCGGTGTCATCTTGAAGTTCATCCAACATCATCTGCGACGGAGCCAACGAATAAATGGCTTTTCCACGTGAAAATTTCTTGCTCAATTGATACAAGATTTTTAGCGATTCCGAGAGGCGTTCGATAGACTTTCCGACCTTCACAGGGTTCCAACCTGCCCTGCGATAATAGTCTTCGCCATACTCACGCTTAATCAATTCGGCAAAGTGAGCTGCGTCCACCGTCATCGGCTGACGTACCAACCGCATCACCATTTCACCGAATGCGTCACTCTTGAGATTTGAGACGTACTTATCCATTTCGGCGGCCTGCAATGCCTTGACGGCCTGCTCCTCAATCCCGAGCGCCCTACCCGTCTTGACGGCAATTGCGCCCCAGTCAGGGTGACGACGGTTGACGTGCTGCGCCGGGCTATCATCGGCCAACACCTTCGCAATCGTCTGCGCCACGAACGTCATCGCATCGTCACGACAAGCTTCAATCTCATGATAGAGAGACGATTCCTTTGTTTCCTTGCCGCTGACACGTTCGAGGTGGATATGTATCATGCGGTCAGATAACGCCTGGGAAGAGGCGAACAGCGACCGCAGAGACGTGATCGCGATGTTAGCGCGCGGCACAAGCTGCGCGATTTCCGCGTCAGTATACAAGCGCTTTACTTCTTTCGTTGCGCCGGTGGACGCCGCTTCAAGACTGTTTGCAAACCACTTGACCGCGATATCCACGTTATCCAGCAACAGCAAGCCGCCCGCGTGCAGCTGCACCCAAAGCGCATTTTCGCCTTTGTCTCCCGGATCTACGGAGACATTACGTTGCTCAAGCCCGAATAACCTGAACAAACCACGCACCACGGCCGTCTTGCCTGAGCCCGCGCCACCGCTCATCGAGATTGGCGGTTTCGCCTCTAACATGTGCGGAAGGCACAACGCCCACAGCTTAAACAACAACCTCTGCTGCGCAGTCGTTTCCATGCCTGTCCACAATTGGCACGTACTAAACGGATCGCGCGGCGTTTTGGTCAGCCTCCATGGCTTCAGGACCTTTTCAACACTGAACAGTACGCCATCGGTCCCGTTGTCGACCATCTCAACACGGCCGCCGGTTACCTTTGCCATCTGGCCGACCCCGCAACTGATATAGATCGCCCCGTCACGCCGGGCGAAGAAGTACTCTGGCGTCACACCAACGGCCGATTCGCCCTGCAACGCTTCATCCTGAATGGCCGCACGGATCTTCTTGAATCTCGCATCTTCACGGTTAATGCCAGTATGGCGCGACACCCACGATGAGAACCAATCACTGGCCACCGTGCAGAGCGTTTTATCTGCGTGTAGAAAGAACATCTCCGTCGCAAAGTCACGATGCACGCTGTGATAGTACAAACGCCCGACGTGATTCAACCACGCCACCACGGTTTGCGCAAGGAGCTTCGAGCGCGCAATCTCGCGCACACCCTTCCAATCGAGCTGCAAAATCTGAGAGACGCACCAGGCGATTGTATCGTCACGCTTTTCAATGCGGTACTTCAGCCAATCCGCAAAAGCCTGTAGACGCGTCTCCAGCGGCAACTCTTCATTCTTCCACGAACGCTGTAAAACCTTCTCGCTTTTTGCGCTCGTTTTCGTCACCGATTCCGCATCAACTGCATCAGGAATCTCTGGCGCGTCAGAACGTGCCCACGGTGGAAGCCATTCTGTCACTTCTGCTGCACGGGCAAGTGTTTCCAATTCCTCAACAGTTCCCCCGGCATCAAAGAAGTCCGTCATATCCTTAACAGACTTACCAAGCACCACACTTGGAAGCTCCACCACGAAACAATTCACACCACGTTCAGTCAGTGCTGCACGCTTAACCACGGCGAATTGCTGACCTTGCCAACCCTTTGCGTTTTTATTCGCCGGTGGCTTATCGTTATCGGGGACGATATAAACAACCTTCGCGCCATCGAACCAAGCGGAATAATGCTCTTCCCAACCCCCTCCGGCACCGTCAACCGTTGTCGTGGCTTCAAGGCCAAGATCACGCAGCGTCTCCACGTCCTTTTCGCCCTCAACAAACCACACAGGCTTACCCGTGCGCACGGCGAAAAGCAGATCCTTCAGGCGATAAAGCGGACGCTTCATCTTGCGTTCAGCCAAGTACTTGACGACGCTTCCATATTTCCATTTGTGAACGCTTCCGGGAGGCGCGGGAATCTTCTGCAAAAACGTCTTAGATCCGTCAGTTTTGACGCGGCGCTCTTTAGAAAAGAGGATGTTCCCGTCTTCGTCCGTATAATCGTACTGACACACAAAGCGCCCGACCTTGACTTCCCAATCGCTCAACGGCTTTTCCGTCTTCGGCCCCATGAAGTCTGACATGCTCAACCCTAAATGGTCAGCCAATTCCTGAGCACCAGCACCACACGCAAAACATTTCACCAGGATTTTGCCATTATCGCCCTCTGTTAGGCTCATAGAGGGATTCGAGTCACCGTGGATCGGGCAACACACCATATAGTGGCCACGGCCTTCTTTGCGGTGTTTTTCGCCCGCGAAATGCTGAGCGACTAATTCGTCAAGCGTCATTGTTTAAGCTTTCTTTTAGATCTTCAATCAACAAAGCAGCCAAAGCGTCAGCAAGCGCATCTACGAACGCGCAGGTGTCTTCTACCTCTGTAGATGCGCTTGCCATGCTACGCCTTAGAAGGGCAAATCTTCTTCATCCTGTGCAAGCGCACGTTCGGCCTTTGCAGCTTCACGAGCCTTTTGCCAGGTCGCTTCATCTTCGATGCGCAACGAAAGATACTTGTCCCCGTTGACGGAATTGAATCGCGTCCACGCGGCAATGCGATAGATCTTGCCGTCTGGCAAGCAGATCGTGCCGCGCATGGCTGGCTGTTTGTGATCGCCTTCAGGCTTGTAGCTGTTTCGGTAAAGGCCGCCCGTGCCGGGCTTCCATTCACGCTTTGTTGTTTGTTCTTCCATGGGTTATTTCCTTGTTTTTTATTGCTGAAGAAAAGGGGGTGCCGTGCAATGTTCCTTCCTGGCACGGCGCAGGGCTAAGTCATCACAACAGGCGTTCGTAGCTCAATTTAATCGCCTGTGCAATGCGACGCTTTGCGAACCCTTCGAGCGGGCCGTGCACCTTGCACATTGCAAAGCACTCATCGTTGAGGCATTTGGCAACCGGCATCGACAGGCTATTGCTGCGCATGGCGATGTGCGCCGAGTCAAGATCGCCACAGTCAAGGCACGGCAGCTTTACAGCCAGCAGATAGTTCGGGTAAGTCTCCGGGCAACGCAACCCCTGCACGTTCTCCACTACTCTGTGACGCATCTCAAGAGTGGCCACGCCATAGTATTCGGCCGCCTTACCGAAAAAAGCGTCAAACATTGCGCCACGTGTAATGCTCAAACGAACACTCTCACCGTCACGCATGCACTTAATCGCGCCCAACTCTTCATCGTGCGGGCCGTCATCGAAGAGACGCTCAAAGCCTGCCGCATTGATTGCCTTCATGTGGCCGTTCGAAGAGGCCGACAAACCAACGCATGCAGCGGCGATCAATGCAGCCGCCAATCGTTCCACGGGAAGGCCTTTGTGCATGGACGGCACGCACTGATCACGGCGCGCGTCTGCAATCGCTTCCAGTGCAGCCTTGCGGAGCTTATTGGAAAAAATAAAGTGCGCCGGGCATCCTTCAGTTAAGATCTCCCGACACTCTTGTTGAAGATAGACGTAAGGAATTGACGGCAACGATTTTTCGTCTTTCATTTCTTCTGCTTCTTCAGATCTATCTGCTTCTTCCACTTCTTCATTTTCGTCTGCGATTTCCTCAGACGCTGCTTCAAAAGGCAAATCGGCCGTGGCTTTCACCAATTCGTCTTGCGATTCCACCGGGGGATAAAGCGTCACGGCCACTGGGTTTGCCTCTGCTGCTTCTGCTACAAGACAGATCTGCAAGTCTGGCTTGTCGTGTTCATGGCACCAGTTGAGCACTTTTCTCGCGTGATCGCACGAGTCAATCCAACGCTGCTCGTACTTCTTTCCTGCGTTTAATCCAATCTTTTTCTGTGCGTAGTTAAACCGCGCAGAAAAAGCCTCAATCAGTTCTGACATTTTGATGTCCATTTCTTCGTTTCCTTTCTTTGATAAAGATTTGCGCCTTTTCGGTGATAGGTGAGGCGCAGACCCATGTGCGAATTATCCACCGTTGCCGTTTTACGATCGCAGATAACGGCCATCTGCTCCCAGGTTTGCTAAAAGCACGTCGTCACGTGCCAGATTCTGTTCCTGATCTCCCTCATTGGCGACCGATAGCGAGGTAACTACCGTGGACGTTCAGCGCCTCCGACAGGCGCTGTCCTGGTCTACACTTCAGCGGGCCCGTGTCAGGCTTTACCCTCCGCAACAGGGAGCAATTGAGGTTTTTCGCGCGGCCGTCGCTAATCGTCTCGCTCGCTCTACCGTTGTTTGCATCCCAAGCATGGCCAACGGTCAGCCAATAGCAATTTGATTCCTTCACCCAATGTGCTTTTTTATTTTCAGCCTTGCGACTTCAATGCCTTCCTGCAAGCCTTCGAGACGCGCGACTTCCTTTATGCCCAGGGCCAATTTACCGAGGTTTGTCTCATTTTCTAAACTGCTCCGCATCTCGTAGATTTTCTGAGAAATGAAAACCTCTTCGTGGAGCAATTCATCCTGTAAACTTTCAATACTCATTCCTCACCGCCTTTTTTATTCGTTCTTGCATCGGCAAGAATGCTTTCAACATACTTGACCACGCGCTCATACTCGCGGCCCGATTCTTCACTGTCGTTGTAGGCTTTTGCGATTAGTTGTTCGCCTGTTCCGCAGAAACAGCCAACGCACCACATGTTATTTGAGCGCGTCCACGTGAAGTAGCGACCGCTGCTCCACCAATTCTTGAAAACAACGTACTCGCTTGTTCGTTCGATCTGCGCATCGCTGAAGACCCGCGCATAGCCGGAAAAACACGCATTGCCGAAGATATACGCATTGCCGCCGACAGACGTATTGTCGTGGACCCACGCATTCTCAAAGATACGCGCATTTTCGCCGACCCACGCATTGCCGCCGACCTCCGCATTGCCGTTGACCCGCGCCTGATCGCGGACAAGCGCATCTCCGTAGACCGTCGCATTGTGCCCAACCCGCGCATCGCAGAAAACCTGCGCATTGCCGTAGACCCGCGCATCGCCGTAGACCCAGCAGTCGTCTTCGTGAGCGAGATTGCTCTCGCTTTCGATGAAGCCGCCGAGATCTCCTTTTTTGACGTCGCTGAAATTGCGCAAAGCGCGAATGCGGTGCAATTTATGCCCGCGAAAGTTGATCGTCTCTTCCGTCAGCTTGTACTTTTTCATCCTTCTACTCCTTATCGCTTCCTTGCCAAAATCATGGCCATCTCATCGGCGCGTTCTTGTTCGCGCCACCGCTCACAGAATGCAACAGCGTCAACTTTCGTGGTGAAGCAGTTGAGCTTATGCCACCGTGGGCATTCCGTCAGAACGTACCAATCATAGGTCTCCACAAACCACTCATGCCATTTCGGGCATTCAAAGTCCGTCCGCATCGGCGTGAGGCTTCTACGCTTGCCGCCGTTGCTCCACGTAGCCCCGAATTGAGTCGCACACCAGTCGATATATTCCGACGTGTTGCGATACGGCGCAGGTACGCGCCTGACCCTGAGCGGAATGTGGAACGGACCATACTTCATCACATGTTCACCAGGGCGAAAATCACCGCGTAGGCGATAATGACGCACACGAGAATCAACAAGAAACTCCACAGGAGTAGAACGGCCCATGCGAGAAGCTCCCAAAGACTGCTATCGCCGAACCAACGGCGCGACCAAACGCGCACCCAATCACGCAGACGCATCATTCATCATCCTCCGGGAATCGCGGGCGAACCGCTTCCGTTGCCACCATTTCTACGCGTCCGTATTCTTTAACGCAAGCCGCCAAAACCAACGATGTCACTGTCATGCAACGCTCTGCCCGAAGCGCTTCCAATCGGTCATAGACCGATACCGGAAAGCGAATTGTCCGCATCACATACTCTTCTTTTATCTTCATATCTTCTTCCCAATCTCATCTGCTGACACCGTGGCCATGTAAGTACGCAAGAGCTGATCCATCATCACGTTGAGCGCCTCACGTTCGATGCCCCAAGTGCACGGCACGCACGGTTCGAAATCATCCAACGCATTCGCCACGCTGCGCAGGGTATCGGCCAACGCCAGACGTTCCTCCGACGTCTCCAATGTGTCGCTATCGAGCGCCAAGACGATCATGCCGCGACCATGCGCAATCCATCGCACCTGCTGAAGGAGATTCCGCAACTTCATAATTCGCGCAAATGCCAAATGCTCTGTGAGCTCACGATTGCGCAGAAGCATGCGCTCAGGGAAGGCGCGGAGCTCTTCGACGCAACCAAAAACCGTGATATACGCATCGGGTGAAAGTCCGGGTAGAACAAACCCCGTCACTTCACCGGTCATCGTTGATTCTTCATTGCTCATCGTCAATTCTCCCCACGCTTTTGAAGCTTTTCTACTTCTTCGACCAGCCAGTCAAGCTTCGCTTCACGTGTGTCACCACCAGCCATCGCATGAAGGCGCGACGCGTACATGGTGAAGACAACATCCGCGATGCGTTGCAGAAGGTCGCGCCGAATCCAATCACCAAGCGCCGTGCGCTTATCTTCTTTTGTATATTCCTTCTTGACAATCGCCAAGGAGGCGCTCGTTCCTTTTAGCTGCACGCCAATCCCGACGATGAACTGTTCATCGCATTCTGCTGCTTCTGCATTGTTGTTGACCATTTTTCTGCTCCTTTCAAAAAATAAACCCCGCTGCACGTGCGGCTCACACCCGTGAGCCTGATGATGAAACAACTGTACGCTTTTACTTTACTGGGCACGTGCAGCGGGAAAAGTGCTATTACTGCATCTCCTGCTTTGCGCGCTGCTTGTCAACCGTGAAAATCCAACCGCCAACAACCGCCAGCGGAAAAATCACCGGCAACCAGAAAACCATCAAAACCAACAAACAAAACTCTTTCATGACTCTATTCCTTTCTTCCTGTTTCGGCATGTGACGCACCCTTGCGTCACTTAGATGCGAACGACCTGTTCTTTCGGGTTTGTTAAACCCTTAGTGCTAAATTCAAGGTTTGTTAAACCCTCGGACAAAATAAAAAGAATATCAGCATCCTCTCCCTTACCAACGCGGCGAATCTTCGCCGCGTCTTCCATGGTAAGGGTTAAATCAAACTTTTCGCTTTTCTTCATTCTTTCGCACCTCGTTTTTAATCCATTCGTAGTCACTCTCATCCAGGGCAATGTGGTCCAGCTGCTCATGCAAAATAAAGTTGATCAACTGACCCACCGTCATCTGACGTGCCTCTGCCAACTTCCTAAGGCGTGCCATCAGTTCAAGCGGAATCTGAACTGACCGAATTACCTTATTAACGTCCGGCATGTTAGCCATTTTCGTACTCCTTTCTCGAAAACGGCGCTATTGTAACAGGTTTGTTAAACCTATGTCAACTAAAAAAATATACTTTTTTTAACCTTTTTTCACTTTTTCGGTATATTCCTACACACTCAAAAAATGCTAAACTATACCCGTTAAAAGAGGAAAAGGAGTCTTGCCATGATTTTATCGTTCATCATTCAAACTTTTCTGGCCACTCTGTTGCTGATATTCTCCGCAGGTTCTGTCGCAATGTTCGCAAAGGGTGAAAAGACCGGTGATGCCGTTGTCGTGGCAGTCTTTGCCTTGCTCACGTTGACAGTCCTTTGTCGTTACCGGAAATATCGCAAAAGAGTCATCGCCGAAAAGCGCGAACGCAAAGCGCAAAGAGAGGCCGAAGCTTTTGCCACCGTCGCATACATGGTTGAAGAAGAAGAAGATGCGACCAGTAACAAGGCGTATTCCGTTGAGCGCGCGTTCGCTTCAGGTGGCACGCGCTTCTGTTGTTGCGTCTGCGAAAAATGGAAGCCTCGCAGGAATGCGCACTCAGCACTTTACGAAGGTAAGCAAATTTCAGGCATCGTCTGCGACAAATGTTTCCCCACATTCATCCCCAAAAAACGTGAAACTGTTAAGGCGCTGCACGAATGAAGACGGCAGTAGTATACACGCGCGTATCATCAGAGGAGCAGGTCACGGGCACATCTCTTGACTCGCAGCTGAATGATTGCCTGGCTTTTGCCCATCGGCAGGGCCTCTCTGTCATTCGCACGTTTACCGACGCCGGTGTTTCGGCAAAAACCGCAAACCGCCCTGCACTAAAAGAGGCTTTAGAGTTTTGCGCACGCGAAAAACCGACCGCCTTTGTCGTTTGGAAGCTTGATAGACTCTCTCGCAATACTTCAGACGGTCTCGTTTTACGCACCACCCTAAAGAAGCACGGCACAGACGTGCTTTCGGCCACCGAAAACATCACGCAGGACCCTGTGGGCGAGCTCGTCTCCACGCTCCTGCTATCGGTCGCACAGTTTGACAATCAGCAACGCGCAGACCGTTGCAAGCGTGGCATGGTAGAGACCGCCATGCGCGGAGGCTGGTGCTACAAAGCGCCAATGGGCTTCAAAATCACCAAAGCGCCCGATGGCCTACCCATTCTTGAGATTACCGACAAAGGCCGCATCCTTCAGCACGCCCTCAAGTCTCTCGCGGCTGGCATCATTACCAAGGCGCAATATTATGCCACGTGTGAATCCCTGGGAATCCCACCGAAGCGCGCGGTCGCAATACCATCTCGCCACATTTACGCCGGTATCATCTGCGGCACTATCACAGGCGGCCAACCAATTCCAGCTGCATTCCCTGGCATGATTACGCCGGAGGAACGCGAAGTCATCCTGGCCAATAAGCGCGTCCAACACCGCGTGCCAGATCCTCCGGAATTCCACGGCTTGCTCATCTGCGCTGAATGCGGCACGCCCTTAGTAGGTTACCGCTCGAAAGGTCACCTGTATTACAAGTGCCGCCACAACCATATCAACGTCAGCAATCGTATCATCGGCGAACAAATCCGCGAACTGTTGGACCAATTGCCAATTCTGATGCAAGCCCTTGGAAAGGCGATTGAGATTTTCAGGGTAAAGGCGAAAGAAATCATCGCCCACGAACGCACGGCAAAAAACGTTGCCGAAAAAGAAGTTGCGCAAGCCCAAACGCGCCTCGATAAGCTCACAGATGCCTATCTGGACGGCAAGATTGACGACGCCACCTACGAACGAAAGGCGGCCGAATACCGCCGAACCATAACGGAAAAGTCTAACTCTCCAATTAATGCGGAATATCGCATCAATAAAGCCATCACGCAATACCAGCAAAACCTTGAAAAATTAAGGTCTCCATCGGGTTTACTGCAACATCTCCAACCCCAAGCCCGCCAATCATTCCTGGCTCTCGTTTTCGGCCTTTTGTCCGTTTCAAAGGATAAACACGTCACCCCGTATTCTAACTCCAGCAACAACTCCCTCACGTCTGCCCTAAGCCTGAATTTACAGGCTTTCCAAACAAAAAAAGACGGGCAAAACCCGTCTCATTCATCATCTCTTCCTGTATGGTGGAGCGAAGCGGAGTCGAACCGCCGACACCCACGTTGCGAACGTGGTGCTCTACCAACTGAGCTACCGCCCCATACGAAAGTGCATTAATAGTATCAAAAGACGCCTTCTAAAGCAAGCCTTTTTTAGAACAAGAATAGTCGTTTGACGCATGAATCTGACTTGCTTGTTTTGTCGGGTGGTGGTATACTAAGGGGGTTAGTTAACTTTTTTATTTATTGAAAGGTGATTCACATGACTGACGATGATGTTTTGCAGATTTTTAAGGATACGAAAGCCCTTTTGGAAGGCCACTTTGAATTGCGTTCGAAGTTGCACTCCAATCGTTATTTCCAGTGCGCTGAAGTTTTGCGTTGGCCGCATCATGCACAGACGCTCTGCGCTGAATTGGTGCGTCGCATGAAGGAAGAAGCCGACATCGGTACCGTAGACGGCGTGATTTCGCCGGCTTTGGGCGGCATCTTGGTGGGTCACGAAGTGGCTAAGGCTCTTGGCACGCAGTGCATCTTCGCTGAAAAGAATGCTGAAGGCATGCTTCAGATGCGCCGTTTCAAGATTATCCCTGGTCAGCGCTATGTCGTGGCGGAAGACGTGATTACACGTGGTGGCCGCGTACAGGAAACGATTGATATCGTGAAGGCTGCAGGCGGTGAAGTGGCTGCAGTATTGGTTTTGGTGGATCGTTCGGGTGGCAAGGCTAAGTTTGACTATCCGACGTATGCATTGCTCCACATTGAACCTCAGGTGTGGGAACCCGCAGACTGCCCGATGTGCAAGGCAAATGAACCCTTTGTGCATCCTGGTTCGTAAGGTGTTTGAATCCAGATTCACACGTGGGCCGCGTAGTTTCGCGGTTCGCGTGTGGTAATTCTCTTTTACGCCAATGTCAACAGTTACGCTCTCTCACGTTCGCAAGGTCTACCCCAATGGTGCGGTAGCGGTGGAAGATTTTGACCTAGCCATTCGCGATCGCGAGTTCTTAGTCCTTGTTGGCCCTTCAGGGTGCGGCAAGAGTACAACGCTACGTATGGTGGCTGGGCTTGAAGAGATTACCTCTGGAACGATTGCGATTGATGGGCACGTGATTAATCATTTGCCGCCAAAAGATCGTGACATCGCGATGGTCTTCCAGAATTATGCGTTGTATCCGCATATGACGGTGCGCGAGAACATGGCTTTTGGCCTAAAATTGCGTCATACCCCGAAGGCTGAAATCGCGCAACGCATTGATGAAGCAGCTGAAGTCTTGGGATTGCAAGATTATTTGAAGCGCCTTCCAAAACAACTTAGTGGCGGACAACGTCAGCGCGTGGCTTTGGGTCGCGCGATTGTGCGTCAGCCAAAGGTCTTCCTCTTTGACGAACCGCTTTCAAATCTTGATGCGAAAATGCGCGTGGAGATGCGTGAAGAAATTCACCGTTTACATTTACGTTTAAATGCAACGATTCTCTACGTGACCCATGACCAAACAGAGGCAATGACGTTAGGCGACCGCATTGTTGTTATGGAGCGTGGTAACATTCGCCAAGTTGCGGACCCTGTTTCGCTCTATAATGATCCAAACAACTGTTTTTCGGCGGGATTCATTGGTACGCCTCCAATGAATTTCTTGCGTATGACAGTGATGGCTGATGGCGCGCTTCATTCTGCGGCAGGTACGTTACACCCCGAGTTAGGCTCCATGCCCTCTCTCCCTGCTGGCAAGGAAGTCCTCGTGGGGATTCGCCCAGAACATTTGATTGCCTCGCTTGAATCTGCACCAACTGCGAATGCGTTAGCAGCGAAGGTGGATATCGTGGAGCAAATGGGCGCGGAAGCGTACGTTCACTTTACGATTGATGGCACGCGTGTAACGGCTCGCACGCCGCCAGATTGGCTTTTACGTCATGGCGAAGCGCACTTCTTGTGTCCGCGAGTGGATAAGATTTGCCTCTTTGACCCCGAATCTGGGAATCGTCTCCGTCATTAAATACCTCTGTCATTTAAGCCATCCTCTTTCTTGGGTGGCTTTTTGACGCAGTTTTTCGCAAAACGCCATCTCCTCTCCAATGGCCCAAAAAACTTATACTATATATAGTATAGGAGAGACGTTGATAAAAAATGCTTGCAAAAGGGCATTCATCAATGTTATTTCTTTAAGTGAATTTCAAGAAAGGATGACCTTGTCATGGCCAATAAACCAACCTCATTAGTTATTGTAGAATCTCCTGCGAAGGCGAAGAAGATTGCGGATTATGTCGCACCAAATACTACGGTGATGGCATCTGTAGGCCACATTCGCGACTTGCCGAAGTTTGTGCTCGGCGTGAACATCTCGCAGAATTTTACGCCCAATTACGAAATCCCGAAAGATAAGAAGAAAATCGTCGATGAATTGCGTAAAGCCGCTGCGAAAGCTTCTGTTATCTATTTAGCAAGCGACCCTGACCGTGAAGGGGAAAGTATCGCATGGCACCTTTATGAAGTTTTAAAGGATATCCCGGGCGAACGTAAGTTCTATCGCGTACGCTATAATGAAATCACGAAGAAGGCGGTTTTGGCAGCTTTAGCAGAACCGACCGAAATTGACAAGGACCTCGTGGATGCGCAGCAGGCTCGCCGCGTGATTGACCGCTTGTCGGGCTTCCGCTTGTCGAAGTTGATTGATAATGCCGTGCAGGGTGCAAAGAGTGCTGGTCGTGTACAGTCTGTAGCATTACGCTTGATTGTGGATCGCGAACGCACAATTAATGATTTCCGCCCAACGCAGTACCATGTGGTGAGCGCACTTTTGGAAAAGGGCGCAGAATTTGAAGCTCAGCTTTGTTCTGTAGATGGTAAGACGCCCAAGTTCACCGTAGATGGCAAAGAAATTTATGGTTTGCCTGTTTTCACTGAAGCAGAAGCGTGTTTGAACGATCTCCGCGGTCGTAATGCCGTGGTGACGGCTATTGAACGTAAGGAACAGTCTAAGCGTCCGCAGCCTCCCTTTATTACCTCTACGCTTCAGCAGGCCGCCGCAACGCATTTGGGGTATTCTCCAGACCAAACGATGCAATTGGCCCAGCGTCTCTATGAAAACGGTTTTATCACCTACATGCGTACGGACGGCTTGAAGATTAATGAAGAAGAACGCAAGGCAGCCGCCGCTGAAATCTCGCGTATCTTTGGTGCCAATTATGTACCTGAAACACCGAACTTCTACAAGAATAAGGTGAAGAATGCACAGAAGGCGCACGAACCTATTCGCCCCACAGACATCACGCGTAATGCGTTAGATGCTAACGCAGACCCACGCCAGGCGAAGTTGTACGAACTCATTTGGCGTCGCTTTATGGCAAGCCAGATGGCACCGGCAACGATTGAACGTACGACCATTTACTTTGAGCCCGAGAATGCAGCAGGTTTGCGTCGCGAGTATCGTTTCTCTGCAACAAGTTCGAAGACTGTCTTCAAGGGTTATTTAGCCGCATGGCCGAATTCGCGTACTGAAGGCGAAGAAGACGAAGTTCGTCAGTTGCCGAATTTGTCAAATGGCGACGTGGTAACTTGCAAGGATTGGCGTTGCGTCAGTAAGGAAACGCAACCACCACCGCGTTACAACGAAGCTTCTTTGGTGAGGGAACTTGAAGAAAAGGGCATTGGCCGTCCGTCTACATACGCTGCAACAATTCGTACCCTTTTGGATCGTGAATACGTAAATAGCGGCAAGGCTCACGTCTTAACGCCCACAGAAGTGGGCATTACGGCAACGGATTACCTTTTAAATGAAGTGCCTGACTTTGTCAACGTTGAGTTTACCCGTTTGATGGAAGAAGCGCTTGACGATATCTCTGAAGGTAAGATGTATTGGGTGGACGAAGTGGACACCTTCTACAAGAAGCTCACAGAGTGGTTGGCGGCAGATTTGAGTCGCGTGAAGGTGGTTTTGGATGCACTCTCCACTGTAACCGAATGGAAGGCTCCTGCTGTTGGCAAAAATGGCAAGGTCATTTGGAGCGATGAGTCCTACTATAATGACATGTGCGCTGCTTACAACGAAAAGAGCGTGACGAAGCCACAGTTGGCCACCTTGATTCGTATGGCCATCTCCTATCGCGTTGATTTGCCGAAGTCGGGCAATCTTCCTGTGCCGACTACGCCTGATCCAGACGAAGTGCAAGGTCTCTTCAATAAAGTTGACGCCTTGACCTTGAATGACTGGGAGTCGCGTTTTGTAACATCACTCAAGCAGCAGTACAATACCAAGGGTACGCTCTCGGCTAAGCAGTTGGAAATTCTGCGCAAGATTGCAAATGGTAGCGTCACAGAAGAACGCCCCAATAATGAAGCGCCTTCTTTGGAATTGCTCACAAGCTTGGAAACGGTTTCGCAGTGGAATCCTCCCGTTAAGCACGGTAAGCGTACTTACGATGATAAGGAATTCATCAATAGCTTGAAGTTGCAGCTTGCAGAAAAGCACTTCTTGACGGATCGTCAGTTTGATGCGCTCAAGAAGCTCGTTCGTGGTTATCGCGAACAGATTCCTGCATATGCAGACCTCGCCGCCAAACACGGAATTAAGGACGCAGCACCGCGTCGCACTCCTGCAGCAAAGAAGACCGCCACCAAGAAGCGCGCCTCGACAAAGGCTAAGTAAACCATCAATTCAAGAGAGGATTAAGGTATGTTGCCGTATCATTACGAACATCGTGTCCGCGTGCGCTATGCCGAAACCGACAAGATGGGGGTTTGTTGGCACGGCAACTACCTCCTCTACCTTGAAGAAGCACGCGGAGAAGCGTTGCGCGCAACGGGTAATGGTTCCTATGCTGATATGGAAGCAGCTGGCGTAATGACGCCAATTGTGAACATCAATCTCAATTATCACCGCTCCTCCTTCTACGATGATGTATTAATCATTCACGTCTATGTAGAAGAGCCCGTGCGTTCGCGCATTACCTTCCGTTATGAAGTGGTCAATGAAGCAGGAGAGCCCATCCTTGATGGCACAACAACCCTCGCCTTCATCACTGCCGACACACACCAACCCTGCCGTCCGCCACTCGCATTACGCAACTTCTTCAAGTGAGACCTTGGTAATGAATGACCTTATTCCCATTTACGATGGCATCTTAGAACGCATTGCTGCAGCCGCCAAACGCTCGGGACGCCAGCCCGATGATGTTACACTCATCGCAGTAACCAAAACACATGGCCCTGATGTAGTGCGTGACGCTGTTGATGCGGGGATGGGTATTTTTGGCGAGAACAAAGTTCAAGAAGCTGCATGGAAGATTCCGCTCTCGCCTTCGTGTGCAAGATGGCAATTAATTGGCCACTTACAGAGCAATAAAGCAAAACAAGCTGTTCGTCTCTTCGAAACAATCCATTCTGTAGACAGCATCAAGCTCTTTGATACCCTCGAAACAGCCTCTCTTCAAGCAGGCACCCGTCCTGAGTTCTATTTAGAGGTCAATGTCTCTGGCGAAGTTTCAAAATATGGCCTTACGCCTGAAGCCCTGCCACAAACCATTGAGCACATTTTAGCACACAATCAAGCGCTCACGCTCACAGGATTGATGACAATGGCACCTTTTGATCTTGATCCTGAGCATGCGCGCCCCTATTTCGCATGGTTGCGCACCTTACGTGATGAGATGGAGGCACGTTTTGGCATTCCGCTTCCTCACCTCTCAATGGGAATGACAGGAGACTTTGAGGTGGCTATTGAAGAAGGCGCCACCGACGTCCGCATCGGTACGGCACTCTTTGGCGCACGCCCAAAGATGACGCGTCCCACACTTGACCCAGACACTACCTCGGGAATTCTCTAACCCCTTGAAGCGTTTGCCATGGAAAAGATGCCCATCTCTCGTTTTTCACCCTGCGTGCTTTGGCCAAGCCTACTCTTACCTTGTAGCTTTGGTCTCTGGTGGATAGTCATGGGTTCAATCGCGGCTATTTGGAGTTTAGCCGTGTGGGCGCTCATTCAAGTAGTCTACATCATTCATATTGAATGTAAACGCCGCACACCGAATTTAACCCCTGTTCACACTTTAGAATTTGGACCTCGCGCAGCAGAAAAGTGTGCAGTCTTAGTGCATGGTTTTGCTGACATTCCTGAAGCTTGGCGTCGCCAAGGTGAAACACTCGCAGCACGAGGGTGGCGCGTTATTGTTCCTGAGATTAGCCTCACCGCCACCGCGAAAGAATGGATTCCGCACATCCGTGCCGCCATTCTGGAAGCTCGCACCACTGCGCAACACGTTGAACTCTGGGGGCACTCCTTAGGTGGTGCATTAGCCATTACCGTGGCACAAGACACGCCCGTTGATCGTTTGGTACTCGGTGCGCCCTTCCTTGAACCGCACATGGGGAATCGCATGGCAACCTTCCTCTGTGGCCTTCATCGATTGATTTTCCTCTGGCCCTTTGCCGCGACAGGTTTCCCCATTGATCGTTATGCAAAAGGCTGCCCCACCGCAAGCTATCGAGTGCAACCCATTGTGCCCGCGCGCACCTTTCTTTCGGCTCTCCGTGCCCCAAAAGCGGCCTTACGCAAACCGCCTTTAGTACGTCCGATTATCCTTCTCTCCCAACGCGAACGCATCGTACGCAATGATACCGTACGTCGTGCATTCCCTGACGCCTATTATCTGCTCGCAGAGAATCCACGTTCTAGCCACTCCCTCACCAATGCCGTTGACTGGTTAGAAAATCTCATCACGGTTTTAAATGTCTCCGATGAAGTCAGCCATTCTCTTTGATATTGACGGAACGCTTCTCTACGCAAAGGGGCTTGGAAGACCCGCCTTTCAAGAAGCCTTTCAAGCGGCATACGGAGTTACTGCAGATTTTAGCGACATCTCCTTCGTTGGAGCTACTGATACGCGCATCATTCGTGATCTCGCGACGCAGTTTGGGGTAATTTCCACCCCCGCAAAAGAAGAACATTTCTTCATTGAATTAACTCAACGCCTTGATGCACGATTACGCACGCCCAATGCGATTCTAATCTACCCTGGTGTGCAGACCTTCTTACAAGCGCTCACTGACAGCGGCAAAGTCCTTGGCGTTGTCACGGGAAACATTCGCACCACAGCATGGAGTAAACTCATTCACGCAGGCCTTGCCTCATGGTTTTCTTTTGGTGCGTACGCAAGCGACCATCCTGACCGCGACGAACTTGCGCGCATCGCATGTACGCGAGCTCAAGCACGCGATGCTCAAGCACGACTCCTCATTGGCGACACACCGAAAGATATTCAAGCAGCACATGCAGCAGGGCTCCCTTGTTTAGCAGTTGCGACAGGATGGATTAGTGCTGCAGAATTGCGAGATGCAGGCGCAGATGCAGTCGTGAATGACTTCACTGACCTCACAACCCTTTTACCCCTTATTGAGGCCTATTGCCATGACTAAGCCCCTTCGTGTCCTTGCATGGGAAATTACACGCCGTTGCCCAATGGCCTGCCAACACTGCCGTGGTGCTTCTCGCAATGAATGTTACACCAATGAGCTCTCCACCACAGAAGCGCTTCGCGTCATTGATAGCCTTGCAGAAGCCATTCAGCCACCTGCTCGTCCACCGATGATTATTTTCACTGGTGGCGAACCGATGTTTCGCGACGATTTAGAGCAATTAGTACGTCATGCTACCCAACGCGGCTTTCCCTCCGTACTCGCGCCTTGTGGACGCTTTGCGAATGCCGAACGTCTCACCGCACTCAAAGCCGCAGGCATTCGTGCGATTTCCCTCAGCGTAGATGGTCCAGATGCCGCCACACATGATGCCTTCCGAGGCGTTCCTGGCGCCTTCCAAATGGCACTTGATGCCATGCAGGCTGCTCGCGAGGTGGGACTTCCCTTCCAACTTAATCACACCCTTACACGTGCAGGCTTAGGTAATCTTCGTGCTATGCGCGACTTCGCCTTAAAGCAAGGCGCCATTCGTTTAGACGTCTTTTTCCTGGTTCCCGTTGGTCGAGGGTCCGCACTCTCTGAACAATGCCTCACCGATGCCGAAACAGAAACAGCTCTTAACGAAATCCTTGCACTTGATGACGAAGGCGTATTACCCATTCACGTCACTTGCGAGCCTCGCATTCTTTCAATCGCAACGACTCGTGAAACGCCGCCTAAAAGTCCCTTCAATGGATGCATGGCAGGCTCGGGCTTTCTCTTCTTAAGCCACACAGGGAAACTCCAACCCTGCGGTTTCTACGAACTTCCCCTCGGCGACATCCGCGAGTTCAATTGTGACCTCCCCGCCACCCTCGCAGCAAGCAAACGTTATAACGCCCTCAATGGCGGCCCCATCTGTCTTGCACGAGCGGCCGCACAGCGAGACCCTCGCTTTGATGGTCAAGCGTAAAAGCCTTCTTTCATCTGCAGAAGAGATACTCACATATGTAGAGGACTATTATCACGCAATTCTCTACACACAAAGTGTGTCTTCATATGCGCAAAGTGGTTGATTTTATGGTAAAATAACGAGGTTTATTTTCATATTTAAGGATTTCGTCCCATGACGTTGCAGGAATTACAGCAAGAGCACACCGCTTCTTTGGCCGCACTTGAGGCCGCACAGTCCCTTGAAGCCCTTGACGCATTACGCGTGAAATACCTCGGGCGCAATGGCCTTCTTCCCGCGCTTGTGAAGCAGATGAAGGATGTGTCGCCAGAAGATCGTCCCGCATTTGGTAAAGAACTCGGTGCTTGGCGTGGTGAATTTGAAGCTCAGCTCAATGCAAAGTCCGCAGCCCTTCAGGCAAATGAAACGCCTGTCGCAGGCTTTGATGTCTCGCTTCCTGGTCGTTGGCATGCAGAAGGCGTGATTCACCCTGTGAGCCGCGTGATTGAAGAAACTGCAGAAATCTTCCACCGTTTGGGCTTCACCGTGGCTGATGGCCCGGACATCGAAACAAAGTTCAACAACTTCACGGCACTCAATACTGCTCCTCACCATCCTTCGATGGACCCTAGCGACACCTTCTGGTTTAACGTTGAATCCGTATTGCGTACGCAGACGAGCCCTGTGCAGATTCGTACGATGTTGGAAAATCCGCCGCCAGTGCGTATTATCAATCCGGGTCGTTGCTACCGCCGCGACACCACAGATGCGACCCACTCGGCCAACTTCCACCAGATTGAAGGTCTTTACGTAGATGTTAAGCCCGTCTCTTTGGCAGACTTGAAGAGTACACTCGCTTACTTTGCTCGCGAAATGATGGGCCCAGATATCGGCGTTCGCTTCCGTCCGCACTTCTTCCCCTTCACCGAACCTAGCGTAGAAGTGGACTTCACCTGTCACGTCTGTAAGGGTAAGGGCTGCCGCGTGTGCAAGAATTCGGGCTGGATTGAAATTGCTGGTGCAGGCATGGTTGATCCTCGCGTCTACAAGCATGTGGGTTACGATCCTGACGCTGTTTACGGCTATGCCTTTGGTATGGGTGTGGAACGTATCGCCATGATTAAGTATGGCATTCCTGACATCCGCTTCCTCTACGAAAACGACATCCGCTTCCTCAGCCAGCTCGGCTAAGTGGAACGTTAGCAATAATGCATGAATAGAGGCGTTCCGCATTGTTACAACCGCGGAACGCCCTTTTCTTTGAAAGGTTTAATGAGATGACACCTGCAGAGATTCTTTCCCGTCGTAGCGTTCGTAAATACACCGATGCGCCCGTTGATGATGCAATGATTCAAACCGCACTTGAAGCCGCGATGGCCGCCCCTAGCGCACGCCATTGTGACCCTTGGCACTTCATTGTGGTAAAAGAACAAGCTGGCCGTGACGCCCTCGCAGACGCTCTTCCCTATGGCCAAATGTTGCGTGGTGCTGCTGCAGGTATTATCGTATGTGGCGATATTAACCAGGCTCATCGTAGCGAACTCTCCTACCTCTTGCAAGACGTCTCTGCCGCGATTGAGAACCTCCTCCTTGCTTTGAGCGCACAAGGGCTCGGCGCCGTGTGGTTGGGCATTCACCCCAATGACGACCGTATCGAAGCCGTAAAGAAAGCCTTCAATCTCCCAGAGAACATTATTCCTGTGAGCGCGATCGCCCTCGGCCATCCCGCAGAATTCCCCGAAGCGCGCACACGCTTTGACGCCTCCAAAGTACACAATGGCACCTGGTAATGACAACGTGGTGCGAACGGCTCTTACAGTGGTATCACGCTGAAAAGCGCGAAATGCCCTGGCGCGGACATCCAGACCCTTATGCCGTCTGGGTGAGCGAAATCATGTTGCAACAGACCCAAGTCAACACCGTTCGCCCCTACTTTGAGCGCTTTCTCGCGGCCTTTCCCTCCATTGAAGCCCTTGCTAACGCGCCTGACGAGCCCCTTCTCAAAGCATGGGAAGGCCTTGGCTATTACACACGTGTGCGTAACCTCCGAAAAGCCGCGCAGAAACTCGTTGCAGAATACAACGCAACCCTCCCACATACCGCAGCCGCACTCAAAACACTCCCTGGCATCGGCCCCTACACTGCTGCTGCCATTGCGAGCATCTGCTTTAATGAACCCGAACCCGTCGTTGATGGTAATGTTGCACGAGTCTTTGCCCGACGTAACCTTCTCTCTGACGACTTTAGTAAGGAGCCCAATCGACGCATCCTCGCCGATTGGCTACGCCCTTTCATTCGCGCTACGCAAATCCCTGGCGACTTCAATCAAGCAATGATGGAGCTTGGCGCCCTTATTTGCACCCCTCGCGCGCCTCAGTGCGAAGCCTGCCCCCTTCGCAAAGAATGTAAAGCCGCCCAAACAAACACACAAAGCGACTACCCCACAATTCCTGCAAAGAAAGCCCTTCCGCTGCGTGAACGAGAGGTTCTTTTCCTCCAAAACACCGAAAGCCACCTACTTCTTGCGCATCACACGGGCGAACGACTCTTAGACGGTTTTTGGGAACTTCCCGCGAAAGCATCCCTTCCCTTTCCCATCACCGCCTTCAAACAGGTCTACACCCATCGCCAAACCTTTACCCACTTTCGTCAAATTCTCCACGTTTATACCGCCCGCCTTCCCAAAACCATCCCTACACTCCCCGACACCCTCACTTGGTGTGCCACTCCCTCCTCCCTACCCCTTACCACCGCCACCCGTCAAATCCTCAAGCATCTTCTGTAAAAACAACCTCTAAAACAACCTTCTGGTTCACATCCTCAACACGTCAATTAAATGTCTGAATTTGTAAAAGTAAACATATTTAGGCATATGACTTGTGAGTGCATTGCTTTATGATGTGTGATATTCTTGGTGTTTAGTGTTATTATCCCCAAAATTTAAGCCTCTTTAGACTCAATTTGCGACTCTTTATTTTCATTTCTTCAGGGCTTCGTACTATTTCCTAGGATTTTCTAAACAGGGCTAAAAAGTCCCCGACCAAAAATTGTACTGTTTAAGATTTCTTCCCGAGAGGAAATTTCCCCTTAAATTAATTTGCACGGAAAGATTTTGTACTGTTTAAATTTTGCACGGATAGTACAAATTGTACTGATTTTAAGCTTAAAATTTCCCGCCACAAAATATTCAAGATAAGTTATTGTAAATGAATAAGTTATGACTGGGCGAATATAGTACAAAGTATTGAAGAAATGAAAAAGAAGAGATATAGAGCTTGTTGCTGTCATGGTTAGCAGATCGTTGCACAAGCGGATGCAAGAGAGGGGTGTTGACTTTCTTTTTGAAAAGGATATTGATGAAATAGTTGAAGAAGTAAAAGAAAAGTTGAAGCTTATTGAAGATATTTCAGACGAAGCCTTTGAAATACAAAAGAAGCAACTTAAAACGTCGTGTGATTTAAAGCAGGTGTCTGGGCGAGCAATTGTAGACCAGGGACTGCAATCGTGGTATCCAGAACGAAAACCACAGCTTAATCACTTCTATTGGAATCGATTCAAAGAATAGCTGGAAACAGAGTGTGCAGACCGATTTGTGAATCCAATTAATCCGAAAGAAAGTCCGTTAACAAAACTGGATGAGACCAGTGATAAAATCATGGACCTTCTCGGAAATCCAGGGTTAGATGGATTTAATCAAAAAGGTTTAATTCTTGGCGATGTTCAGTCTGGTAAGACAATAAACTTTACAGCGTTAATGAATAAAGCTGCAGATGTTGGATATAAACTTTTCATTGTTTTAACAGGAACTATTGAAGCTCTTAGAAAGCAAACACAGGAGCGCTTGGAAAACGATTTTGTTGGTGCACAATCAACGGATAGCTCAAAGATTCTTGGCGTAGGTAAGAGGCCAGAAAATGAAGGCCGGACGCCGCTAATTTTGACTATACTTGATAACGATGTTGGAAAATCAATATTAGATTTGCGAAATGTAAATCTCGAGAGAAACATTCCTGTTGTAGTTGTTTGTAAGAGGAATGTAACAGTACTAACAGCTTTAAAGAAGTGGCTTAAGCGTTCTCAAAATGAGATTAATGCACTACGTGTCCCAACGTTAATTTTGGATGACGAAGCAGATTATGCGAGTGTTAATACGGCAAAGGATGATGAGGATCCGACAAGGATTAATGGGTTAATTCGTGAGATATTATGTTTCTTTAAAAAGAAAACTTATGTCGCAGTAACCGCTACGCCATGACAGCAAAAACAACGAGGGAATACATGACTAAAATGAAGCAGAGGTATGCACGTGCAAAACACCGTTCAGAGCGAAGTGCATTGATTGATGAAGCTGTTACAATGACAGGTTTTTCACGAAAATATGTTATTCGATTATTGTGTGGAAGCCGTGTCTACAAAAAGCACCGTGATCGTGCCCCGACGTATTCAAAAGAAGCACGTGATCGTCTTGTTAAAATTTGGTTCGCTTTTGGGCAAATGTGTAGCCGGTATTTGCATTCGATAATTGAAAAAGCAATTGCCGACTACCAAGAGGCGCGTCCCAATGTTTATTTCTCTCCAGAGGTCGTTCGTGAACTTTTGCAGATGAGTCCTTCAACGATGGCACGTATTCTGAGGCCACACCAGTTTCAGATGCGTTCTGCTAATAAACGTTCCGGGAATAACGCTACGATTGCAGCAGGAATTCCTGCTGCACCTGGAACGTTATACGAGAAAAAGGGCACTTTCGTCCTTCAAGTTGACACGGTGGCACTCTGCGGGGGCAATATGCGCGAGAGTTTCTTTTGGATCTTACACGTTACTGAAGTTGAGACGCAGTGGAGTATGTGTGCACCTGTTTGGAATCGTGGCTTAGAGGCAACATGTAAGGCGTTAAAACACATTTTTGAAAGTCTTCCATTCACGCCCGATGTCATCCATGTAAATAATGGTGGAGAATTCATTAACCATCATCTTTTAGAGTTTCTCAAAACCTATTATCCCAACGTTCTTTTTACACGCTCACGTCCCTATCATATCATAAAAATGACAATCACCGAATTGAACAGAAAAATGGCTCAATTATACGGACCCTTTTTGGAGATTTAAGATTTGACGATTTTAATCAATATCAAGCCCTTACTGAATTGTGTGATCAATGGAGTCTACTCTACAATCTTTGCATTCCATGTACACGCCAAATTTCAAAAGTACGGCGAGTTACATCCAAATGGATTTCTTATAGACGTAAGATTGACAACCCTTTAACACCTTATCAAAGACTTGCCCAAATAATCCCATTACCGCCACCTCCAAAATGTTATGCTGTAAAACTTCGAGCACAGTGTGAAAGAATGCTAAATCGCCTCTTTTCTACGCAACATTCTGCTCGTTCTATGGGGAAGGGACGGCATGCCGTCCCTTCCCCATAGAACGCATCTCCTTCGGTGCACATATCAATGACACACTTAACTCACACATCTTCAACCATTTACCACATCTTTGGTGCACTTTTTATTTGACACATTACGCTGATAAAGTTTCTCAACGAAATTGCCCCCATAAAATCTTTTTTGCTTCGTTATGAAGAAGGCGGCAGTCTGGAGTATGGAGAATATATTTATTCTGCTGGAACTCTTTCTTGCCGGGAACTTCCTGTTTCGCATTATCCTGATGCAACTGACAGTGATTCCGACCAGGAACACTTGCAACAGGCATTTGAGCAATATGGAACAACAAGAATGATTCCATTCTCATGACACATCCTGAAAATGAAGTAAAGCCAGCAAAAACTGCATAAAACTAACACTTTTTCTTGCATTTCTGTTTGAAAAATCACGATAATATTGATATATTATCCCGAACGATATGTGGTGACACTATTTCCAAAAGAATGAAAGTTTGGGCGTTTCAGGAATATTGCAATGAAAAAGCTTGATTTGATAGAAGACAGATGGCTATTCATCAAAGAAATCGCAGAATATCTCGGTGTCCGCCGGGAGACGATATATGTGTACCTTGAAAAGAAAAATCTCCCTGGACACCGCATCGGCAAATTCTGAAAATTCAAACTGTCAGAAGTGGATATGTGGATTAAGTCTGGACGAGCAGGAGAATAATTATGAGCGAGCAGGCAGATAAACTCTCTTTCTTGAAAAAAGAACTTGCACAAGAGTTAAGCAAGACGCCTACTGATTATAATGCTATATTGCAATTATCTCAAGCTATTGCACTGTGCGATCAAGAATATGCACGTTTTTCAGTAGACTCCGGACTTATAACAAGACTGGGCCAAGAATTGGTTTCTCGGCAAGAAACAGCTGTTGCAGAACTTGTAAAAAACTCTTACGATGCGGATGCAAGAGTTGTTACCTTATCTTTCATTGATGCAGACAATGGGGGAGGAACTTTAATTATAGAAGATAATGGCGAAGGGATGTCGAGAGCTGATTTAATCAATGGATTTATGCGTATTTCATCTGCCAATAAAATAAATAATCCATTCTCTAAGAAATTTCTTCGTAAACGAGCCGGTCAAAAAGGAATTGGACGGTTTGCTGTTCAGCGTTTAGGAACAAACTTAACAATTATTACGAAAACAGACGATTCCCCACAGGCTCTCAAGTTGGAAATTGATTGGAATGATTATGACTCGATTTCTGAATTAGCATTAGTTTCGCATAAAATATCAATTGATGCAGAGACTAAAAAAACAGGGACCAAATTAATAATAAATAACCTTCGCGACAGATGGACAACGACCTCAGTAAAAAGAATATATCGCTATATCACAGATGTCATTTCTCCCTGTATTGCTCCGCCTGAATTTCCACAAAAATTCGATAAAGATACTGGTTGTATTGAAAAAAATGCAGATGCCGATGAAACAAAGGACTATTTTTCTGTATCTTTTTTGAAAATTGACGCTGGAGAGAAAAAACTCGTAAAACCAGATTTACTCAATGCAACAGATTATGCTTTGGCAAAAATAACGGGTAATGTAGATGAAAAAGGCATTGCTCATTATAGTATTTATAGTGAAAAATTTGATATAAACTTGACTGGTACGGTATCATCTGACTTTTCAGAGCAAAATGAAGCAATACCAGAACACTTTTTACAACTTCCTGAAATGATATTTGAAGCTTTTTATTTCATTTTGGATGCAAAACATGTTCCACCAAATAAATTGCGTGCGTTGCAGGAAGAAACAAAAAAGCACGGAGGAATACGACTTTACAGGAATGGCTTTAGAGTGCTTCCATATGGCGAACCTGGAGATGACTGGTTAAAATTAGATAAATCTGTGAGAGACAGAGTTCTGTTGCCTCCTCATGGTAACAACAACTATTGGGGTTATGTTGATATTAGGGATCCCCAAAATATTTTCTGTGAAACCTCTAGCCGTGAAGGCTTGCTGGAAACGGAATCATTCATTCAACTGAAAAATATGCTTTTTAAGTTGATTATTTCAGCGACACTGCAAATAAATCGTTCTCGAGGAGTAAAACTGGCCGCAGCTCAGCAAAAAAATGATGACGGAAGTTGGGAGCCGTTGGAGATAAAACTAAAAAATATTGCTCGTTTGATTGATGAGCTTGATGAAGAAGATAATGATGTTTCCATAGAAGCCCAAAAGCGTAAAAGAAAGAAAAAGAAAGCCTTAAAGACCGCGTTAAAAGATGCCGAAAATGCCAAAAAAGCTTTCCAAAAAAAATATTTGGCAGAACGAAATCGTTTGCGTATATTGGCGAGTATTGGATTGTCAATGGCTCAGTTTTCCCATGAAATTAAAAATAGCGTCGATTACATAACCTGCGATTTGGTTGGGTTGCGTAAAAATGCTTCCGATGCAGAAGTAGTATTAAAGACAGAAAAGAATCTGTCTGAAAATATTGCGGCTTTGTATTCGTATACATCTTTTTTCGATGAAGCTGTTTCCCATAGTCTTATTACAGAACTTGAACCTCTTGATATTTTTGTACATTTAAATAGCTTCCGCAATAGTCATCTTGCTACAGCCAAAAATTATGACATTGAAATGCCAGAAATAGATGTACATGAATATCGCTTGTTCACAAAACCAATGCATCCATCAGAATTAGCTGCGATACTATTCAATTTGTTTAGCAATTCTGTAAAAGCAATAAAGCGCACTGGAGTCCCTGGAAAAATCATATTTTCTTGTGGACGAGAAAATGAAAAAGTATTTTTTGAGTTTTCTGATACTGGTGATGGTATTTCAGAAGAAGATGCACCTCATATTTTTGAAGAATTTTTCACTACGACTGCACCCAAGGCATACAGTGAATTCTCGCAAAATGATATGCACGGTTGTGGCTTGGGTTTGAAGATAGTCAAAGATATTGTTGACAGTTATCGTGGATCAATAGAACTCGTATCTCCGCCAGAAGGTTTTTCCACATGTTTTCGTATAGAATTCCCGCAAGCAACAGATAAGGATTATGAAAAATATGACTTATAATATTTTATTGATAGATGATTGTAATGCTACAACTATAGCAAATCAATTAAAGCGGGAGACAAAATTTAATGTTTCCTTTGAAAAACCACATTCTTTTGCTGAAATGCCAACAATGGTGAAAAATGGTAATTATTCATTAGTTGTTATTGATTTTCGTTTGACAAATGGAAATAATTGTTATGATGCCCCCGCTTTAGCTCAAGCATTACGCACCCCCGGTGTTATGTCATTTTATGATGTTCCGATTATTCTTATTTCGTCAGAAAGCAAAATAACAAGCTTTTATAAGCAAATGTCTTCTTGTAAATTGTTTGACTACTCTATCATAAAAGAAAAATACCTCAAAAATCCGGACTACTACAACTGCATGCTGTTAGATATCATTCAAGCCTATGATTTTATTAAACGTCATCACAAGTTATGTGAAATTCTTGCTGTGCCCAAAGGTATCCATTTACCAGACATTGTAGAAAATACTTTTTTATTACCAGAACACTCTTCAAGTTTGCATGAAAATGCAATTTTTGTATTGTACCAGATTGTTAAACCGATTGGCATTTTAATTGGAGAGGACGTTTTGGCTGCAAGATTAGGTGTTTCAAAAAATTCTGCAGATTGGGAGGCTCTCAAAAATTTATTATCTTCCTACCAATACAATGGAGTCTTTAGTACTATGTATCCGCGTTGGTGGGCGCAGGGCGTTGAGTTATGGTGGGATAAGAATATTAGTAAAACATTTTTAAGGCAATTGACTGCGGAAGAAAGAGTTCAAGCGATTATTCAAAAAACTGGATTAAAAAAAATGCATGCAATTAGCTTGCCTGCGTATGCCCAAAGTTGTAGATTTTGGACAATTTGTCAGACAACGTTGAAAGCATTGGATCCTCTTGAAGGCTTTGAGTTGTTACAAAGTAATCTTTATCCATGGCAAGAACAAGAATATATTTCTTTTGAGGCTATTTTGCAAGGTAGTGATAAATACAAAAAGTATGCAACAAAAGAGGCAAAACAACGTTTTCGTCAGTTAGAAAAGGACGCTAAATGCAAGCAGTAATAACCATACTTAATACTTATAAAGCACAAATGCAAGGCATACTAAAAAGACATGCTTGTTCCGTTGTTGATTGTGCAGACATTGTACAACGCATTCAATTTGTTCGAAAACAAGATTGTATTAATGCAGAAATTACTAATCTTGTTGTTAATTTAAAAGAACAAGCAGCGTTATGCTTTAATTACGGGGGTAGTGTTTCTCTTGCAATAAATGCAAATGTTTCATTTGTTGTGGATAGGTTTAACAAGTTAAATGCGATAAGAAAACATGAAATAAATATTCTTGCCTTTGGCGGCTCATGTAGTAATTGCCATTATTGTTGGCATTTTGATCAAGATGATTCTTCAGCAAAAAAGAATTTGGCACATCCCTATTATCACATGCATTGTGGTGGACGAGGCATAAAAGATAAGAATTCTGGTGAAATATTATTGTTTAAGGCTCCACGGATAGCATATCCCCCTATGGATCCGTTTTTATGCCTACATTTTATTTTTCACAATTTTTGTGAAAGAAAATGTTATCCAAAGTTCGAAACCATATTCAATGACAATGATTACAAGACTATAATTAAGTTTTCGCAAGATATGTTTTGGGAACCATATTTTAATGGATTTTCAGCAGAATCCTCGCATGAAGTATTCAATAGGAACAAATTGTTTCCAATGTTCGTGTGAGGTGACATATGAATAAAAACGAGTTGAAATTTTTGACAAAATATACTCAAAAAACAGATGAGATCAATCGTCTTGTTGTCTCTGTGTTTTTAATACAAAACAATGTCAAATGCTCCAAAAACAAACTAATAAACTCCTTGAGTATAAAAAAAGATGATTCAGACTTTTCTCTTTTCATGTTGCTCAATAAAAAAATCAAGATTAAAAGTTTGGAAGATTTGATTGAGGTTTTTGAATTCATCATTTCACCTGCAGACAAAATTGTTAACGGAGCAGTTTACACTCCAGAAGCAATACGAGAATATATTGTAAAAAATAGTATAAATTTAGAGCAAAACACTTTGCCCAGTATCTGTGATTTAGCTTGTGGTTGTGCAGGATTTTTACTGACTGCTGCAAATTTTTTACATAATAATTTACATATTAATTATAGAGATATCTATAAAAATCAAATTTATGGCGTTGACATTGAGAAATATGCCGTCGAAAGATCAAAAATATTATTAACCTTGGCCGCCGTTCTTGCCGGTGAAGATGCAGATTCTTTCGAATTTAACATTTTTACAGGGAACGCTCTGTCTTTTGATTGGAGGCAACATTGCGGTAAAGATAAGTTTGATGTTATTGTAGGTAATCCCCCGTATGTTTGCTCACGCCATCTCAATGATGAGACATTGAAATTGCTTAAAAAATTTAAAACATGCAATGTCGGACACCCAGATCTATATATACCATTTTTTGAAATTGGTGTAGAAATGCTTGCCCCCAATGGAGTTCTTGGATTTATCACGATGAACACTTTTTTTAAAAGTGTGAATGGGCGGAATCTACGTCATTTTTTGAATTCAGGGGAATTACATTTGGAAATTTTAGATTTTGGTAGCATTCCTGTTTTTAAAAGTAAATCTACTTATACTTGTATCTGTATTGTTAAGAAAAAATCATCTGATTTTATTAACTATTTTAGAATGAAAAGTAAAATATGCTTTTCGGAAATAATGCTGACACCTGTTGCTAGGCAATTATTGGATAATTCCAATGGATGGAATTTAACAAGTGTAGATATTATTAAAAAAATTGAAAATACAGGAGAACCGCTGGGAAATATTTACGACACATCCAGCGGTATTGCGACATTGAAAAACGATGTTTATATCTTTTCGCCAGTTAGAGAAAATAAGACATTTTATTTCTTGCAGTCAGATAGTGTTGAATATAAGATTGAAAAAAATGTTTGCACAAAAATTGTAAATTCCAACAAGATATCATCAGAGAAAAGTTTTTCAGAAAATATACAGTATGTTATATTCCCATATGATATTGAAACAAAAAAACTTTTGGCAGAGGATTTTTTTAAAAAAAATTATCCATATGCATACAAATATTTGGAGAGCAAAAAAGCAATTTTAAGAACAAGAGACAAAGGGAAAAAAACATATACTTATTGGTATGCGTTTGGACGCAATCAAGGATTTGTTTTTAATCAAGGGAAGTTATTTTTTCCGCACATTGCCACAGAAGCATTCGTCCCCGTCTACTGTGATGATAATGACATGTTATTTTATAATGGCATGGCTGCAATGGCAAAAGATACAAATAGTTTACTTTTTTTGAAAAAAATTATGGAGACATGTATCTTTTGGTTTTATATTTTATCAACAAGCAAACCGTACGGAACTAATCATTATTCTCTTGCCCATAATTATATAAAAAAATTGGGGATTCCACGAATTTCTCAAGAAGAGTTAAACGTTGTTATAGAGAAATCTTGCGCTGAATTTGAAAAATGGTTGATTCAGCAATATGATTTGACTTCTGAAGATGTTAAGATTATAAAACAAGTTACTAAAGACAAGAACATTGGATGATTTCAAAAAAGCAGAAAAGAAATTTTAGGACTTTTGTCATAAATGGAAACTGAACTTTGTAATATGTGCATGATAACGGATGCGGATGGGCGCGTTCTGGTGCAGGAACGCTTGCCCAAGCCGTCGAATCCGTGGCCGGGGTTGACTTTTCCCGGGGGACATGTTGAACCGGGGGAAACGGTCGTGGCTTCCATTATCCGCGAAGTTCAGGAGGAAACGGGACTGACCGTTTCCAACTTGCAGAATTGTGGATATATTCAATGGTATAATCCCATAAAACAGTCGCAATATTTTGTTTTTCTTTTCAAAACCAGTACCTTTTCCGGAGAACTGACCGGTTCCGTTGAAGGCAACGTCAAGTGGATGACTTTAGATGAAATGCTTTCCGGGAAACTCGCTCCCAACATGACCAAATACCTCGCCGTCTTCCAAAACGAAAACATCCCCCAAGCCTACGGCATCTCCGGTCAGGGCTTGAATATAGTAAATCAAAATGGAGATTTGATCCATGAGTGAAAATATGAAATTAACTTTGGCAATCGCAAAAATTGGAGATTTGTTACTTAATAACCGAATCACAATCAACTCAAGCGGGCAGCCTATAGATAATGTAGAATTACGTATTCCTGATTATCAACGACCGTATAAATGGAGTGCGAAAAGCACCTTGCAATTGTTTGATGATATTATAGAAGCAAAAAATACAAACAAAGAAGTTTATCGTGTCGGAACCTTGATTCTGCATGAAAAACGCGAAACGTATAACATCGTTGATGGTCAACAAAGAATCATAACATTTACCCTTTTATTGAAAGCGCTTGATGACGGTTTGACAGAGAAGTTGAGATTTTTGAAGCAGCCTTTAGCAAAGAATCAGCACAATATTCGCAATGTACCGATAAATTTTCATGCATTGCTTCGACGTGTTAAAAATATCCGTGATGATAAAGAGCGTGCAGATCTTTTAGAGTACATAAAAAATAATTGCGAAATAATTGTAGTTATTACAGATAATTTATCAGAAGCGTTTCAATTTTTTGATTCGCAAAATGCTCGAGGTAAAAAACTTTATCCGCACGATCTATTGAAAGCGTATCATTTGCGTGAAATGAATGATCTGGATGCTGAAATAACAGAAAAAACTGTTAAACAGTGGGAAGATATGGATCAAAAAACATTATCTTCTCTCTTTAGTGACTACCTTTACCGCTTGAAAGAATGGGTTAAAGGAAATAAAGCGTGGGATTTGAATGAGCAAAATATCCAAAAATTCAAAGGCATAACCAGAGCAGATAATTTTTCGTATGCGCAATTTTATAAGGGGGCATTTGCATATGCAGATATGATTAATAATTCATCCATGCCGTTTGTATCAGGAATGCACAATCTGAAACCATTTCAAATTGATACTCCAATTATTGCTGGAAAGCCTTTCTTTGATTACGCAAAGCACTATTTTAATATTTTGCAGGATATTCAAAATAATGATAAATATTCCGGATATTACATTAATGATAACGAAATTGTAAAGACACTTGATCTACATAGGTATAAGAATGGGACGGGCAACAGAATTACTCGTCTGCTATTTGATACGGCAATTTTACTCTATGTTGATCGATTTTGTCCAGAAAAGCCTGATGAAAAAGATTTGGAAATGCTGAACCAGTTTGTTATTCAAGCATTTATTTGGGCTTACTCAATGCGAGCACAATATTATAATGTAGGATGGCCAACAGCTCAAAATTACATCATGGGCAATGGAAAAATAGTGAATTCATTCAATATTTATAAGCTAATCGCCGAAGCAGACTCTCCTGTGGGATTATTCGGACAACTGGCGGATAAAATTTCACCGATTTCAATGATTGCCAAAAATCAAGAACGCGATTGGGGAGAGATAATTGCCGGAGTTCCGCAAAATTATTTGACATTTTTTGAACGTTTTAACTTTTTATACGGAGATAATAAGTGATGAATAATAACAAGATCCCTTTGCAGGAAATCTCCATTGAACAGTTGTATAATGGCGAAAATGCTTATTGGGAAATTCCAATATATCAGCGTAACTATGCGTGGGAAAAGGATGAAGTTTTCGCATTAATCCAAGATGTGTTTGATGCATTCAATAAAGATGAAAAAAGTATTTATTATATAGGTACACTTGTATCCTTTTATAAAGGTGATAATATCTTTGAAATTATTGATGGACAACAGCGATTAACCACCATTAACCTTATTTTGAAGGCTTTGAAAATTCCTATTTCCAATCCTTTAACCTATCGTGCTCGGGAAAAATCTGACAATACATTAAAAGCTCTCCCCAAGTGTGCTATTCAGGAACAGGATCAGGGGCTTATTAATGGGTATCGTTTTGCTGAAAATGCAATTAAAGAAATAATCTCTAACGAACAGTTGGAAAGCTTCAAGAAGTATTTTTTGAACAATGTGCATATTATTCACTATAAAGTACCGCGTGATATAGACTTGAATCACTACTTTGAAATAATGAATTCTCGTGGTGAACAGTTAGAGAAACATGAAATTATAAAAGCACGATTGCTTGCAACATTGAAAAATGATAGAACGCTCGGAAGCAAATTCAATACAGTTTGGGAATGCTGCAGCGAGATGAATGTTTATATTCAACAGAAAATTTCAAAAACTGAACTTTGGGGACAAGAATTTCGGCAATTTTGTATCCAGAGGTTTGATGAATTCCCGGATTTTTGTGATTGTTTTGACACCGAACAAATCGAGAATTTGTTGAATTTTGAAACAAATCTGCAGCAGAACAAAACAAGTGAGGATAAAAAAGATTTTTTCCAACCAATTATTGATTTTTCCAATTTTCTTTTAATCGTCTTGAAATTAACTCTTATACGAAATCACAAGCAAGATTTCAAGCCTAATGATTTTAATTTAGATGATAAAGAATTGATTAATGAATTTGATAAAATCAGTTTGTCTACAGAATTTGTGAAAGATTTCTGTTATAACCTGCTCAAGGCAAAATTCTTTCTTGATAATTTTATCGTGCATCACTCCTGTGAAGATGACACAATGGAAAACAATCCATGGAAACTTCAATTGTGGCAAAACGGAGAAAATGCTCGACAATACCCCAAAAATTTAATAACAGATGAGTATTGGCAAGATAAAGCTCTGCAACTGCTTTCTATGTTTGAAGTATCATTTACAGCTCGTCAGCGAAAGAATTATTTGTTATACGTTTTGTTGTATTTATTTGCCTGGTACACACCAGATAAGCAATCCTATAAAGAATATGTTGTATTTTTAGAGCAGTTAGCTTGTAAATATTTTAATGATATTTACTTGAAAGATGATAATCTTAATGAAATCAATGTACCTCTCCCTGGTAGTTTTGATAATGAAATTTTAGATAATGATAATTTGAATCTTTCTTGTCAAAACAATGTTAATGAATTTGAAAATATTTATGGCTCAGGTATAGGCGACAGATCTGCCGGAATTCCGTTATTTGTATTTAATTATCTTGATTACAAAATTTGGCAGAAATATGCTGATGAACTACGTGGAAAAAAAGTAGAAAAAGGATCAATTGAGAGAAATAATTTTTTTGATTCTTTAGGTTGCAGTGATTTTGATTTACCTGTTTTTCAAAAATTTTATTTTTCACGCACCCGGCGTAGTTTAGAACATTACTTCCCCCAAGCAAACGCAGACGGAAAAAATGGCAATCCAACTCAAATAGAGATTAATTGTTTGGGTAATTATGCGATGATTGGTAGTGATATTAACAGCTCTGGCTCTAACTGGAGTCCGAAAACAAAATTAGACCATTATTTAGATAGTTCTGGTAAAGTCAAACAAGTCAGTGTTGCCTCTTTAAAATTTATGATTATGATGCAAATATGTCACGATAAGCAGACATGGACTTTTGAAGAAATAAAAAATCATCAAGCAAAAATGCTTGACATATTAAAAATTTGATTTTGCAGATAGCGTGAGAAAACAATGCTTTATAACATTTGTTTCAGTCCGACGGTCGGTACGAAGAAGGTGGCGGATATTCTGGTGCGCAATCTCGGTGGAGAGGTTTGCGAGGTGGATGTTTGCTGCGATATTGAAAAATGGCTTTGCAAGCGGAGGATGTTTGTTTGATTTCTGTTCCGACGTTTGCCGGGAGGGTTCCGCAGGTTGCCATTGAGCGGCTCAAGATTTCTGGTAATGGGGCGAAAGTGGTCTTGAATTGTGTTTATGGCAATCGGGAGTGGAATGATACTTTGACCGAATTGCAGGATACTCTTGAAAGTTGCGGATTTATTTGTGTGGCGGCGGTCGCTGCTGTTGCTGAACACTCCATTTTCTGGCAGTTTGCTGCCGGTCGTCCAGATAAAGAAGATGCACTGGAGCTTGCGGAATTTGCCCGAAAAATCACCGAAAAACTTGACAGCGGCGTTTTCGGAGAGTTGAACCTTGCCGGAAGTCATGGCTCATACAAGGAACTTACCAACATTCCTTTCAAGCCCGAATCCAATGATGCTTGCGATAAATGCGGAATTTGTGCTTCCGTTGTCCGGTGGGCGCGATCGACAAAACTGATCCCCGCAAAACCGATAAAGATCGTTGTATCAGTTGTATGCGTTGCCAATACATTTGCCCCAAAAACGCCCGCGACCTCGATCCGGCTCTCATGCAAGCCGCCACCGAAAAAATGGCTCCCAAACTGGGCGGGCGCAAGGAGAATCATCTGTTTTTGTGAAGAATAGAAATTTGATGCTGAATAAATAAAGTTGATTACGCAGAAAATGGATGAGCAGAAGTTTTTAATTGTTGACAAGCGACAGGGATTTAAGGATTTGACAGGAGATGTGGAATCTATAAAATCCCGAGGCGATTTTGTCGATATTTCTTTTCGTAACAGCGAAAAAACTTTTGCATACGCCAGAAAAAACATCATTTTTTCAGAAAAACCTGCGCTCATAGAAAACGACATTGCAATCAATGGTCGCATTGAACTCAATGCAGAGAAAAAGGTTTTATTCGGGAGCTTTTTGAAACTCTTTTTCGCTAAGCAAAGAAAAACGGAATTGCATCACGGCGATTTTGAAATTCTGAAAACCCGTGTGCCGGATGTACTTGACTACTTGCATAATGTTGCAAAAATGGTTAAGAATTTGCCGTCTGAAGATCCGGATGCTCCAGCGAATACCATTATTGCTGATGCATTGGAAAAAATCAAAGATATTCCGGTAAATTCTCCGCTGTATACTTATCTTTCCGGAGTATTACCAGAATCTGCTCCTCGGATAAAAAAATATTTTCCCGTTTCAATGCAATGAAAGCCAGTTAAATGCTGTTGAACAAACCTTTTCCAACTCATTAAGTTTGATTCAGGGACCGCCGGGAACTGGTAAAACTCAAACTATTTTGAACATTTTAGTCAATGCAGTTGTTAATGGGCAACGGGTTGCAATCGTTTCCAACAACAATTCCGCCATACAGAATGTTGTGGAAAAACTGTCTGCCGCCAATGGCTTGGATTTTATGGTTGCATTGCTCGGCAACAAAGCCAATCAGGAGAATTTTTTAGAAAACCAACCTAACTATCCGTTGTGGCTCAATGAAAATATTGATTTTACTTTGCATGATGAGCAACGGTTATATGCGTTACACCGGGAATTGAAAACTCTTTTTGAAAAACAAAATGAGTTGAAAAGAAAACTTTCACAACTTCACGAATGGGATATTGAAGCTGAAAAATTTACGCAATGCTATCCGAATGTACCACAATTGCCTTGTGCAATATCTTCTGAAAAGTTAATGTTGCTTTTCAGCAAGTGCAATATGCACAGCATTAAGCAGAAACAATTATCGTTTTGGTTCAAACTCTGGCAAGTATTATTTTGCCGTCATTGGAATTTTACATTTTGGAATCAACCGCTTGAAACAATTTCAGTTGCCCTGAAAAAACTGTATTATCAGAAAAAATCTTCAGAATTACAGAGCGAAGTTGCCGAACTTGAAAAAGCTCTCGCCAATGCTGATTTTGAAAATAAGCACAAAACTCTCAATTTGTTGTCATGGCAATTATTAAAGGTGAAATTACGCAAAAAATATTCTGTCTGCCATAAAGAACGGAGAAAGTTTTATAAATCGGATTTACGGAATGAAGATTTTTTGTCTGAATATCCGGTGTTGTTATCAACAACCTTTATGATAAATCATTTTATGCCGGGAGGCGGTTTTGATTTGCTGATTATGGATGAGGCTTCACAGGTTGATCTCTGTACCGGAGCAGTGGCGATTGCCTGTGCAAAAAATGTTGTCATTGTGGGGGATGATAAACAACTGCCGTGTGTTATTACTGCCGAAGATGAGTTGAAATTGACAGGATTGAATTCTTCGTGCAACATTGCCGATGAATATAAATATCACGCTGGGCAAAGTATTTTAAGTTCATTGCAGCAGGCACTTCCGGCAATCCCCAATACTACCCTTTGCGAACATTACCGCTGTGATCCGTTGATTATTGGCTTTTGCAATCAGAAATTTTATGACAATAACCTGGTGATCCATTCGCAATGGAGCAATAATCCGGCATTGAAAGTGCTTTTTACCGCTCCCGGCAATCATGCCCGTGGACATTTTAACTTACGGCAATGCCAGGAGATTGATAATTTGGTCAATGATTTGGTGCAAAATCACCATTATCCCGCAGACTCTATTGGCTTATGTTCGCCTTTCCGGGAACAGGCAGAACGACTTGGCGGTCACACCGTCCACAAATTTCAAGGGCGTGAAAAAGATGTGATCATTATGTCAACCGTGGATAATCAAATATCCGATTTTACTGCCGATGAGCAATTGATCAATGTTGCCGTTTCCCGGGCGAAAAAAGAATTTCATCTGGTGGTATCATCCTCAAACCAGCAATGGGATAATTGCATCGGGGATTTAGTAAATTATATCCGTTATTATGATTTAGACAAGAGTGCGTTTACGCAAGGGAATATCACTTCGGTGTTTGATATGCTTTACGATGAATATCAGCAACATTTAAACTGCGATCAGTATAAACACTTATTTTTTGATTCCCCAGCAGAGGAAATTATATATCAAGTCTTATCCGGGATTCTTCAGGCAAATGATGTTGACCGACGTTATTGTTTCCGGATGCACATCCCTTTGCGGGAGATATTCCGGAGTAATCCGAGATTGTCAGAAGAGGAAGCAGTGTATTTGAGTAATGCCAATACTCATATTGATTTCCTGATTTACGAAAAATTTGGCAAAACTCCTTGTTTCGGGATAGAGGTGGATGGTTACAATTTTCATAAATCCGGAACCAGGCAATCCAAACGGGATCAATTGAAAAACAGCATTTTTGCCAAAAACAATATTCCTCTGCTGAGGCTTGTTACGAACGACAGTAACGAGTATGAAAAAATCGCCAATTTTATATTCGGAGAACGAAAGACTGCCGGGAGTTTTTATGGGAATCCGTAATTTTTTTGAAACTCTGTTGGCTCACTATGAACCGCAACACAGGTAGCCGTATCAGAGTCGCTTACGGTAGGGCAATCATTGCTGAGGCGAGCTTGACGCAGAATGCCGCCTTGGCCAATGTGGAAAAGGCAATTGGGAGTTTACCTGCTACGGACGTGATGTCGTCGGAAAGTATACTGGCAACTCCTGATGGCAAGTTGCAGTTACACCTCTTGTAGTCCTATTTCTATCAATTCGTTTCATATGTGGTTTAATTCCGCATGCGACCCTATTCGCTTAATCTGTGGTTGATTTTCCGTCTGCTTCGTGAACACATTTCGCCGCTCGCACATATGCGGTTTTGGACTTTGGGGAGTCCGTTCTTCGCAGATGCGTTAAGCCATGGGGTGATGCGCGCTTTCCTTAGAAGCGATAAAAGGGATAGTGCATCATTTAATTGCTCCGTGGCGCAGCCACTCCCCCCACCTGCAGCCCTTTACATGCTTCGCAGATGCGTTGGCTTTTCGTGGGCAAAGCCCTTGTGTTACGAAAAGCTCGACGCTTCTCCTTGTGTTCTTAGCGTTAATCCCCACCTGTAGCCCCTTTTCTGTGTATTTCCCAGCACGTTGTGCTCGGGCGCATATCCTTCTGTATTCTGTGGTTTCTAAAACTCCTTCGCGAAGCGCTACACCCATTTTTTAAATCAAAAAGGCTAATATTGAAAATGGAATCATAGCCTTCTTCAAATTGAAAAATGCTAATATTGCTGAAGAATATGGTACCATTTACCAACAGAATATGGTACCATTTTCCTTATCAATATGGTACCTTTCACGTCTTCAGGGCATCGTACTATTTTCTAGAATTTTCTATACAGGGCTAAAAAGTCCCCGCCTAAAAATTGTACTATTTAAGATTTCTTCCCGAGAGGAAATTTCCCCTTCAAAGTGTTGGCCCCCAAAAAAATGTACTGTTTAAATTTTGCACGGATAGTACAGATTGTACTGATTTTAAGCCTAAAATCGCCCGCCATAAAATATTCAAGATAAGTTATTGTAAATGAATAAGTTCCGGCTGGGCAAATATAGTACAAAGTATTGAAGAAATGAAATCTTTAGTTTCATTTTGGGACTGCTTATATCAGTTTAACGAGTTTTGTACTATAGATTTTTGGGAAAATGCATATTAGGAATGCGTTTTTGGGGTTTACGTAATAGTACATTTGAAGATGCATTGTACTAAAAAGAGTTTTGGGGATAAAATTATTTAAATAAGTGATTGCAAACCAATTATTTAGGACAGTAAATCAGTAGTACAATTGATTGAAAGATTGATAAATGTAACTAACGGCAATTAGACATTATGATGCTAATGTGATATATTCGTGTTGTTATTGATTTATAGTGGAGTAAGTTTATGTTCTGTTCGCATTGTGGTACACAAGTTAATGAGAGTGCACGCTTCTGCTCTAATTGTGGTAGCACTATTCAGCCTTCTCAAAATAATGCACGAAAAGTCAGCCATCAATCTACAATACCACAAGGTAAAGAAATCTCTTATTTATCCATTTCACGAGGGATTCTCGTTAATCGTTCTATGGAAATTACTAACTATGCAGTAACGATTGGTAATAAACGATTTCCAATTAATATTATTACAGGATTTTCGTATTGGGCTAAACAAGAAATAATCAATCAAATTCCTACGCCAACAAATTACTCTATTGTTATGAAAATAGAAACACCTGAAGGTAAGGAGAAAAATGTATTATGTTTAGGTGGGATGGCTAGAGAATCAACTTATGTAGGTTTTATTCATACATTTCTTAAGGTCGTTGGACCACATATTGTTGCTAAAATGCTTGATAAATTAGCGAATGGCGAAGGTGTTAAGTTTGGCCCTGTTGAACTTTTTAATCATGGGATTGTTCTCTCTCGTTGGAAAATTATCTCACCAGAAAAGAAGTTTTTCCATTGGGAAGATGTTAATGCAAATTTTTACGGTAGAAAAATAATAATTACATCATTATCAAATAAGAAATTTGAAACAACAGTTGAATTGTTTAAAGTATTTAATTTTGACTTTCTTAAATTTTTATTAAAAACGATTTTAAAGAAAAAGTATACATGTCGTCTAATCACTGAAGCAATTCAATGACTTGTCATATTTAGATTATCAGTTTAACGAGTTTTGTACTATAGATTTTTGGGAAAATGCATATTAGGAATGCGTTTTTGGGGTTTGCGTAATAGTACATTTGAAGATGCATTGTACTAAAAAGAGTTTTGGGGATAAAATTATTTAAATAAGTGATTGCAAACCAATTATTTAGGACAGTAAATCAGTAGTACAATTGATTGAAAA
>JAZRAG010000077.1:0-1030 GCA_045634445.1 Candidatus Spyradenecus sp. | reverse complement strand
ACCAAGGTAGCAAACGCGATTGCGGAGATGGGCAAGGCACTTGGCGGGGTTCTTCCCGACCTAAAGGCCTACGCATCCCTGCTCAAGCAAATCGGGACGGCGAAAGTCCCGAAAAGCGTTGGCGAGAAACTACAGGCAAGTATCGAGTCTACCGACAAGGGCGTTATTTCTAACATCAAGTCGGTAACGAGCAATCCTCTTTCTGATGATTTGCAGGCAAAGATTGCAAGCGCAGAAAAGCTTGATGCGGCTGTTCACAGGGTGGAAAACTCTGTGCAGAAAATGAAGGATGCCTTCAAGAAGGGTGACGAAGCGGGCGCATGGCGGGCTAGGGAACAGCAACTCAACGCTACGGCTCAAGTGGATAGGATTGAGGCGCAAGCCAAAGCTAAAACCCCTGTACCTATTGATACTCGCGAATTGATTACTGCGGCAAGCGAAGTAGAACTTCTTGAGATGAAGCTTGAGTCACTTAACGCCGCAATGCAAAAGTCGTTCGGAGAGGGCAACACCGAGAAGGCCGCATCCATCCGTATGCAGATTATCAAGACGGAAGATGCGTTGGCGCGTGTACAAGCCCAAATCGAAAAGACGGGGAAGGGTATTTCGTTTTTGTCGGACGAGGTTAAGAAGACCCAAACCCCTCTCGGCAACTTCATCGCATCTCTCAAGCGTATTGCTTTCTACCGCATTATCCGTGGCATCATCAAGGCTATCACGCAGGCTTTCAAGGAAGGGCTTGAGATGGCCTACCAGTTCAGCGCGGGCATGAGCGATGAGGGGCATCGGTTCGCCGAAGCACTCGACCGCATGAAGTCCGCAGGCAACCAAATGAAGGGTCAACTTGGCGCGGCGTTTGCGGCGTTGCTTGCCGCAGTTGAGCCGATTATGATTGCCATCATCAACCTCGTCACGCGAGTGGCAGACGCGATTACGCAACTTCTTTCGGCGTTCACGGGAACGACCTATCTAAAGGCAAACGCCTCTGCGGCGAAGTTCGCTGATACGATGGCAAGAGGTGGCGGCGCGG